>JBCBKQ010000211.1:0-10335 GCA_038521595.1 Cyanobacteria bacterium J06627_28 | reverse complement strand
TCTAACTATCGAAAGAGATGATTCCTAGCCTGATTGTTATAGGCTGCATGGAGTCAATTGCTCTTTGCTAGAGTTGGAAATACTCATTTAAATGCACCCTTTCCTTGAAAGTGCCTTTGAAGGCACCCCAACACAACCCTCGAAAAGCTGGCACAAATTAGACTAACGCTACAAAGCATTAGCAACTGTAGCGTTAATAACTAGAGCTGCAATCGATAAGCTCCTTATGCTCCTTAATAAAGGGAATCAAAGAAGGGAATCAAAGAAGGGAATCAAAGCAGGAAATCTAAGAGCGTTTGGAAAACGAGCGACTAACTCACGACTGTCCACCAGCCAAAACCAGGGCCAATAAACCGAATCGTCAGCCAAGCTACAATCATCAAAATAATGCCAGCCCAAGCACCGCGACTAGACCATGTGACAAATTTCTCAGCGGTCTCTTTACTAATTGGAACGCCGGGGAGAAAAGGCTCTGGCTTACCGTACTTATCACCCATTTCTAGCTGGCGGCGTTTGGATTCTCCCATGGCGGTTGCAGTGTCTTTATTGATAAATGGTTGCTACCGATCATAGCGAGCACGCCGACAAACCTTCGCCACTTTGATAGCTAAATTATTATTTGTTTAGAGTGTAATCAGAAGGATGTAATCAGAAGGATGTAATAAGAAGGATGTAATCAGAAGAGCTTATTCGCCAGTCATTAGGTATTGGCAGGGGTCATCCCGGCGGGAATAAACCAAGTGGGGTCTAAGTAGCTGCTGCGAGCAGCCGGGCTGAGCGCCGATAGTATTGTGCGGCCATAGCTGCGGTGGTTGACTCGGTTATCCAGTAGGGCAACGACGCCGACTGATGCACCTTTACACTGCCGAACAGGTGCGATCGCACGTTGTAAAGTGCTCAGCGTCTCTGGCAGTAAATACGCCTTAAACCAATCTTGTCGGCGTCGCTTATAGGTAGCGACGCGCCCCGCCACTAGCGGATTTTCGAGGGAGGGAATGGGCAGCGTCGTCACAATCAATAGGCTAGGCGGCTGAAAGCTAGCTTGGTTAGCCTGCCAGTACGCCCACCCTGTAATCAATATTCCATTGCTATCGACTGGGCTTTCTACCTGAATTCGAGATCCAAATTCAGCCGCCAAAATAGAGGCGAACTGAGCCCGCAGCGGGACATCGCCAATGATGATGACCGTCGGACCATGACTAGAAGCGTTATCAGCCTCGGCAGTCAACGCAGCACCATCGGCATCCTCTATAGGCATGACATCCATAGACATCATTGCGTGGGGCAACACTGGCGGGGAGATTTGCGCACAGAGCAAACGGCGAATTTCTTGCAAAACAGCCGCCCTAAAGTGGCTGGTATTTGGCATGGGCAACCGATCTGGCAGATAGAGCTGTACTAAATCGTGGTGGCGATCCGGACCAAATCGCAGACAGGTCATGTCGCCCAATCCCAGGCGATCGCGATATCGCTTTGCCTTTTGATCGGTGTCTAGATCGGCGCCCATGAGCACAACAGGCTGCTGCGCCCACACAGGGGCCAGTACTGTATCAATATCGGTCGGTGCGCTAGAGAGCACCACACTACCAAGCTCTCTATTTAAGCGGCTCCAGGCGAGCCTTTCGGGCCGAGCTAAATGATGAGCAAAGGCTTGCCACGGCGAGGGCAATCGACCATCGTCTCCATAGGCGTGCAGTGCATCGAATAGCTCGTGCAGGAGGGCCGCTTCGGGCTGGTCAATGAGATGGCAGCTGTAAGGATTGGCCGGATGCTGAAAAATGGCGTGGGTGATGCGCACGCGCAAGTCGCGAATAAACGCCTGCTGCCCCGGGCAGGCAAGCATGAGGGCTTCCCAGTCTGGCGCAGAGAGGGAGACGGTGAGCGTCTCACGGATCCAGCTTTCTAAATCGCTGACGCCGTCGATTAGGGTGGGAATCTTGGTGGGGAATTTGGTGGGGAATCTGGTGGGAGATTTAGTAGGGAATTTGGGATTAGCTTCGTTTTGCTGAGATTGGAGGCGATCGCGCAGCCAACCCTTTGCAGAGGTTACCAGCAGCCCACGAAAGTCTGGGCTAGGCCAGCGATCGCCCATCCGCACTGGCTTAATAATGGGCAGACTCTGCTGCAAATTAGGTATATCTTGCTGTAGAACTGTCTCTAGCAAGGCATCCGGCAGTGCTAGAACAGCCGGTTCTGGCCACAGCAGCGCCGGAATCAAGTAGCTGAGGCGATGGGTTCCTTTATACGCCGCTAGGCTATCTGTTTGAATCAGGGCACTGCGGCCTACGCGCAACGCTCTGGCCACTAACCTTGCCATGGTCAAATGATGCGGCCATTGGGTGTGCCCCTGCGATCGCAAATAAGCCCGAAGGCGCTGGTGAACTTCTGTTTCTATCACTCGATGAGGAGAAAAAAGGGCAAGCGGGTGGTGACGGATGGATTTTATTGTGGCACATGAAGAGGAAAGCCAATAGCGGTCATTAATCGCCTACATCGCCTATATTTATCACCTACACTATGTGCGCCAAGCGACAAACACGCCATAAAAAATACGCCATAAAAAATACGCCATAAAAAATACGCCATAAAGATCGGAACATGAAAATCGGAATTATAGGACTGGGGCTGATCGGAGGATGTCTGGGGATAGATTTTAGGGCGATGGGCCATCAGGTTGTAGGGATTGCTCGGCGGGAAAAGACCTGTCAAGTAGCTCAGGCAAGAGGAATCGTAGATGTTGCAAGTATTCAGCTAGAGGATCTGGTGGGCTGTGATGTCGTCTTTATCTGTACGCCGATTGCCACAATTTTGCCGACGGTAGAGGCGCTCGCGGCTATTTTGCCCCAGGACACCATTGTGACGGATGTGGGCTCGGTCAAGGCAGAGCTAGTAGCAGCGGCAACAAAGCACTGGGCTAGATTTGTCGGTGGGCATCCCATGAGTGGAAAAAGCGAGGCGGGGATTGAGGCCGCTGAAGCAGGGCTATTCAAGGGAAATTCGTATGTGATTACGCCTGTGGCAGTAGATGGGCTAGAGACGGATGAGGAGGCGATCGCCACCCTTGAAACCCTTGCACAGCAGCTAGGCTCAACCCTCTATCACTGCACACCCGAAGCCCATGATCGTGCCGTCGCTTGGATTTCTCACCTGCCGGTCATGGTCAGCGCCAGCCTTATTCAGGCGGCACTGCAAGAACCCGATGGAGCCGTACGCCAGCTCTCAGAACAGCTAGCCAGCTCCGGTTTTCGCGATACGAGCCGAGTAGGAGGGGGCAATCCAGAATTGGGGGTGATGATGGCCCAGTACAATCGGGCAGAAGTGCTGCGATCGCTCAAACGCTATCAGCAAAGCCTAGAGCACACAATCTCACAGATAGAAACCAAAAATTGGGAGCGCCTCACTCAAATCCTTCTAGAGACAAAAGCCGCCCGTCCTGATTTTTTGTCAGAGCAGCAGTAGCACTCATCACGCAGTCGCACTCATTCATATATCAGCTCCATACATCAGCGAGGAGCCTATGCGTTCAGCTCTATTACAGGCTCTTGATACAAAATGGCCGTGAAGCTCACTGTAGAACCCAAGCCCTCACCCATACTAATGAACTGAACTTTGCCACCCATCGCTTCCACCAGCCGCTGCGAAATCGACAGGCCCAGCCCAGTGCCTTCGTACTGACGAGTGCGGGCACTATCCACCTGGCTAAAGGTTTGAAACAGGCGATCTTGCTTTTCTAAAGAAACCCCAATTCCCGTATCCGCCACGCTAATTTTGACAAGGCCAGGCCAAGAACGGCCTGCAAATTCAAAAGGCTGAGGCTTAATCTCTACATTGATTGCGATGCCACCCTCATGGGTGAACTTTTTGGCATTGCCGACCAGATTTAGCATTACCTGCTTTAGCCGCTGGTAGTTGCCGTAGACCTTGAGATCGTCTAGGGTGGCGGGCTGCTCAAGCGTAAACTCTAGGCCACGTCGCTCAATGTGTGGACGCAAAGACTTTTCAATTTCATCTAGCAGCTCTTTGATACTCACCGCGCTCATTTCTAAATCGAGCTTGCCTGCCTCAATTTTGGCAATGTCTAAAACGTCATTGATCAAATTGAGCAAATGAATTGCCGAGTCGTGAGACTCCTGGATAAATTCTGTCTGCTCTTCCTCGTCGTCGGCCATGTCATCTAGCACCAGACGCAAAAAGCCAATCATGCCGTTGAGCGGCGTTCTGAGCTCATGGGACGTATTGGCCAAAAAATCACTTTTAAGCCGAGAGGCTTCTTCTGCCTGCCGCTTTGCTTCTTCTAACTCGTCGTGCTTACGCATTAGCTCTTCGTTGCTTTGACGCAGCGCCTGAGACTTTATGCGTAGCTCCTGAGTCATCGTCTTGCTCTCACTAAAGAGCTTGGCATGGGCGATCGCCGTTCCCACTTGATCCGTCAGCTCTTGAATCAGCTCAATTTCAAACGGCTGCCAGGGTCGATTGGGCGGCTGCTGAAGCACCAGAATGCTGTTGGGCGCATTTTGATAGCAGGTAGCTACGGTCAGCACTGTATAGGGGCGTTTATTACCGACTTTTTCAAGATTGTGCTCAAAATCACGCTGGTCAAAGTCAGAGATAACGGGCTCAAGGGTCTGCAGTGTGTTTACAAAATCAGGCTTGGCAGGCAAATCAAAGGTTTTACCGAGACAGGGCTGAACGGTGTCCTGGTGATATTCTGCGACAACGGTCACAGTCTGCATCGGCTGTGAGTAATCGCAAACTAGGCAGCGATCTAGGCCCAACATCGTCCCTAGGCCATCTACCGTCTGCTGCCAAATGGTCTCTATTTCTAAGCTTTTACGAATTTTGGAAGCCACTCGCGATAGCAGCGCGTAATAGCTACGGTCGCCGCCATCGTTCGTTGTAAAGTGCACATCGGCAAGCTGCGTGGCTTCCGGTGTTATCCGTCTGCCAACACCGACAATGCCTGTTGGCACAGGGGCTCCGTCAGCAGCTGCACTCAGGGTGATTGGGCTCAGCAAAAACTCAAAGCTCACAGGCTGCTGACCACAGCGAATCACGCACTGAAAAGATTCTGGGGTTTGACTCTTGAGGACTGCCTTTGCTTTTGAGAGATAGGGCTCAAGTGCGACCGGGCCAAACAACAGTTCAACCGATTGTCCAGCGAGAATCTGACAGTCTATACAGCTTTCACCTTGGGGCCAATAAAGCGTCAGTAGCTCGCCTTCTATGGTGTGGGTCATCACCAAAACGTCTTCTGAATCAACCGAGCCATTCAGCATCGCTACCTGACGAGCATCAGGTACCACTGTCGGATCTAGTGAAGAGTGCGAAGGAACAGACCGGGACATTGGCGCTTTGACGACGAGTCTCTAAAAGCTAACGCTAACCACAAAGATTAGGTAATAGAGGTTAGATAACAGAGATTAAATAGCAAAGAGTCGATAACACAGAGTCGATAACCCAATTAATAAGCCAGAAAAACAGGCCAGAAAAAATAAGCCAGAAAAAATAAGCCAGAAAAAATAAGCCAGAAAGCGCTAAAAAATGTTTCGAGAAAAAGCCAGCAGCACATAGCTCCTGAGCGCTTATTCTTATCCTGCTTTCATCAATATAGGATGATGCCCTTTAAGATTATCGCTTATTGTCGCGATCGCGACTCGAAAGCGCTAGCTATTACTGGCATTCAGCAGCCATCAGAAGCCTGCCTCACCATCCCATTTTTTCAGACTTGGCAAGAAGACATTAGTATGAAGTGATATGGCAGATTGCCATTAGCTATATAGTTTAGATCTTCTTAACTATCTTTCTTGAAGTCTCTTCAGTAGCCTCTCCATGACTGATGTACCCGTTTCCCGGCTACGCAACTTTTCTATCATTGCCCATATTGACCATGGCAAGTCCACGCTAGCCGACCGATTGCTTCAAAAGACAGGTACCGTCAGCGATCGCGACATGAAGGCCCAGTTTCTCGACTCGATGGACATCGAGCGTGAGCGCGGCATCACTATCAAGCTCCAGGCCGCGCGCATGAACTACACCGCCAACGACGGTGAAAACTATGTGCTAAATCTCATCGACACGCCAGGACACGTAGACTTTACCTACGAAGTCTCGCGATCTTTAGCCGCCTGCGAAGGGGCACTGCTGGTGGTTGATGCTTCTCAGGGCGTCGAAGCGCAGACCCTGGCAAACGTGTACCTGGCCATTGAAAACGACCTAGAAATCATCCCAGTTCTCAATAAAGTAGACCTGCCAGGAGCAGATCCTGAACGTGTCAAGCAAGAGATTGAAGAAGTCATTGGGCTCGACTGTAGTAATGCGGTGATGGCCTCGGCCAAGGAAGGCATTGGCGTTCCTGAGATTTTAGAAGCGATTACTTACCTCGTACCGCCACCAGAAGATCGCACGCAAGCACCTGTGCGAGCCTTGATTTTTGATAGCTATTACGACAGCTATCGCGGCGTGATTGTCTATTTTCGGGTGATGGATGGGGTGGTAAAGAAGAGCGATCGCATTCGTCTTATGGCCTCCGGCAAAGAATACGACATTGACGAGCTAGGCGTGCTCTCTCCTGGGCAAGTACCCGTAGACGAACTCCATGCAGGCGAAGTAGGCTACATCGCTGCCTCGATCAAATCAGTCGAAGATGCACGGGTAGGCGACACCATAACCCTCGTCAAGTCGCCCGCAGCAGAGCCCTTAGAAGGCTACGTAGAAGCTAAACCGATGGTCTTTTGCGGCCTGTTTCCCACCGATTCTGACCAGTACGAAGATCTACGAGAAGCCCTAGACAAGCTCAGGCTTAACGATGCGGCGCTGCAGTATGAGCCTGAGACCTCTAGCGCCATGGGCTTTGGCTTTCGCTGCGGTTTCTTGGGCCTTTTGCACATGGAAATTGTCCAAGAAAGGCTAGAGCGAGAGTACAACCTAGATCTGATTACCACAGCGCCCTCCGTCATTTATAAGGTGTACACCATCCAAGGGGAAGTCGTCGAAATTGACAACCCAAGCCTGCTGCCAGATCCTCAGTACCGCGAAAAAATTGAAGAGCCCTATGTGCGAGTAGACATTATTACGCCCGAAGAATTTGTTGGCACGCTCATGGAGCTATGCCAAACCCGTCGCGGCGACTTTCAGGATATGAAATATCTGACACCAGGGCGCACGACCTTGATTTATGAGCTGCCCCTCGCTGAAGTAGTCACCGACTTTTTTGACCAGATGAAATCTCGCAGCCGGGGCTATGCCAGCATGGAGTATCAGCTAATTGGCTATCGGGTGAATAATCTGGTGAAACTCGATGTCAAAATCAACGGTGATACTGTTGATCCGCTAGCCGCGATTGTGCACCGCGACAAAGCTTACTACGTGGGCCGCGCCCTCACCGAAAAGCTCAAAGAACTCATTCCTCGCCACCAGTTTAAGATTCCGGTGCAGGCCTCCATCGGCAGCCGTATTATTGCCAGTGAAAGCATCCCGGCACTGCGCAAAGACGTCTTGGCCAAATGCTATGGCGGCGACATTTCTCGAAAGAAAAAACTCCTGAAAAAGCAGGCAAAAGGCAAAAAGCGTCTAAAGTCTATCGGTACGGTAGACGTC
This sequence comes from Cyanobacteria bacterium J06627_28, assembly GCA_038521595.1. Lineage (GTDB taxonomy): Bacteria > Cyanobacteriota > Cyanobacteriia > Phormidesmidales > Phormidesmidaceae > Phormidesmis. Next base: position 2,739 of record JBCBKQ010000211.1, on the reverse strand, counting down.
CCTCAAGAAGCCTTTATGGCCGTGTTGAAGCTGACCTAACTGTGTATTCCATTTGCATGGTTTATTTATGCAGAAGCAGTGTTCTGCATAAATAAACCATGCAAACAACACCGCACAACTTTTTACGGAGCTGGCTATATCGAAAACGGTTGAAGTTTTGGTGAAACCTAAACGAGGTCTTAAGAAAAACCGACAATTTTTGTTACATTTCTAGTCAGCTTAAGTAGCTTTTCGTATCTCTACTACTGCAAATGACACTGCACTGATGCGATAGGTTTTGCAAGCAGCTTTCGAGCTGCTGATTTGGCTGCGTCTATCAGCTGAAGCCATTATGGATCAGCAGGCCTTTGCGACTCACCGAGAGAAAGGGCACCTTTAACTTGGCCGTAGCCGCTGATGAGACATCCACTGGAGACAAGAACCCTATGAGAATTTTAGTGACCGGAGGGGCTGGCTTCATTGGCTCCCACCTAATCGACCGGCTAATGGAAGCCAATCATGACGTCATTTGTTTAGACAATTTCTACACCGGCCACAAACGCAATGTTTTGAAATGGATGGATCATCCTTACTTTGAGCTGATTCGCCACGATATTACAGAACCGATTCGACTCGAAGTCGATCAGATATACCACCTGGCTTGCCCAGCCTCACCTGTTCACTATCAGTACAACCCCGTAAAAACAGTTAAAACTAACGTATTGGGCACACTCAATATGTTGGGTTTGGCGAAGCGAGTAAAAGCTAGATTTTTCTTGGCATCCACATCTGAAGTGTACGGGGATCCAGAAGTACATCCTCAGCCTGAGGAATATAGAGGTAGCGTGAATCCAATTGGCATTCGCAGCTGCTATGACGAGGGCAAGCGCATGGCTGAAACGCTGTCGTTTGACTATCACCGGCAAAACGATGTTGATATTCGAGTTGTCCGCATTTTTAACACGTACGGCCCTCGAATGCTAGAAAATGACGGGCGTGTGGTGAGCAACTTTATAGTGCAGGCTCTCAGCGGCCAGCCGCTGACGGTATACGGTGACGGCTCCCAAACGCGCAGCTTCTGCTATGTCTCTGACCTAGTAGAAGGCTTTATTCGCCTGATGAATAGTGACCACATTGGCCCTATCAACATCGGCAATCCAGGTGAGTACACCATCCTACAGCTGGCGCAGACTATCCAGAAAATGGTCAATCCTGATGTAGAAGTACAGTACAAGCCGCTCCCCCAGGATGATCCTAAGCGCCGTAGGCCCGACATTACAAAAGCTCAGCAGCTTTTAGATTGGGAGCCTTCTGTCCCCTTACAGCAAGGTCTAGAAAAAACCATCGCTGATTTTCGCGAGCGGCTGGCAGCGGCCGGCAAGCTTAGTCCAACCCTAGCGGATACGACGGTTACGAACGCCTAAGTGCGCCTCAACCGTTTGAACCAAGGTATGCGTTGAGAAGAATAGTTGAAAGGACGGGGCAATTTGATGTGTGGGTGCTCACCTGCCGTTTTATTTGCCCGTACTTTTAGCCCAGCTTATTGCCTTAAGTCGATTTTGTATTGTTAAGTCCTTCATTTTAAGAGAGTCGAACCATCATGCGTGTTTGTGTTATTGGAACTGGCTATGTGGGCCTGGTCACAGGGGTGTGTCTATCTCACATTGGTCATCACGTTATCTGTGTAGATAACAATGAAGAAAAAGTACAGCTGATGAAGTCGGGGCAGTCCCCGATTTATGAGCCTGGCCTCTCTGACCTGATGAAGTCTTCGATGGAGTCTGGCAATTTAGAATTTACGTCTGATCTGGGCGCGGGCGTCAGCCATGGCGAGATTTTGTTTATTGCGGTGGGTACGCCTGCGCTGCCGACAGGTGAGAGTGACACGCGCTATGTAGAAGCGGTGGCCCGTGGCATTGGTGAGAATTTGAACGGCGGCTACAAGGTCATTGTGAATAAATCTACGGTGCCCATTGGCTCCGGCGACTGGGTTCGCATGATTGTGATGGATGGTTTGGCTGAGCGGCAGGGTGGCGCTGAGGCGACGTTTGACGTGGTGAGTAACCCTGAATTTTTGAGAGAAGGTTCGGCGGTTTTTGATACGTTTAACCCGGATCGCATTGTGCTCGGCAGCAATAGCGAAAAGGCACTAGGCATGATGAAGGACCTGTATCAACCCTTAGTCGAGCGGAAGTTTGCGGAAGACCAAAGCGCAGCGCCTGTCCCTGTGGTGACAACGGATCTGAACTCGGCAGAGATGGTGAAGTATGCGTCTAATGCCTTCCTAGCGACGAAGATTAGCTTCATTAATGAGGTGGCGAATATTTGCGATCGCGTCGGAGCAGACGTCACCCAGGTCGCCAGCGGCATCGGCCTAGATTCGCGCATTGGCAGCAAGTTTTTGCAGGCGGGCATTGGCTGGGGCGGCTCTTGCTTTCCCAAGGACGTTTCTGCCTTGGTACATACCGCTGACGACTATAGCTACGAAGCAGAGCTGCTAAAAGCCACTATCAATGTAAACACGCGTCAGCGTTTGCTCACGGTTGAGAAGCTGCAAAAAGAGTTGAAGATTTTGAAGGGTAAAACCGTTGGCTTGCTTGGCCTCACGTTTAAGCCAGACACCGACGACATGCGTGATGCCAAGCAAGCCAACGGTTTTACCCTTCAAAATCTTCAGCTCTTTTTGCAGCTTCTCAACCGTGAGCAAACGCTGACGCGTGTTTACATTGATAGTGGCTTTTAGCAGCTCTGCTTCGTAGC
>JBCBKQ010000210.1:0-10342 GCA_038521595.1 Cyanobacteria bacterium J06627_28 | reverse complement strand
TGCAGATAGCCGCGCACTAATAAAAACGCTTCTCGAATATCAGGCAGCATAGCTTCAGCCTGATTGTCATAGTCATTTGGTATTAGCGCTTCTAAGACTTTAAGTGTGCCTTTGGCAATTTTCTTGAGCACGTTGACCGCGTCTCTTACCGAATCAAAGCTGTCTGCATCAGGCCACTTTCTTTTGCTGCCGCCAGCAAGTGAGAGCGTAGAGAGGTCTTCTAGATACGAGGAATCGCCAGTTGCATCAAAGGCCGATGCGAGCTCCAACGCTTTTTCTCGAACGACTTCTCTTTTATCCCCTGAAGGGCCGCCAACTTGACTTAAGACACCGCAGGCAGACACCCATTTAGGTTGCCCTGAGATATCAGCTAACAGCGTTTCTCGAAAAGTCTCTAAAGCCGGTAGCCAATTTGCGCGATCTCGCATTAGTGCTTCTTGTGCGGTGAGCGGATCAGACAGTAGCGTTTTTAAGATGTTCTGCATAAGCGAGAAGGGCACGGCTTCAAAGAGACGTGCAGGCAGCTGTGCTAATGCAGTATCGAAGTGTTCGACTTGCCATAAGGAAGCGTCAACCGCGTCTTGAACGGTAAAATCTGGTGGAACATTGGCACATTCGGGGTGCTCCCGGCAGATGCGGGTAGCCAGTGAGTGAAAGGTGCTAATTTGGGCGGCTTCAAGTTCGGCGAGAATCTCTATGCGATTCTCCTTTTGAGAGGCTACGCCAACGCCCATTTCTTGGGTGACTGCCTTGCGAATGCGAGATCTCAGTTCAGTAGCAGCTTTCTCTGTAAAAGTCACAGCTACGATTTGCAGGGGTGAAAATCCTTTGGAGCTTCTTAAAAAATGCAGATATCGCTCCGTGAGCATATGGGTTTTGCCAGTCCCTGCGCCTGCGGTGACTGCGACGCTACCGTTAGCGTAGGCCGCTGATTCTTGCTCTGTCGTTAAACCCATTGCTAGTTCTCCTTTCTTGATAGACGGCTACCTTGGCGGCATACCAAGTCAAAGTCGCAGTATTTGCAGGCTTCTCTTTTTACATCTGGCTGAACAGGGTAGCTTCCAGTGTGGAGAGCGGTTTTGCAGGTCTCAATAGCAGTAGGCAGTTCGTGTTGCGGTGCGTTTCTAGAAATGGAGAGTTTTTTGCCCTTTGTTAGAGAAAAGTATTGTGTGTCGGCGACGCCTTGCTCTGGATATAGCTCAGCTGCGATATCTCGATATAGCGGTAGCTGAAGATCGATGCTGGCTTTGTCATTGCTATCTTTTATTCCTTTAGGCGCGCTACTTCCCGTTTTATAGTCAATCAGCACCAGTCCGTTCGGTGTCTCATCGATACGGTCAATTCGTCCAGTTACTTTTAGACCTTGCCAATTGCCCTCAAAACGCTTTTCTAAGGCAATTGGAGTGGCTTCTGTCTTCCAAAAGTCTGGTTTATTCAGCGTAATCGAGAGCTGACGCAGATGTTCTTCTCGGCGCACTTCCCAATTCTGCAAAGCGGGTAGCTCAACGGCTTTCTCCGCTGAGAGGAAACTCTCTCTCAGTAAGTTTGCATCGCTTATCGATTTTGTTGAATCTGTTTTGACAGCGTGCACTACGAATTCAACAACTTTGTGGTATAGACTACCGCGCACTCCGGGAGTTAGATCCTCTTCTACTTCTACCGGGCTGCCTAGCTTAAGTAGCTTATCGGCAAACCACTTAAACTGACACTGGCCCAGGGTTGTGAGCTGAGAGACGCTAAATGTCCAGTCGCTATAGTCGAATGGAATACTAATCGCACCGTCGTACTCGTTGGCCTGCTGAGCGCTTTCTCTATGTTGTTCTATCTCAAAGGCATAGGCAGCCTGAGTGAGGACGGTATCAGCCTCTTTTTCATCTGATTTTTCGGGATGTCTCAGGTAGTAGCGCCGCATTTCTTCAAGGCTGGCGATCGGTTGCTCAGGGGGCGCGATCACCTGCAAGGATAGCTGCTTTAAGTAAGGACTCGGCAACTGCTCAGTTCGTTCACGCAGCTTGGGATAGGAAAAGGTGATGCGGCCAGTTGTCGCTTGCAGCAGATAATAGAACGAGAGGGCTTCTTGGCGAAAAAGCTCACTCGCAGTCGGCAGAGCGATGGCCTGCTCACGGAGCTGCCGCCGCTCGAAGAAGTCTAGAACCGCGTCGTTACTAACGGGCGGTGGCAAGATGCTATCTGCCATACCCATTATAAAAAGGTGCGAATACTGCGTGCCGACGACTGAAGCCGGTGAGTGCAGTTCTACGCCGCCGCGCCCTGGTTGAGCGGGTACGCTTAGACTCTCTAGTAAGTCTTCGAGTTGCTCTCGGAAGCTTGGCCATGAAAGGGGTTCGGTTTCGGGTTTGGATAGCTCGACTAGCCCTTGTTGTAAAGTGTTGAAAGCAATGCTTTCTCTAGCCCACCGAGCGCAGCGGCGGCGTAGGTCAAAGGTCTTAAATAGGCGCTGCCACCAGCCCACCCAGGTATCACGGCGGCGCGTTTGGTTAATCTGCGCCAAGACTGATAGGTCTAGGCCTAGATGCTGGCTGGCAATGTCACGCCATTGCTGGAAGCCTTTGGGATGCTGAGCGCGAGCGATCGCCCAGAACCCGCCGTCAGGATTGCTGCAAAGCGGGTGACTCAATAGCTTTGCCGTCGCCTCGAAGGGAAAGCCTGCCTCGAAAACTTCTAGCAGTAGCTGTATCCAGGTGCCTAAACGGGTGGTGAGCAGTGGCGTACTATAGAGCGCTCTTATAGGTAGGTCATACTCCCAGGCGATGTCTATGAGCTTAGGGCCGTAGGCTCTTTCATCTCTTGCAATGATGGCGATTTCTTTAGCCGGGATGTCTTCGTTCAGCAGCGCTTTTACCTGAGCTAAAACGCCGCGAGCTTCTGCGTCGAGCGTGCCATAGGCACAAGCTGTGACAGTATCTGTGGCTATCGGTAGCTGTTTAGTGCGAGTAGGAGCCGGTCGAAGAAACGTCTGGCAAAGGGTAGCGTTGGTCGGTTCATAGGTTGCGGTGCTACTGGGTACTATTGACCATCCTATTTGCGATAGGCAGTCGGCAGATAACTGAACATCAGCAAATAGAGGCGTTTGGTCTACCGGCAGGAAAACAATGCTTTCATCTGCTGCAAGTCTATCTATCCAGGCTATCTCGTCTTGCTGTGGCTGAAAGTATCCATAGACAAGAATCTTCTGAGATTTTATTTCTAGCTCAGCTGCTCGCCAATAGAGTTCGCCTGTATCGAAGAATTCGCCTTTACGTAGCGCTTCTCGGTACTGCTGAGCTAGCGTAACGAGGTTGCCAGCACGATCTGACAGCCCCTGTAAGTCACTGTTTAAGTTTTGGCTGCTTTGTAGGAGCGATCGCACGGCGGGAAAAAGCGCCCTCGCGGTTCCAATCAGGTCGCTGGGCTGAAGAACTGCCTGAACCGTCTGCCGAAAAAGCTTCTGTGCCATCAGCGGCTGTGCCATCCTCCAACCCTGCTGTTCGAGGGCTTTGATGGCGGTATCGCGAAGCGGCTGATAGGAAGCTGCGATTGCTCTGCTAGCGAGGCGCGATGGCGCGATGACGCTGTAGCTGCGATCGCTGGCTTCTTGCGCTGCGAGCTGCTGCGGATAGGGGTAGGTGCTGATGAAACGAGTCATGCAGATTTTCTTTTAGGGGTAGTTCTGTTGTTTTACGTAGGCTGACGAGACTTTTTTATACAGACTTATTTGTTCTATCTCTTGTCGATAAGGACGATCTCTATCCCTAGGCATCCGAGCTGCGCAGCTCGGATGCGTTCAATTTTCCCCGATGCATTGGATACAGCGACTTTACTAGGAGAATGTTTCGTAAGATAGCAGTCGCAATCCGCAAACAAAAGCGATCGTGGCGATGGCTTTATCGATATTTCAAATAAATTTGAGGCCTTTCTTATCGCGCTTTTCAAAAGCAGTAGCGCACAATAGGCAGAAGAAGGTTTACATTTGTGGGCTAGGGATGTTTAACTGCCGGACATATGGCCAATTCGACTAATAACTTGACTATTTTGCAACGCCTTAACCAGCTGTTGCCCGCTTTTCGAGAGGCTAGGTTCCTAGAGAATCGCGGGATTGGCAATGAGGTCGGGTTTTATATTTTCGATTACGATCCGGCAGATGAACCCGTCGTAGAGAGGTTTTTGCCGACTTTGCACCAAAAGCTACAGGGGCCGACAGTAGGACTAAAGGCGGTTGAGGTGAATTTGTACCGGGCGCTATTAGCGGTGCTGGAGCAGCGCGGTTTTTTGAAAAAGGCGTTTGAGATGGAGGCGAGTAAAGGCAATCGCGCGTTTGCTAAGGCGATTGCACCGGTTGTTCGTCCTGACAAAATCGTTGATTACATTCAAGTTCAGCTCAGTGGCGATGAGGATCTGGTTCTGCTAACGGGTGTAGGTGCTAGCTGGCCCGTTTTAAGATCGCACACCATCCTCAACAATTTGCACGCAGTGCTAGATCGTACACCGGTTGTCATGTTTTTCCCTGGAACCTACGATGGGCAGGAGTTAAGGCTATTTAATACGCTTAAAGACGATAACTACTACCGGGCTTTTCCTTTGATTCCACGTAAGGCCTTTTAAGATAGGCAAAAGAAATGAAAATTGAGCAGATTTTTGACAGGCCGATTAAGCGCAATATCAACGGCGTGATCAAGGTGGGGCAGCAGGACAAAGAGAGTGTGTATCAGGAGCTACACGAGTATGTGGTTACTCAGGAGTTAGATCGCCACTTTCAAGTCTTTTTTGACCGCTACACCAGCGCCCTTGGAACCCCTACGGACAAGATGGGCGTATGGATTTCTGGTTTCTTTGGCTCGGGGAAATCGCACTTTCTGAAGATTTTGTCCTATCTGCTGGCAAATCGAGAAGCGCAAGGCCCAACTGGAGAGGGCGGAGAAGAAGACGGTGTAGATAAGCTGGCGCTTGACTTTTTTGATGAGCGTAAGGTGGCTGATGCCCTGCTGCGAGCGGCGATGCAGAAAGCAGCCCAGGCTAAAACCGATGTGATTTTGTTCAATATTGATTCTAAGGCTGATGCTAATAGCAAGCGAGAAAAAGACAGTATCGTCAAGGTGTTTCAGAAGGTGTTTGATGAGCATCGTGGCTACTTTGGTACGGTGCCAGCGATCGCAGAATTTGAGCGCAAGCTAGATGAAAAAGGTCAGTATGACGACTTCCAACGTGCCTTTGAAGCGGCGAGTGGTGAAGCATGGCATGCCGATCGAGATGGCTGGTCGTTTCAGCAAGATGCGATTGTAACTGCTTTGCAGAGCAGTACGGGGATGTCGGCTGAGGCGGCGAACCGGCTGGTGGAAAACTACGATAAAAACTACAGCTTGAGCACCGAAAAGTTTGCCTGCTCGGTGCGCGACTACTTGGAGGCCCAGGGCCGAGGCCATCAGCTCATCTTTATGGTGGATGAGGTTGGGCAGTACATTGGTGAAAATCCTGACCTGATGCTGAACTTGCAGACGGTGGTAGAAGATTTAGGAATTCACTGCCAAGGCAGGGCTTGGGTGGTGGTCACCTCTCAAGAAGCGATGGATGAAATTACAAAAGATAGGATTAAAGGTAACGATTTCTCTAAGATTGTGGGCCGGTTTGGTCGGCCTTTAAGTCTGTCTTCTTCTAATACAGATGAGGTGATTAAGCTACGCCTGCTAGATAAAGAAAGGCAGACTGCACAGCCTGAGCTAACGCAGCTATTTTCTCAAAAGCAGGCCATTCTCAAAAACCAGATTGCTTTTACAGCGGACTCGGCAGAGCTGCCGGGATATCGGGACGCGGCTGACTTTGTAGCGGCCTATCCATTCGTGCCGTATCAGTTTGCGCTTTTGCAAAAGGTGTTTACGCAGGTGCGGCTGATGGGATCGGCAGGTAAGCACCTAGCTTCGGGTGAGCGATCGCTACTCGATGCGTTTCAGATCTCAGCTAAAGCGGTGGCCGACAAGGAAGTCGGTGCACTGGTGCCTTTCCACACGTTTTATCTAGCAATCGAGGGCTTTTTAGATAGCGTGATTAGCCAGGTGGTAATCCAGGCGGTGGATAACCCGCAGCTTCAGCCGTTTGATGTGGACTTACTGAAGACGCTGTTTATGGTGAAGTACGTCAAGGAAATTGGCGCGAATTTAGATAACCTGACGACGCTGAGCCTAGATCATATTGATCAGGATAAGAACCGGCTACGGGAGCAAGTAGAAGCGGCGCTGGCTCGGCTAGAAAAGCAAACGCTAATTCAGCGCTCGGGAGATGCCTACAGCTTTTTGACCCATGAAGAGCAGGACATTGGCCGAGAGATTAAAAATACGGAGGTCGATCCGAGTGAGGTGACTAGCGAGCTGCAAAAGATGGTGTGGGATACCATCTTTACCGATAAGAAGCTGAAGTACGACAAGCGGCATCAGTATGGCTTTAACCGCAAGCTGGACGATCAGGCGTTTGGGCAGCAGGTGAATGATTTTGCGCTGCATGTGATGACGCCCTATGGTGATCGCTATCCCGATTTGAAAGAGGATACGGCCTGCCTGTTAGCGACGGGTGACAATCAGGAAGTGCTAGTGCGGTTGCCGGATGATTCGCGGCTGCTAGATGAAGTAAACGAGCTGGTGAAAACCGACAAGTACATTCGCAAAAAGAACAGCGGGGCGCTGAGTGCGAGCATTCGACGAATTCTGGACAGTCGGCAGCAGGAAAATAGCAACCGGCGCAGCCGCATTGAGCAAACGCTGCGAGGACTGATTGCGCAGGCGGATGTGTTTGTGGCGGGCAATAAGGTGCCGATTAGCAACCGTGAAACAAAGTCGGTGCTGAGCGAAGGGCTGATGCACTTGGTAGAGAATGTGTATACCAAGCTGAGCTATGTCGCGAGCGGGTTTGATTCGGAAGAGGAAGTGACGAATGCGTTTACTCGTGACAGCGTGGTTATTGAGCTAGATGGGGAATCGCCCAATAGAGCAGCGCATAAGGAAGTGCAGACCTGGCTGGGTAGCGAGCAGAGATCGCACCGAAGGGTTACCCTGCGCAACTTGACGGGGCAGTTTATGAAGCGGCCTTATGGCTGGTCGGAGCTAGATGTACTGGGCGTGCTAGCAGAGCTGGTAAACGTTGGAAAGGTGGAACTACGGCGATCGCAGGCAACGGTGAACCCGAAAGAGCGCGGGTTGGTGGGAAGCTTAAAATCGCGCTCAGGGCAAGACAGCTATCTGGTGCAGCTATGCGATGAGGTGGACTTGGGCGATTTGCGAGTCGCTACCGAGCTAGCGAATGAGATTTTGCCGGAGTCGCCGCCTGTGGATGCGGTGCAGCTCATGGAAGCCTACCAGAAGACCTTGCGTGAAACCTGCGAGCAGCTTCAGCAGTGGACACGTACGGCTGAGCAGTCGGGACTACCCTTCGTAGATTTGCTAGGCGCGTGCTTGAATACGGCGCAGAATTTGCTGGTGCAAGACGGGGCGGCGGCGTTTTGTCGGGCGATGCGAGAGCAGCGAGAGGCAGTAGAGGACTATATTGACGATTTGAGTAAGCTGAGGTCGTTTTTTATGGTGCAGCTACCGCTGTTCAAGCAGGCGCAGCAGGATTTACGGCGGCTAGCGCCGGAGCTCCGGCACATTGATGATGAGGGGTTGCTGAGCAATGTGGCGGCGGCGGAGCGAATTTTAGCGATGCCCGATCCGACGGGGCGGATTCCGCAGCTAGCCTCGCTGTTGCAGCCGGTGCAGCAGCAGGCGGACACGGTGCGACAAACCTATGTGGCTAAGGTGCAGACGGCGGGAAGCGTGCTGAAGGAAAAGCTGGCGCGCTACGGGCAGGAGAATCACCAAGAGGTGATGGAATCGTTGGATTTGCCGAGGTTTACGCGGCAGGTGGAAGCGAAGACGGTAGGGCTAGCGGAAGTGGTGACGATTGATTCAGCGATCGCACGGCGAGCTGAGCTAGATCGGCTGGAATCTGATTTGTATAGGCAGCTTGATGAAGAGGCCGCGCGGATTTTGTCGGCGCGGCAAACAGATAGTGGTGGTGATGAAGCGCCCGTGGTGGTACAAAAGCCGATAGTGGCGGTAAAGGTGGCTCGTGTGTCGCAGAAGGCGGTCTTGGAGACAGAGCAGGATGTAGAGGCGTATTTGGCGGTGCTGCAAGATACGCTGATGCATGAGATTAGACAAGATAAACGGGTGCGAGTGGAATAAGTATGGACCGTAGTGCGATTAAGACGTTTGCTGTGTGGGCGAGGCAAGAGCTGAGGGCGCAGGTGACGGCTCGGCTGAAGCAGTTTGGGATCACGACGCAGGCGATTGTGGAGCCGCAGACTGTTGCAGGTGGCTTGATTGTAGCGGGGCAAACGCTGGATGCGGAGGATGCGAAGGCGTATGAGCTATTGCGATCGCATTTGAACGACCTGCTAGGTGGGAAGGCGGCAGATAAGGGGCTGAAGGCAGCGGTGGAGTCGCTGATTGATGAGATTGCCTATACCTGGTTCAATCGCTTTTCGGCATTGCGCTATATGGAGGTGAATGGCTATTTGCGGCGGCGGGTGCTCAGCAGTAGCGATGTGCAGCTAGTTGACCCGGATATTTTGCGGGAGGCGAGCAGTATTGCGGCGATGGGGGATGTGCCGGGGCTGACGCTGGCGGTGTGGGAGGACTGGCAAAAGCTGGCGAGTAAGGCGGCGAATGCGGATGAGTTTTTGTATCGGCGGTTGTTGAATGCGCAGTGTGCGGCGCTGGCAGAGGGGTTGCCGTTTTTGTTTGAGGTGAGTAAGCAGTATACAGCGCTGTTTATGCCTGCGAATTTGCTGAATGCGGCGTCGGTGGTGCGGCGGCTGGTGGCGGATATTCCGGAGGAGGATTGGCGGGATTCGTCTGGGGGAGAGGCGGATAGTGGGACGGGCAGTGAGAATGGCGTGGAGATTATTGGCTGGCTGTATCAGTTTTATATTTCTGAGCGGAAGGATGAGGTGATTGGGGCCAAGGGGAAGATTGCGGCGCGGGATATTCCGGCGGCGACGCAGCTTTTTACGCCGCATTGGATTGTGCGCTATATGGTGGAGAATTCGCTGGGGCGGCTGTGGATGGAGGCGCATCCAGGCTCTCGGCTGAAGGAGAAGATGCCGTATTATTTGGAGAGTCTGCCAGAAGAGAATGCAGAAGGCGGAACGCTGAATGATGAAGTACAACAACTAAATATTGTCTCGACCGCTGCCCGTGGGCTGAGCGGAGTCGAAGTCCAGCCCCAAGATCTGACTGTTATGGATCCGGCTTGTGGTAGCGGCCATATTTTAGTGTATGCGTTTGATTTGTTGTTTGAGATTTATACGGAGCGGGGATACGCGGCGCGAGATATTCCGGCTTTGATTTTGGAGCATAATCTGCACGGGTTGGATATTGATGAGCGGGCGGTGCAGCTGGCGAGTTTTGCGGTATTGATGAAGGCGCGGGCGAAGAATCCGAGGATTTTGCGGCGGTTGCCGAAGATGAATATTGCGGTGGTGAGGTCTACGAAGAGTTTGGTGTTGCCGCCAGGGAAGGCGTTTGTAGAAGAGGATTGGCGGCCTTTGCTAGAGGTATTTGAGAATGCTAGTAACTTAGGAAGTTTGATTACGCCGCCTGATTTTGATGCTGAAAAGTTGTTGAAGCAGGTAGAAGCTTTTGAGCTGGAGAGTCCGGTATTTGAAGCAGAGGCGCAAGGGTTGCGGTCGCTCATAAAACAGGCAAAGCTACTAAGAGCGCGTTACTGGGTCGTCGTTGCAAACCCGCCTTACATGAGCGGTAGCTCGTTTGATGCTGGGCTAAAAGCTTTTGTTCTAGAACATTATCCTAGAGGAAAAAGCGATTTGTTTGCAGCCTTTATGGAGCGATGCTTAAAGCAGACTTATGATCGCGGTTTGATGGCGACAATCAACCAGCATTCTTGGATGTTTTTGAGTAGCTACGAGAAGCTGAGAGGCTTTGTACTGGATAACTATTGCATTCAAAGCATGTTGCATCTTGGCTATGGCGTTTTTCAAGAGCTAAATAGCAAGGTTGTTCAATCTACTGCGTTTGTGATGGCTAGCAAGCAGTTCTCAGAGCAAGAGCAAGGCATTTATCTCAAGCTGACTGAGTTTCAAGGTGCTGGGAATCGGTTTGAAGATAAGACTTTGGAGGCGATCGCAAATCCGGACTGTGGCTATCTGTACTATGCGAAGTCAGCAGATTTTAGGAAGATTCCGGGAAGTGCGATCGCTTCCAAAGTCTTATCTTCAAACCGATTCCCAGCACCTTGAAACTCAGTCAGCTTGAGATAAATGCCTTGCTCTTGCTCTGAGAACTGCTTGCTAGCCATC
>JBCBKQ010000209.1:0-10353 GCA_038521595.1 Cyanobacteria bacterium J06627_28 | reverse complement strand
GCTATTTACCATTTTGGTGAAGCCCATGCTAGAACCCAACTCCAGAGATCCGAAAAACCTGCTGCGCAATGCAGAATTTTGGATATCTAAACAGTTAGGCGTGACTCTCAATTCGTGAAGGAAGGGTTTTTTGAAGTGTTCCTCAAAGAACGCTTCTCCGATAAGGGTTGCTCTGATGTTTCTTCATTAATGTTTCTCCAATAATATTTCTCCAATAATGTTTCTCAACGTGACGAAAACCTGAAGAGAATCTTAATTACAAGTAGAAGTACTAAGTTATTCGGCAAAATGTAAACAAGGTCAAACTTATTTAAAGGCCTGCTTTTAATAACTTCTCATTCAAAAACGTTTAATATTTTGGGGCGGCTCGCAAGGGCTTGCCCCTATTTTTATGCGTGCCTCTGTTTTTAAGTTTGTATTTTTAAGTCTGTTTCTCTATGGTCTCCTCTGCTGCCAAGACGCTGGTCGTAAAAATTGGCACCTCTAGCCTGACGCATCCGGAGACTGGAAATTTGGCCGTAGCGACCCTAGGGCGACTGGTAGAAACGCTCTGTCAGCTACAGCGCGGCGGTCATCAGGTGATTTTGGTATCGTCGGGGGCGGTGGGTGTGGGCTGTGCGCGGCTCGGCATTACCCAAAGGCCCAAAACAATTGCGCTTAAGCAGGCCGTTGCTGCGGTTGGGCAAGGCCGTCTGATGCGAATGTATGACGACTTTTTTACAGCGTTGACGCAGCCGATTGCGCAGGTATTGCTGACGCGGAGTGATTTGGCACAGCGATCGCGCTACGTAAACAGCTATCGCACCTTTCGCCAGCTCATGCAGCTAGGTGTAATCCCCATCGTCAATGAAAATGACACCGTCGCCATTGATGAACTAAAGTTTGGCGACAACGATACCTTGTCAGCCTTAGTCGCAAGCTTAGTCGGTGCTGATTATCTGTTTCTACTGACTGATGTCGAGCAGCTATACACTGCGGATCCAAGACATGACCCCACGGCTGAGCCCATTAGCCGAGTCAGACAGATCGATCAGCTTAATGCCAAGATTGGTTCCGCCGGTTCTAGCTGGGGAACCGGCGGGATGTCTACCAAAGTACAGGCCGCAAAAATCGCAACGGCAGCAGGCATTCACACCGTAATTACCCAGGGCAAAAATCCTGAAAACTTAATCAAAATCCTAGCGGGTGACCCTATCGGTACGTTGTTTGAAGGTCAGCCCAGACGTTCAACCGCTCGCAAGCGATGGATTGCCGGAACGCTGGTGCCGTCGGGGCGACTGTATCTGGATGGGGGTGCGATCGCAGCTATTCAAAACGGTGGAAAGTCTTTGCTACCGGCAGGCATTACAGAAGTGGAAGGGGAATTTTTGCCGCAGGATGCGGTGGCCTTGTGCGATCGCACTGGTCAAGAAATCGCCCGTGGGCTCGTGAACTACAGCGACAGCGATCTGCGTAAAATCTGCGGCCATCGCTCCGGCGACATTGCAAACCTATTGGGCTACGAGGGGGCCGAAACCGTCATTCATCGAGACAACTTAGTCCTAAGCAGCTGAAATAGCCATCATCGAGATACTAATAAAAATGCCACAGGCGCTGAACGCTCCCGTGGCATAGATTCATTGAAAACCGATCAAAACTCTAAGCGATCTTTAAAGGAAAACATGCTGCTTAAGACGCTGCCGCAACCCCAATGGGGCAGGACACATTAGTCCCCCCCAAACCGCAGTAGCCACCTGGATTCTTCGCTAGGTACTGCTGGTGGTAGTCTTCAGCGTAGTAAAACTCCGGCGCAGGCAAAATTTCAGTTGTAATCTCGCTGTAACCTGCTTCGCTCAGCTTCTCCTGATACATTGCCTCAGACGCTTTGGCCGCCGCTAGCTGCGCATCAGAATAGGTATAGATTCCAGAACGATACTGAGTCCCTCGGTCATTGCCCTGACGCATGCCCTGAGTCGGATTATGACTTTCCCAAAACGTCTTGAGCAGTGCATCGTAGCCAATCACCTTGGGATCAAACACAACCAACACCACCTCATTGTGTCCGGTCATACCAGAGCACACTTCCCGATAGGTCGGATTTGGCGTTGAGCCTGCGGCGTAGCCAACGGCAGTGCTGTACACGCCATCTAGCTGCCAAAACTTACGCTCAGCACCCCAAAAACAGCCCAAGCCAAACATAGCTGTCTCCAGCCCTTCAGGAAATGGCCCCTGCAGCTGATTTTTATTGACGTAATGCTGCTCTGGCACGGGCATTGGCTTGTCACGTCCGGGCAGTGCGTCGGCAGGGCTAGGTAACGAATCTTTCTTACCGCTGCCAAGTCCAAAAAATGCCATATGCTCTATTCCTTAAATTATTTCTGTGCCTCTATTTTAGAAGGAACCGCCAGCTTTCTGCTGGGAAGAAAGCCGAAGGGAACGGTCGTAGGATCCGGCAAATGCTGAAGTCCATAGGCTTAAATAGAAGTCCATAGGCTTGAACAAATGATTAAATTTCCTGTGGATACAAAAGCTTCTGCGCAGATCATCAAGGACTATATATAGACCGCTCATTTCACGCTTTTGTCTATGGATCGCTTCAGAGTCGAAGTTATTTCACAAACGCCCAACCCACAGCAAACCATTTATGCGGCGATGCACCAGGACTACGCCGAAGCCTTCGTGTGGGATCAGCGAGCAGCCTGGCCCTCAGAAGAAAAAGCCGGTGAGCTGGTCATTCGCAATCTACTCAAAGGTGGACGGGGTCACTTTGGCCCACTAGAACACCCGCAAATCGTTCTCAACTGCGGCTTTTTCCCCCATTCCACCATGCAGCAAATTCGCACGCATCGAGTGGGCTTGAGCTTCGATGTTCAATCTTTTAGATATACAGGCTCGCGCATCTTGGATGTGGTCGAAGGCAAAACCAGCGTGGAAGATGTGTTTTATCTGCGGCCTGTGGGTGCGTACAGCGACCGTCAGGGGAAAAAATACGAGTATACGCCAGAAATTCGCCAGCAGGATTTGGACTGGTGCTACCAGGGCTGCGTCCGTTACAAAGAGCGCATCGATCAGGGCTTTTCAGAAGAGCACGCCCGAGGCCTGATCCCCTTTGATGTACGGCAGCATTGGGTGGTTTCAGCAAACGCTAGATCGCTGATGCATTTACTCGATCTGCGCTGGAAAGCCGATGCTCAGCTCGAAGCACAGAAGCTGTGTGAAGCGATGTGGCCTCATTTTCAGGCTTGGGTGCCTGCGATCGCCCAGTGGTATGAAGACAACCGTCTCAAGAAAGCTCGCCTGTCTCCGTAATCCTGTCTACTGAGCGTCTATTGGGCCTCTACTGGGCCTCTCCTGGGCGTAAAGCTCACCTAAAGTCTTCTCCCACCTAAAGTCTTCTCTCACCTGAAGTCTTCTCTCACCTGAAGTCTTCTCCCAATAGTCTGAGGATTACAAAGCCCACGTTGCGAAAGGTCTCGTTTCGTAAGCAATGGACAGTCAAACCACTTACTTTTGATAACAGTCAATAAGAAGGCTTGCTGACATAAAACAGATACCGACAGGTCGGCCATAGTGAGAGGTAGCATCAGCTAGTTCTAACGCTGCCAAGCACTAGCTCTCACTAGCTCTTTACGTAAATTGTTGATCTGCTATGAAACCTCAACAGGATCACGCCCAGCAAGACTACATTCTCGTCATTGGCCAGCCATCTAAAGAGCTAGCAGCGGCTAAAGCGATTGCCCAAACACTCAACTGTTCTGTCGTCTCTATCAGTTCTCCTCGGCAGGCCATTGCCAAAGCCCAAGCCAATCCACCCTACCTCGTCATTTTGTCTGGAGACGACAGGCAAACCTGGTCACCACAAACCGCACGCCAAATCAAACAAAGCCTGCCGTCAGAAGGTATCGTCATTGTGGCGCTGACCGAGTCGAGTGAGCCAAGCTGGACTAGCCATCCCAACAGCGCTGAGATCGATGGCTTCTTTGTTGCGCCCATAAGTATAGATGTGCTGAGCTCACTGCATGACGCCGCGATCGCAAAAAAGCAGTGCCTTCAGTTTGCTCACCTATAGAATGCGCTCATTAAAACTGCAGCTACCAGAATGCAGTTATTAAGGTGCAGATAATAAAGTACAGCTACAAAAAATAGAAGCTGCTTGCCAATAGAAGCCGCCTACAAACAAGCATTCTTGAGCAGAGCCCCTCAGGCTTGGCCTCAACCTCAGCTCAAACATGAGGGGCTCAAACCTAAGGGGCTCAAAACGGACATTGAAAACTAAAATCATCGCTGATATAGCAAAGTAAGGATGCATTCTTACTTTGCTAGTCGAGTTAGTTGTCGATACTAAATAATGCTTTCAGCGGTCACGAATGTCCTAACTAACTTGGCAGAAGCTATAGCTTTCTCTGTCATCCGGCAAAACGAGCGGGCAAAACGAGCAGGCAAAACGAATATGTAAAGTTTAAATCGCGGAAAAACGCTTCCTTTTAATTTCGTAAAACTTATCTGTCTCATAGCATTTCCTTATTAGTAAACGACCCTATCCAATCTTCACAAAGAAGATTTCAGTGAAAATTTGGAAACGCTCAAAAGCCTTCAAAAGTTTTTTCCCGTTAAATTACGTATCGTAAATTACGGACTAAATTCCCATAGCACCCCTGTAAAACGGTCAATGTGGGTATTCCGTAATTTGCCTGATCTGGTTTTCACCCTAGGCACTTGCGTATTTCACCCGAGAAAAACTAATCGAAGAGGTGGGCGATTTCTTGAAGTCCGTGTTACTACTGTAGGAACACAGAGGCGCAGATAAAGCATCCATTTTGGAAATCAGCAGGTGGTGAATTCTTAATCAAAAAGCTACAATCTATGGGGCTTACACAAGCATAGTTAAACTTTTCTTGATTAGTGGGTAGTCTGTTTTTATAGAGAGTCCGCCCCGTCGCCTTTAGCGAATTTGCAGTAAGTTTGGAGATTTTGCCAACTACAAATGCCCATTGGTTGCACCGGCATTGCGCCAGCACTGCGTCAGGAGCGCTAGCTACAAATATTCAGTTGAGGTCAGTAAATTTTCTTAGAGCGTTACTCTAAGGGCATTTCTATTACGGGTTAAGCAGGTAGCTTTACCCTACGAGCATTATCTGATCGAGTCAGCCTTTTGGCCTATCCATCTATAGACATAGTTCTACCGATGGGACATCACTGCGATTTTCAGAAGACAGCTCGTCCGTACATTTTCTGAGGCCCTCAGCAAATCTTTATAGCTATTTCGTCAATTTTGGCTTTGCCAACTTGTTTGACGCCAACTTACTTGACTTTGTCAACTCAAGACTTAAGTCAGCCCGATAATCCAGCTAATAAGTCAACTTAATAGGTTAGCCAATGCCTCACGGGCGACCAGCGGCTACCACCATCCCTGAACAATCACATTACTCACTAAGAAGGAGCAAGAGGAACGCAGCATGACCCAGGTTAAGGAATCGGTTGAAACTTTGGAACCCAGCAGTGAGGGGACTAAAGCGCAACTTCAGACAGCAACGATAGATTTGACTGAAGTTGATACAACCCCTGCTAAGAAGACGAGAAAGCGCACCACCAAGAGCAAGGCAAAAACCACTAAGGCTGCTGCAAAAACCACTAAAGCCAAAGCAACTAAAGCTAAGACGGACAAGAAAGCCGGGGCTGCTAAAGACACTAAGGCCACTAAAGCAACCAAGGGCAAGACCCGTCGCCGTACCGCCCAGACTAAGAAAAAGCACTACACAGAAGACTCCATTCGCCTGTATCTCCAAGAGATCGGTCGCATTCGCTTGCTTCGCGCCGAAGAAGAGATCGAGCTAGCTCGCAAGATTGCGGACCTGCTAGAGCTAGAGCGCATCCGCGATGAAATTGACGACCAGCTAGAGCATGAGCCAACTGATACGGACTGGGCAAATGCGGTCGACATGCCGCTGCCTGCCTTCCGCCGTCGCCTGCACCTAGGTCGCCGCGCCAAGGACAAAATGGTTCAGTCAAACCTGCGTCTGGTCGTTTCCATTGCCAAAAAGTACATGAACCGTGGTCTGTCCTTCCAGGATTTGATCCAGGAGGGCAGCCTTGGTCTAATTCGTGCGGCTGAGAAGTTTGACCATGAAAAAGGTTACAAGTTCTCGACCTACGCAACTTGGTGGATTCGTCAGGCGATTACTCGGGCGATCGCAGATCAGTCCCGCACCATTCGCCTTCCTGTGCACCTTTACGAGACCATCTCTCGTATCAAGAAGACAACCAAACTACTCTCTCAGGAGCTAGGCCGCAAACCCACCGAAGAAGAAATTGCCACTCGCATGGAAATGACCATCGAGAAGCTACGCTTTATCGCTAAGTCTGCGCAGCTACCTATTTCCCTGGAGACGCCCATTGGTAAAGAAGAAGACTCTCGCCTGGGTGACTTCATTGAGTCTGACGGCGAAACGCCTGAAGATGAAGTCTCTAAGAGTCTGCTACGTGAAGATCTAGAAAGCGTTCTGAGCACGCTCAGCCCCCGCGAGCGCGATGTATTGCGTCTGCGCTACGGCTTGGATGATGGCCGCATGAAGACGCTAGAAGAAATCGGCCAAATCTTCAACGTCACTCGTGAGCGGATTCGTCAGATCGAAGCGAAAGCACTACGCAAGCTGCGCCATCCTAACCGCAATAGCGTACTTAAGGAGTACATCCGCTAAGTCTTTAGCGCTTGCGAGAACACCCCCAAAAGTCAGGGCCATTCGGCATTACCGAATGGCCCTGACTTTTGCTTTACCGGGTAAACGCTTGGGACGTTCTACGGTCTAGCCTCAAGCATGACGAATGTTTAGATTGAATCTGTACTATTGAATCTGTACTATAGACGAAATGTACTAGAATTGGTACGCTTGTTCTGACTAGCAGTCTGTATTTTAGTAGTCTATATTGGCAGCCGAAAAACCACGATGGAACCTTTAACTCAAGCGCAGCAAGAGCTATACGACTGGCTGGTGACGTACATTCGCGAAAATCGTCACTCGCCCTCTATTCGGCAGATGATGCGCGAAATGAAGCTCAAGTCACCCGCCCCGGTGCAGAGTAGGCTGGAGCACCTGCGCCGCAAGGGCTATATCGACTGGAAAGAGGGTCAGGCCCGTACGATTCAAATTTTGCAAGATACCCAGGGCGTGCCGATTTTTGGTGCGATCGCAGCCGGCTCTATGGTGGAGGCCTTCACCGATACCGCGCCACATGAACTAGAGCACTTTGACCCTACCACGCTTGATTTTAAGGGCGGCGATTTTGCCCTGCGTGTCCGTGGCGACTCCATGATAGAAGCACTCATTGACGATGGCGATATCGTCATTATGCGTGCGGTCGAAGATCCAAAGCGCGTTCGCAATGGCACCATCGTAGCGGCGAGAGTGGAATCTACGACTACGCTGAAGTACTACTACTTAGAAAAAGGTAAAGTCATTCTCAAGCCAGCCAATCCTCGCTTTGAGCCGATGGAATACCCAGCCGCAGAGGTCAGCCTAGATGGCGAACTCGTTGGCGTGTGGAGAAGCCGAGGTCTAGGGTAGTCGTCTGGTTGTTGAATAAACCATCTCGTTGAATAGGACGTCCATAAGCGGGCCTTTCGTCGGCGGAGCAAGCAGGCCTGCGGTATACAATTATCACCTAGGCTCTTTTTACACTCTCTTTTGAGATGAGTAACAGATATGGCTGCCGCTGCGCAAACGTCTGGTGCGAATCGTTCTGGTCAAGCCCCTGCTCGTCAATTTTTTATTGGGCTATTTGCTCTGGCGCTATCCCTGATCATTGCGGGGGTTGGCGTCTTTTTTGTCTTGCAGGCCAAAAGCCCGCTCACGCTGCTAAATCAGAGCGATCGCCCCATTGCCGCCGCCACGGTTTTTATTCCGGCACGCTCCCCATTTAGCCTGTCTTTACTCACGCGGCCAGAGCGCTTAATTGCCCTCCAGCAAGCCGTCGCCTCCCCCGCTGAGCGACAGCCGTTTTTAGACGAAGTAGACCAACTTAAGCAAACGCTCAAAACGACGACTGGGCTGGACTACGATCAAGATATTCAGCCCTGGATGGGTGAAGAAGTTACGTTTGCGGTGACTGTCTCTGACTTGGATAGCGACCGTCAAAACGGTGAGCTCTCTGGCTACTTACTGGCCATCGAAATTGCGCCGGAGCGCCAGCAGCAGGCCCAAGAATTTTTACAGCTACTGTGGCAGCGACGAGCGCTCGCGGGTCAGGTGCCCGTGAGTGAGCAGGTCAGCGGTGTGAGGATATTGTATGCCCAAGGAGCCTCACACCAGTCGGATGTGACGGCAGCAACTGCACTCGTGGGCGAGCAGTTTGTCTTATTTGCTAACGATGCGCAGGTGTTGCGCCAGAGTATCCGCTCAGCACAAACAGCGCAGAACCTAGCCCAAAATGCAGCCTATCGGCAGAGCGTATCGCAGCTGCCAGAGCCACGGGTGGGGCTGGCCTATTTTGATGCCAAAGCGTTATTGCGGCAGTCTACCGATGACAGCAGTAATGGCAGTGGTAATAGCACTAGTCAAGGCACATCATTAGCGACACATGCCTACACAGCCATGGGGCTAGGCGTTACACCGACAGGCTTGGTCGCAACGGCGCGAGATGCCAATACAGACGCCAACACATTAGATAGTGAAACGTCAAAGGATGCGATCTCAAACAAAAGTCCAGCCACACTCACCAGCGAAGCCAACCTAAACTATCTGCCAGCAAACCTTGAGATTGCTGTTGTCAGTGATGATTTGAGTCAGCTGAGCGATGCCATAACAGCTAATGGGCTCCCCACAAAAGTACTGCCCGCGTTTTTTCGCCTGGGTCAGTCTTCTGCAGGCGAGTTGTCTGGGAACAACTTATGGGGCTGGGTGCAGGGCAGGGCAGTGCTGGGCGGTGTAAAAAGCAGTCGTGGGGAGCGTGACTGGATCTTGGCCGTTGAAGGAGCGCGCGAAGGCATTGCCCAACTAGACGAAGCCGCTACAGCTGCCGGATATAGCGCTGTTCCCGTCGCTATTGGAGAAAATGAAGCAACCGCATGGACAAGGTTTAAGACAGGGAGTCAGCGAGGTGTACAGGCCAGTGGGCTACAAACTGAGCTGCTGGGGTTGCATGTACAACAGGGTGATCAAGAAATTTTTGCCAGTTCAGTCGCCGCGATGACGCTAGCCCTAGATGCCGCAGAATCAAAAAATAGTTCACTGTTGGAGACAGGCCGGTTTAAAGCTGCGATCGCACCTCTACCAAACCTCACAAGTGGCTACGTCTATCTCGACTGGCCAGCCGTTGCGCCCTCACTCACCCGTCTCTATCCGGCACTAAACCTCATCGAGGTCGCCGCTCGCCCATTTTTTAATCATCTCGACACCATTGCAGCCACCCGTAACAACAGCGTCACCAGCGTTTTCGTCCAGCTAAAAGGCAGCGCAGGCCGGCCACCGAGCAGATATTCCTCAGCGCCTAGCTATTCTTCAGCACCTAACTATTCTTCAGCACCTAACTATTCCTCAGCACCATCCTACGGCTCGCCTCGCACAAGACGATAGCCATGCTGAAAACCTTTGCCAACTGTGCCGATAGTCAACGGATGTGGCCACTGATTTTGAAATGGGCGCATTCAGCGCCGCCGAGCCCTGCGCAAAAGCAGGCAATGGCAGCCTGGATGCTGAACGATATCTATCCCAAGGTTCATCCCCTTACAGTAGAGACCATAGGTAAAACGCTAGATGCCTATGCCGATCTCCTTCAGCAATTCGTACAGCGCATAGAAAAGACCAGCCTCTCACTGCCTTTACCAGGAACGTGGGCAGACTGGCTGCGGCCACTTTGGATACTGTGGATACCCCTCGCTCAGCACATTTCACAGCAGCAAAAGCAGCTAAACCAGCCGTTTATTCAGGGCATTTTGGGTGGCCAGGGCACGGGCAAAACAACCCTGACGAAGATACTGCTGCTGCTGCTAGACTGCCTAGGGCACCGAAGCGTAGGCCTATCGATTGACGATTTGTACTTGAGCTATGCAGAAAGGTGCGAGCTCAAGCGAGTAGACCCACGATTTGTCTGGCGCGGGCCCCCAGGCACTCACGACATTGACCTAGGCTTAAAAACCCTAACTGCGCTGAAGACAGCAGCCGGTGGCACCATTGATATTCCTCGGTTTGATAAATCTTTGCACGGTGGACAGGGCGATCGCCGCCCTCCTGTTTGGAGTGCTGCGCCGTCCATCGTGCTGTGAAGTGGACCCCAAAGACTAAACAACTTGGAAGGGCAGTTAAGCTCTGAAAAGGTCTACGAAATTAATCTGATTTCAACAACTATTACACAGGATCTCCTCTTCAGAACGGCATTCAT
>JBCBKQ010000208.1:0-10377 GCA_038521595.1 Cyanobacteria bacterium J06627_28 | reverse complement strand
TCATTTGCGGGTTGATTGCCTATTGTCACCAGCCTAAGAAGCCTAGTCTGCATCTTGAGGGAGCTTTACGGACTACGGCTTAACCCGAACTGACGTTAATTACTGCGATTTCATCAGTCACTTGGGTGTGACTTTTCTAGGTGGTTTAGCCCGTTTGGTAGAGCATCGAGGTGGAAGCATCATTTTTAACTGGCAGTCGCTTCAAAAAAGAATATCTGTCAATCTTGCACAAAATGGATTTTTACAAGCATTCGGGTGTGCGCAAGTCTCTTGGGATGGCAATTCTATTCCTTACAGGAGCGACCTAGAGTATCACGCTGAGTCAATAGGAGACTATCTGCATACAAAGTGGTTGGGCAAAGGTTGGGTGAATATTAGCCCTGAGCTTCAAGACCTGATTTCAGGCAAGGTCGCGGAGATTTATCTCAATGCATTTGACCATAGCCAGTCGCCTATTGGCATCTTTAGTTGCGGGCAGCATTATCCTCGCCTGGGCTGGCTGCATTTAACGGCTGTTGATTTTGGCATGGGCATTCCTCAGAGTGTGCGATCGCTGCCAGCAAATAAAGACTTATCTTCTACAGATGCACTGGAATGGGCATTGCGTAGTGGAACCAGTACTAAGCCTAAAGATATCGGCAGCGGATTAGGACTAAACCTTCTGCAAAGCTTTGTGATAGCGAATGGCGGCTCTCTCAAGATTTTTAGCAATGACAGTTGTCTGATAATCGACGATAATGGAGTTAAGTATAAAAATGTAACTACGAACTTTACAGGGACGCTGATTGATATTGCTTTTAGATGTGACGAGTCCTACTATTGCCTTGAGGCAGAAGCAAGCAGCCCCGATGAACCTTGGTTTTAAGAGGAGTCATTCAGATGGAACTTAAAATTCATGAAATTACAGGCGAATATGCAATTTCATCTGATGCTGGCCAGCGGATTTACGAACAGATTCAACCGGCTTTGCTGGATGGCGGCAAGGTAGAGCTAGACTTTTCGGATGTCAAGGTCTTTGTATCTGCTTTCTTTAACCTTGCGATTGGGCAACTGCTGAAAGATATCTCTGGCGATGATTTGAATCAATTGCTTACTCTAAGTAATCTCAATCCAAGTGGCGCAGAGCTTTTAAAGACGATTATTGCTAATGCAAAACAGTACTATTCGGATGCTGAGCGTAAGAAGGCTGTAGATACGGCAATTGGAGAGTATGCCGTTAGTTTTGAAGGATGACGATTCGCCTCAACATTCAAGCGGACGTTATAGACATCAGCACTGATACGCCGCAGCCAGAGGATGTTTTTTTAGTTGATACGAACGTTTGGCTTTGGCAGACCTACCCTAATGCAACGCTTAATGCAGACCCAAGAGTTCTTCGTAAAAGCAGTCTATATTCAGGCTATTTGAATCAGGCGTTGCAGGCTGGGGCTCAACTGAAGTATTCGGGATTGACGCTGGCAGAGTTAGCTCACGTCATTGAGAAAAAAGAGTACGAGATATTCAAAAATCAAAATCGTTTGTCGCGCCTTTCACCGAAAGCGTTCCGGCACAATTATGATTCGGAACGTCAGGCTGTAGCTATGACTGTTCAGTCGGCTTGGGCTCAAGTTATCTCTCTGGCATCTTCGGCGGATGTCACTATTGACGCAACTGTAACAAGCGCAGCTCTACAACGCTTTCAAACACAGGCTCTAGATGGTTATGATCTTTTCTTGATGGAAGCTATCAGCAGAGCCGGACTGAATCCTTTACAAGTTCTGACGGATGATATGGATTATGCCTGTGTTCCAAATATTCAGTTGTTTACCGGCAACGGTCTAGTCATTCAAGAAGCAGGCCGTCAGAACAAGTTGATTCAGAGGTGACAGCACCAAAACGATGTGATAAATATCACGACTATCGCTACTGCCCAGAAGCGGTAGAATGCTCGAACTGTCATCGCTCAGAGCCCAAAAACTGATATGCCCAGAGCTAAATCTAGCAAAGTCAAGAACAACGAGACGTTGGAGCAGAAGCTCTGGAAGGCGGCGGATAAGCTGCGAAAGAATATTGATGCGGCGGAATATAAGCATATTGTTTTGGGGTTGATTTTCCTTAAGTACATTTCGGATGCTTTTGAGCTGCTGCATGAGAGGCTGGCAGCGGGTGAAGGTGAATACGAAGGGGCAGATCCGGAAGATCCGGATGAGTATAAGGCGGAGAATGTGTTTTTTGTGCCTGCTGAGGCGCGGTGGTCGGCGTTGCAGGCTCAGGCGAAGCAGCCGGACATTGGCCAGAAGGTAGATGAGGCGATGGAGGCCATTGAGGGGGATAATCCGAAGCTGCTGAAGGGGATTTTGCCGAAGGTTTATGGGCAGCAAAAGCTAGATCCGACTGCGCTGGGTGGGCTAATTGACATGATTGGTAGTGTCAACTTGGCTAAGCCGGAAGCGGATGAGCAGTTGAGCCTGGAAGAAAAGGAGTCTGGCTCGGAACCGCGACAGGCGGATCTGTTGGGTCAGGTGTATGAGTATTTTTTGGGTCAGTTTGCGCTAGCGGAGGGGAAGAAGGGGGGACAGTTTTATACGCCGGAGAGTGTGGTGCGGGTGCTGGTGGAGATGTTGCAGCCGTTTGAGGGTCGGGTGTTTGACCCGTGCTGTGGGTCGGGCGGCATGTTTGTTCAGAGTGAGAAGTTTGTGAGCCATCACCAGGGGCGGCTGGATGACATTTCTATTTATGGTCAGGAGAGTAATGAGACGACCTATAAGCTGTGTCGGATGAATTTGGCGATTCGGGGGATTGATGGGTCGAATATTCGCTGGAATCCGGAGGGGTCGTTTTTGAATGATGCCCACAAGGATTTGAAGGCGGATTTTGTGATTGCGAATCCACCGTTTAATGATAGTGACTGGGGTGGGGACTTGCTTCGCAAGGATGGCCGCTGGCAGTATGGGGTGCCGCCGAGGGGGAATGCGAACTTTGGCTGGGTGCAGCATTTTTTGTACCATTTGGCTCCGACGGGGGCGGCGGGGTTTGTGCTATCGAATGGGTCGCTGTCTTCGAATACGGGGGGTGAAGGAGAGATTCGCAAGGCGTTGGTGGAGGCGGATCTAGTGGATTGCATTGTGATGTTGCCGACGCAGTTGTTTTACAACACGGGGATTCCGGCTTGTTTGTGGTTTTTGAGTCGGTACAAGAATGGGAATAAGAACAGAGATAGAAAGGGAGAGGTGTTGTTTATTGATGCGTCGGAGTTGGGTTATATGGTCAATCGGCGTAATCGGGCGTTTGCTGATGAGGATGTGCAGAGGATTGCGGATACCTATCATCAGTGGAAGCTGAAGGAGAGTGAGTATGAGGATGTTAAGGGGTTCTGTAAGTCGGCTGAGATAGCGGATATTGAGAAGCATAATTTTGTGTTGACGCCGGGACGATATGTGGGGATTCCGGAGGAGGAAGATGATGGGATTCCGTTTGAGGAGAAGATGGGGGCGTTGACGGCGGAGTTAGCGGTGCAGATGAAGGAGGCGGAAGATTTAGATAAAGAGATTAAGCTTCAGTTAACGAAGGTGGGGTTTGAGCTATGAGTGAGTGGGAAGAGACTACTCTGGGCGAATTAATCAACTTCACCACTGGGAAATTAAACTCTAATGCAGCAGTTCTAGATGGTAAATATCCATTTTTCACCTGTTCGCCTGAGACGTTGAGTATAGATACATACGCTTTTGACTGTAAAGCTATCTTGTTAGCTGGAAATAATGCAAATGGCAAATATCCAATAAAGCTTTATGATGGCAAATTCAATGCTTATCAAAGGACGTATGTAATTACTCCAAAGAATGAAAATAATGTTGACATTGATTATTTATACTACTTGCTAAGTATTCGCCTCAATTATTTTAGAGATATCTCGCAAGGGTCTGCTACTAAGTTCTTGACTGCTGTTATCCTCAGAAATCTTTTTCTAAAGCTTCCATCTATCAATGAACAAAAGGAGATCGCAGCAGTTTTGTCCTGCCTTGATCGCAAAATTGAAAACCTCCGCAAACAAAACGAGACGCTAGAGAAAATCGCCCAAACCCTCTTCAAACATTGGTTCGTCGATTTCGAGTTTCCCTTCGATTTCGCTCAGGGCAAACCCAGCACCGACGGCAAGCCCTTCGACCCCGCTCAGGGCAAGCCCTATAGGTCATCCGGCGGCGCAATGGTCCCATCAGAGCTAGGCGAAATCCCCGCAGGTTGGCGCGTTGGTACTATGAAAGATGTTATTGAAGTACGAGATGGCACACATGAATCACCAAAACAGACAGAAGAAGGCTTTCATCTCATAACTTCAAAACATCTCAAGAAAGAAGGTATAGATTTTGAATCTGCCTATCTTATTTCTGAAACTGACTACTTAGAAGCAAACAAAAGAAGTAGAGTTCATACGTTCGACACCTTACTTTCCATGATAGGAACGGTTGGGCTTCTCTATTTTGTCATGGAGAAAGAGATAAACTTTGCAATCAAGAATATCGGGCTTTTCAAGTCATCTCGAAATCCGAACTATTCAGAATTTATTTTTCTATTTCTGACTTCAACATATGGCAGGTTTTACTTCAGAACGCGAATGGCAGGAACAACACAATCCTATATAACCCTTGGGTCTCTTCGAGAGATGCCTTTGCTTATTCCTAACGAATGCTGCCTCATTCAATTCAGGGAAATTATTCAACCAATATTCAAGAAGGCTTATTCAAATAGGGAGCAGATCCAAACCCTAACTAAAACCCGCGATGCACTTCTCCCCAAACTCATGAGCGGCAAACTCCGTGTAGGAGACAATCAACATGAGTAACCTCACTCCCAACACCTACCAAACCCTCATTGCTCGCATCGCCACCTGCCTAACCCAAGGCCGCATCCAAGCCAGCAAACAAATCAACACCGTTCTCCTCGAAACCTACTGGCAAATCGGTCGCCATATCATCGAATTTGAGCAATCCGGCCAAGAGCGAGCCGACTACGGTGCTCGCCTACTGCCCCAACTATCAAAAGACCTCAAACAATCCCACGGCAAAGGCTTTAGCCGCTCAAACCTTCAGTACATGCGGCTGCTCTATCTGGCTTACCCAAAACGCCAGACACTGTCTGGCAAATTAACCTGGTCCCACTACACCGAACTGCTCGCCGTCTCCGATCAGCTAGCCCGCTCCTTCTACGAGCAACAATGCATCCGAGAAAACTGGTCCGTCCGTGAACTGAAACGCCAGAAAAACACAGCCCTATTTGAGCGAGTCGCCCTCAGCAAAGACCGCGAAGAAATCCTCAACCTCGCCAAACAAGGCCAACCCATCGAATCCGTTCAAGACGCTGTCAAAGATCCCTACATCTTCGAATTCCTCGACCTCCCCGAACGCAACTACAAAGAAAGCGAACTCGAACAGCGCCTGATCGAAAAGCTCGAACAATTCCTCCTCGAGCTGGGCAAAGGCTTTGCCTTTATTGGCCAGCAATACCGCATCACCCTGAACAACACCCACTTCTACGTCGATCTCGTCTTCTACCACCGCATCCTCAAATGCTTTGTCCTCATTGACCTCAAAACCCGAGCCGTCAACCACCAAGACATCGGCCAGATGAACCTGTACCTAAACTACTTTCGCGCCGAAGAAAACGTCGAAGACGACAATGAACCGATTGGCATCGTTCTTGCTCGTGATAAGGACGAAATCTTAGTGGAATACGCCACAGGCTCAATTTCTAATCAATTGTTTGTCTCTCGCTATCAGCTCTATCTGCCCGATAAAGAAGTCCTACAGCAAGAACTGCAGCGTATACTTCAAAAAGAAGAGAACTCAGGATGAAGCCTAGAGCGCTTAATTACGAGATATCCCATACGTAATTAAGAAAGATTGATGTAATTTCAAGCCTTATTCCGGAAAATCGCTAAACCATAGGGCATTCTTAAAGGAAAACTACCCCCTTGGGCCTATGGGCAAGTCCACCACCGAAGACCAAATCGAGATCTACAACCTCGAACTGCTCGATACCCTGGGCTACGGTTATCTCCATGGCACAGATATGGCCCCCGAGGGTAGCCCCTCACCCGACAGCGGCACCCGTTTTCGCGTCCGCGATACGTCCACCGCCCCTTACCTCAGCACCCAAAAACGCCAAAGCTTTGGTGATGTCGTACTGCGTGATCGCCTGGCCAGCGCCATTGCCCGCATCAATCCCCACATTCCCGCAGAAAACCGCGCCGCTGCCCAGCGCGAACTGCAAAATATCGCCAGCCCCGACCTGATCAACAATAACGAAACCTTTCACCGCTACCTCACGGAAGGCATCACCGTTGAATATACCAAAAACGGCGAAACTAAAGGCGAACAGCTCTGGCTGATTGACTGGAACACCCCCAAAAATAACGACTTTCTGGCCGTTAATCAGTTCACCGTTATCGAAGACAATCACAACCGCCGCCCCGACATCATCCTCTTCATCAACGGGATGCCCCTAGTCGTCATCGAGCTAAAAAACGCCGCCGATGCCAAAGCCAACCTGCAAGCCGCCTACAACCAACTCCAAACCTACAAGCACGAAATCCCCAGCCTCTTCACCTACAACGCCCTCCTAGTCATCTCCGATGGCATCTCCGCCCGCGCCGGTTCCCTATCCGCCCCCTTCAGCCGCTTTAGCCAGTGGAAACGCAAACTCCCCGACGGCACCATCGAAAACAACCCCGACACCAACGAGCTAGAAATCTTAGTCAACGGGATGCTCAACAAACGCACCCTGCTAGACCTGGTGCGTCACTTCACCGTCTTTGAAAAAGTCAAACAGGTAGACCCCGACACCGAAGTCGTCACCCTCAACACCATCAAAAAAGTAGCCGCATACCACCAGTACTACGCCGTAAACCTCGCCGTAGAAAACGTCCTAAAAGCCACCCAAGACACGCATCGCGGCGGCGTAGTATGGCACACCCAGGGCAGCGGCAAATCCTTATCTATGGTGTTCCTCAGCGGCAAGCTAGTACTAGCCCTCGACAACCCCACCCTAGTCGTCCTCACCGACCGCAACGACCTAGACGATCAGCTCTTCGACACCTTCGCCGGATGCCGCCAACTCCTGCGCCAAGACCCTATACAGGCCAGCGATCGCGCCAAAGTGCGCCAACTGCTCAACGTCGCCGCCGGCGGCATCATCTTCACCACCGTACAGAAATTCTCCCCACAGGAAGGCGAATCCCTCTACCCCCAAATCAGCCCCCGATCTAACATCGTCGTCCTAGCCGACGAAGCCCACCGCAGCCAATACGGCTTCAGAGCCAAACAAGTCACCCTCAAAGACGAAGACGGCAACGAAATCGGCAAACAAACCCGCTACGGCTTCGCCAAATACATCCGCGATGCTCTGCCCAACGCCACCTTTGTCGGCTTCACCGGCACCCCCATCGAACAAACCGACAAAAACACCCCAGAAATCTTTGGCGAATACATCGACATCTACGACATCGACCAAGCCGTCAAAGACGGAGCCACCGTCCCCATTTATTACGAAAGCCGCCTCGTACAAGTCGATTTAGACGAGCAAGGCAAAGACCTGCTAAACGAACTAGACGAAGACCTCAGCTTTGAAGACCTCAGCGCCACCCAAAAAGCCAAAGCAAACCAAACCCGCATCGAAGCCATCGTCGGCTCCACCCAGCGCCTAGAAACCATCGCCAAAGACATCATCACCCACTTCCAAAAACGCCAAAAAGCGAATCGCGGCAAAGGCATGATCGTCACCCTCAGCCGCCGCATCGCCGCCAACCTCTACGGGCAAATGATTCAGCTCCGACCCGACTGGCACAGCGACGACCTCACCGAAGGCACAATCAAAGTCGTCATGACCGCCAGCGCCTCCGACGAAGGCAACCTGGTGCAGCACCACACCACCAAAAAAGACCGCCAAACCCTAGCCCAGCGCCTCAAAGATCCCGATAACTCCCTAGAACTGGTCATCGTTTGCGACATGTGGCTCACCGGCTTCGATGCCCCTTGCCTTCACACCATGTACATCGACAAACCCATGAAAGGGCACAACCTGATGCAAGCGATCGCCCGCATCAACCGCGTCTACTTCGAAAAGCAAGGCGGCCTAATCGTAGACTATCTAGGCGTTGCCCACGAACTCAAAGAAGCCCTCAGCTTCTACTCCCAAAGCGGTGGCAAAGGAGACCTTACCCTCGACCAGCAAGTCGCCATCGGCCTCATGCTCACCAAACTAGAAGTAGTACAAGGCATCATGGCAGACTTCAACTACCAGCCCTACTTCACCTCAGGCACAGGCGAAAAACTCAACATCCTCAAAACCGCCACCAATCACGTTGCCAATCCACAAATCAAAGACCGATTTATGGATGCGGTCACAGCTCTCTCCAAAATCTATGCCCTCATTGCCCACAATCCAGAGGCTGTAGAAAAAGCCGAAGAAATCTCCTTCTTCCAAGCCATCCAAGCCAGCCTTTGCAAACTAGAACCTAGCGACGGCAGCCTTAGCAACACCGAAATCGAAACCGCCATTCGGCAAGTCGTAGATCAAGCACTAGTCTCCGACACCGTCGTCAACATCTTCGACGAAGCAGGTATCAAGAACCCTGATGTCTCCGTTATCTCCGAAGAATTCCTAGCCGAAGTCGAAGGCATGGAGCACAAAAATCTAGCCGTCGAACTACTCAAGCGACTGTTACGAGATGAAATCAAAGCGCAGCGCCGCACCAACGTAGTGCAAAGTCGC
Organism: Cyanobacteria bacterium J06627_28; assembly: GCA_038521595.1. Classification (GTDB taxonomy): domain Bacteria; phylum Cyanobacteriota; class Cyanobacteriia; order Phormidesmidales; family Phormidesmidaceae; genus Phormidesmis. Next base: position 1,632 of record JBCBKQ010000208.1, on the reverse strand, counting down.
AAACTAACCGAAATGTTAGAAGACGCCCTTCGCCGCTACAAAAATCAGGTCATCAGCGTCACAGATGTGATGCAAGAACTCATCGCAATCAGCCAGGATGTCGATGCAGCCAAAAAGCGCGGCGAAGAACTCAACCTCGAACCCTACGAACTCGCCTTTTACGATGCCCTCGCCCAAAACCAAAGCGCTAGAGACCTCATGGGTCAAGACCAGTTACGAGAGTTAGCCATCGTCCTAGTCGCCAGAGTTCGCAAAAACGCCTCCATCGACTGGAATCTGAAAGAAAGCGTTCGCGCCAGAATGAAGGTCATGGTCAAACGGCTATTACGACAGTATGGCTATCCTCCCGATATGCAGGCCCTGGCAATCGAATTAGTACTGGAACAAGCTAAAGTCTTCACCGAGTTTGAGGTGGAAACCACTCGCGGAACCTAATGAACGTAGCAACCACTACTCAGGCTTGAGTTTCATACAGCATCTTTTTGATACTTAAGGTGAAATGTGTCTGAGTGAATATGTCAGTACTAGCTGTTTTCACACAATCAACCTATCGAATAGCGCTGCGGCTTGAGTAAGCAATTTTTTTGTGAGCTGTGTTTGAGTGCTACATTTCTAGCTGTTTTGTCTGCCGAATGCTGCTGCGACGAGACTTATTCTGACCAAAACTACTGACAGTTTTATGTATATACAACATAGCTTTGCGTTTACCAGCACTGTGGCCAATACGTTTGACATTAGAGCTACCTGCTACCAGCATGAGCCCAACCTCTTTACGACTTTGACCATCGCTCAAAGCCTTAGCTACAATTGCGCGGTCTAAAGAAGTCAGGTTGCTCACCTGAATGTCTTGGCTGTAGTGCTCCCATAGCGATTGGTAATGCCATCGTCGACTAGCGCTGTTTGTCCTCGTGACTGATTTAAGCTGGTCAAGAGTTCGGCTAATTCTTGTTGATAGTTGCTGTCGCTGTCTAAGTTGTTGTTCAAGATGACTAATCCCCTCTCTAATCTCTCCAAGCATTCTCTTAAACAAGTCAAATTGTCGCCAATGTCGCTGTTGTTGGAGTTTGTAGATGATGCGGCTAGCATTTGATTCAATTTCATTTGCTGAGTGAGTAAGGTCAGAACCTGCTCGCTCAAGTTGTTCAATAAGTCTTGCGTGTTTGTTTGTGCTGTTATAGCCTGGGCTATTTGCTGTTGTTGGTTGATGCTCGCTCGGCTGAGTGCTGCTATCTCGCCATAAAGCGGTTCTAAGCTTTTCAGCAATGCGGCTTCCAGTACACTCCCCGATATCTCGGCGGTTATGGAAGACGGAGCAATGGGTTGCTTTGTTTTCTTTCTGGGTCTGGGCATGGCTATTTACCACCTGAAATAAAGGAATATATTCACTGGCATTTTCTTTCGCTCGTAATCGCTGAACCTTCTGAGTCAGTTCAGCAATATCTGTGGTGTAGATGCTGAGATAACGTTTGGCTCTTGAAGCTGCTACGTAAAAGGATTCTTGACTGGTCGTGCCGTCCATTAGGGCCAGTACTCGGTCGGCAGTTTTGCCTTGGCTGCTGTAGGTGGTGCTCACCAAGGCATAGTCGATGTATTGCTGTCCTCGTAGATTGATATGAGCGCAGTGGCCACACT
>JBCBKQ010000207.1:0-10404 GCA_038521595.1 Cyanobacteria bacterium J06627_28 | reverse complement strand
TCAGCCTATTGCTAAACGCCATGACGACGGCCTGCTTTGGTCTGTCGAGCCTCTTGCCCAAGAGCCGTCAAGCCATACTGCCTCCGTACCACTCGAACCGGAAGTTACCCTAGTTGAAAATGAACCAGATAGTGTTTCAGAAGATAGTATTTCAGAAGATAGTATTTCAGAAGATAGTATTTCAGAAGATAGTATTTCAGAAGATAGTATTTCAGAAGAGAACGCGATCGCCAGCGATGATGAGCCTCCTCAGTCAGTCGTTGACCCGACGCGATTAATCACCGAAACCTCTATCGGCAGTGCCCAAACCTGTATGACGCCTACAGATCTTCAGCAAGCTCTGCCCACGATGACGGTCGGTGAGTGGGGAGATGGGCCGCTGGCAGATACCGAAGGCGTAGCGGTAACCAATGCCGACGGAGAGCTTATGTTTTATGGGCTGGCTGCGGGATGGCGGGTCGGTGAAAATAGGCCGCTCACGCTTTTTTATACTAGGCATCCAGCGTATCGAACGGCGGCAGGGATTGGGCCTGGCGCAACTATTGAAATGGCAGAGCGTGTCTATGGGCCAGCGAGCTTGAGCTATCACACACAGGCAGAATCGCGTGAGTTTGTCAGGTTTGAAAACGGCCCTGAGAATATCACCTTTCGTACGGGCACTGGTGATGAAGCAGGCATATATCTGTCTGACAGCGGAGAATATAACCAAACCAATGAGTATCGTGAAGGTGCGACTATCCGGTCTGTTTGGGTCAGCGATAGAAACTGCCCTGATGATTTCTAGACCGCTGCATTGACTATTTCTTGCGATCCTCTCGATGAGGGTCGCATTTTTTATGCCATCGTGACTGCACCAAACCCTCCCGTGGCCAAGCTTCCATCCAAGTCCTGCTTTAAAGCCGCCAAAGTCAGTGCCTTCTTCCCGCTAGCTGCCCTTTAACCTCGGCAAAACCTCTGCATGTGCCTGTTTTACTGAAGTCAATCGCGTTGAACCCAGCGCAGTCGACCTTCACTCACACAGTAACCAGAAAATGACAGCAACTTATACCGCGCCGCCTAGCACTGACAGCAAGCTTGCCAAAACGCAAACAGCGTTATCCTCCCCCATTGCCATTCCAGACAGCTTGCCCGGCAGCGATATCACCATGCAAAATCGCATACATCTGTTGGGTTCGCTGCTTCACTTAGCAATGCACTCTCCCCTACATCGCCAATACACGCTCAACGAGCTAGAAGAACAGTTTGTTGCTAGTCTCCTCCACGATCAGTTTCGTTATTACGAAGTGGCTGGTTCGCCAGTTGGCTTTGTGAACTGGGCCTGGCTAACCGACGAGCTATCTAGAAAATATTCGACCGGCCAGTACACCCTGGCTCTAGATGAGTGGCAGGGTGGCTCGCAGCTATGGTTTCCAGAATTCATCGCGCCCTTTGGTCATGCACGCGCAATGGTTAGAGACCTGCGATCGCATGTTTTTGCAAAGGGGACGCCTGCCAAAGCGCTAAGGATTTCATCAGAAGGTGACTTCAAAGGTATTAGCCAATACCGACTGTAGCTACGTTCTCTAAAAAATCAGGATGCAGTTCACTCGCTTAATTCATTCGCTCAGTTCATTCGCTCAGTTCATTCGCTCAATTCATTCGCTCAATTCATTCGCTCAATTCACTGTTCATATCGTCATTTATATTGAGGTATTCATCCCATGGGAAAAGCCGTTAAGTCCGTTAAAAGAAAAGTCAAGAAGACCGTCGCTAAAGCCAATCCATTTTACAAAAATGGCGGCAGCGGAAATGATACCTACGCCATCTATGGCGCAGGGTCTGCCTATGGAAACGGTGGCCACGATACGCTCAAAGCATATGCCCTGTACGTTAAGCTCAGTGGCGGTAGCGGTAACGACAAGCTGTACGCTTATTCTGGCAAAAGTAAGCTCTATGGTGGCAGCGGTGACGACTATATCTACGCCGTTGGATTGTCGAACTATGTAGATGGGGGGTCGGGGCGCGATCGCATTCACGTAACCGCCGCAAAAAACACCGTACATGGCGGCTCCGGCAACGACAACATCAAAGCGCTCGGCGGCTACAACAAAATCTATGCAGGCCACGACCACGACTATGTAGAAGCCTACGGTGGCTATAACCAGGTGCGAGGTGATGCTGGTAACGACACGATTAAAGCCTGGGGTGCGGGTAACAATATTCAGGGCGGCCAGGGCAACGATAGCCTGTATGCCTACGCGGCAGGCAACGTTGTGTATGACCGCGATGGACACAACACAGTTCGCACTTATCTAGGGGCTAATGTCGTTACGACAGGGTCTGGAAACGACAATATCATTGCAGCCGGCGCAGCCAATGTCATTACGGCTGGCTCTGGCCATAACGTCATTAAGGCGATTGGCGGGCTAAATGTAGTGACCACGGGCTCCGGTAACGATTCTATCTATGTAGGGGGCGGTCTCAATGTTGTTGTTTCTGGCGCTGGAGACGACAAGCTCTACGCCGCAGGCAAAGCCAACCTGCTCTACAGCTCCGGTGGCAACAACGAAATGATGGGCTTCGGGGGCAAAAATATCTTGATTAAAACGGGAAACGGGGCCGACAAGATGTACGCTGCTGGCGGCCTGAACGCACTGACCAAAGTGGGTGATGGTGACACTACTATGATTGCGGGCGGCGCTTTTAACGCACTGACCAAAGTGGGCGACGGCCACGATATTCTCCTGGGCATCGGTAAAGGTAACTTGCTCACTAGAGTCGGCGATGGAGAGTCACTCATGCTCAGCGGTGGTGGTTACAACATCTCTACGAGCTGGGGAGAAAGCCGAGATACGATAGTCTCTGTCGGCGCCATGAATGCATCGGTTGCAGGGGCTGGCGATGACAAACTATTTATGATTGGCAAAGGCAATCTTGCCTTTGGAGATTCTCTCGGAATCTCTCTAGATGCTTTTAATCAAGATGCTACCCGCAGTGCCGGGGGCGAAGCCAACACCACCAAAGTCAGCATAAATACAAACTGGCAAGCCATGGTAGACAAAGTCGATGCCACCCTAGACGTGACGGGTGATGACCTGATCGTCACGGCTGGCCTACAAAACGGTATTGTTGCCGGGCGAGGTGCTGATACGGTTGTGACCTTAGGCAAAAACAATGTAGCCGTTGGCGATAACCTAACAGACCTCATCCCCGACTTCTCGGTGGACTTATCTAGCCTCTCAAACATTGGCGCAAAAGCGATTTTACCCAGCTGGAATTTTGATTTCTCCCTGGATCTTATTCCACCGACATGGGATATCGATTTGGGTATCGACGTGATTTCACCAGAATGGAGCTTTGACTTTACACCCGAAATCATTTGGCCAGAGTGGACGACAGAGTTCTCTCCAGAAGACCTCATTCCCACCTTTGATTTTGACTCTTTCTGGCCTAGTATCACGCTCCCCGAATGGAATACTGACCTATCTAGACTCGACTTGGACTTCTCAGATGCTAACTCTGATACGCTCGTGAGCCTCGGAAAAAACAACGTATTGTTTGGCAATGGTGGTAATGACAAAATCTATGCGGTTGGTCAAAACAACCTTGTTGCAGGTGGTGAAGATGGCGACTTGATTATCAATATTGGCAAGCGCAATGTTGTGTTTGCCGGAGAGGGCGCAGACACGGTGGTAACCCTGGGTGAAAACAATCTAGTTGTCGGTGATGAGCTATTTGGAGACGGGTTTACGCTGCCCGACTTGAGCAATTTAGTTTTTGACTTTTCCATGTTCGACTTTGATTTTGACTTGCCACCTATCGACCTGTCGATCCTTGATCTAGATGTGGGGCCACTCACTCTAGATTTCTCCTGGCTCGGTTTTGACTTTGCCCTTCCCGATTTGGATCTCTCAGGCCTAGACGCTCATTTTTCTCTTCCTGACCTAGACTTCAACTTTGAACTGCCCGACTTGGATTTCTCTAGCCTCGGCTTCGACATCAGCGCTAATTTTGACGACATGCTGCTAAGCGTCGGCACTAAGAACGTCATGACCAGTGGCGACGGCAATGACCTATCGATTGCAGTTGGCGCAGGCAAGAAAAAAGCAAACAGCTGGAACATTTCTTTCTCAGGTGATGGAAACGATGTTGCTGTTGGTCTAGGCAGCTACAATATCTTGTTTGGTGGCGATGGCGGTGACGTGCTTCGCGCGGGCAAAATCACGCCGTCTAATCTCAAGAAGAAAGGGCTTAAAAAGAGAAAAGTAATTGACTCTAGCAACATGAATATTTTAGTCGGTGGCGATGGTAACGATACGCTGCAGGCAAAAGGAAAGGGAAATGTCTTGTTTGGTGGTAATGGTGCAGATGAGATTTCAGCATCGGGCAAAGGCAATTTGATTAGCGGTGGGGCAGGCAATGACACTATTACAAGTGCTGGCTACCTTGGCATGATCCATGCAGGCGCAGGTGACGATACAATTTTGGTAAAGGGTGTTGCCAGTGTCGTTAGCGGCGGTGTGGGTGACGACCTCATCAAGGTCAGTGGGATTAAGGGCGGACTGCTCAGTACGCTCAGTGGCGGCGCTGGCAATGATACTTATGAAATCGACACAGCTTTTTTCCAAGCTTCTACGCTGCACCAAGCCACCTACATCAACAATAAAGGTGATGCCGATACAACAGATACGCTGTTGTTTGGTGGCAGCCTCGACACCACCGATGTGAGCTTTCAACGCTCTGGAGATAGCGATTTAGAGATTGGGTTGCTGGGCACCAATCGGCACCTTATCTTGCAAGATTGGTATGGTAGCGCCGCTGAGAGAATTGACCAGATTCGACTCGGTAGTGACTTTAGTTTGCAAGGATCTAAAGTGGAAGGTCTTGTAGACGCCTGGGCAGACTTTCGTGAGGGCGATCGCAGCAAATCTTCTCTGCACAGCACAATTCAAGAAGCCTGGACATAGCCCTGTGCACAGCCTTGTTCTCTATTTGACTGGGTACTTGACTGAGTATTCGATTGGGCTAGGGAATATGCCCTGCGCTGAGAGTGAAAATTGGCGCTTAAAGAAGTCAGCAACCTTTGCCGCAACGGCTTCTCCGCTGACGTCTAGCTGCATTACATGCCCAGAATCATCAAACCAGGCCGTTTCAATGGGATTAGGAATGCGCTCTTGCATAATGCCAAGTACGACAGGCGGTACCACGGGATCTTTATGGGAATGAATGCCTAGTATTGGGCACTGAATCTTTGGTAGCTGACCACGGGCATGACGGCTCAGCTGCCAGAGGGCTCTCAGTGCCCGAGAGTGGTGAAAAGTATAGACAGGGAGATAAAAAGATTCCTTTACCGGCGCGCTAAGCGTAAAGCTGGCCCAGCTGAGCAAGGGAATCAAAATCTCACCTTTGAGCGGAAGTCGAATGGCAGGCGCTGCAACGGCACAGGCATCCAGTAAACCTTCGGCAGCCATGCTAAGTGCGATCGCACCTCCCATCGAAAAGCCCATCATACCCACCTGAGCGTAGTGCTCTCTTGCCCGCACAATTTCTTGCCGAGCAGCAGCAAGCATACTCTCTTTAGTCAGCTTTGCAAACGCTTGCTTTTGCTTACGAAGCTCTCGATAGCCAGACCCAGGCAGTAGAGGCGCAACAGCCGCGCAGCCCGCATTTGATAGCGCATAGACGACTGGCGATAGCTCGTAGGGATTTGCCGTGAAACCATGCACACAAATCACCACTGCGTCTGTCGCCGAATAGGGATTAGCATACAGCGGTATGGCTTCAGGCATCAGCTGAGCCGCCACCTCAGCTGACATAGCATCAAATCCTGAAAAGTAAGGTTGAGGCTGCATAGTTTAATCGAGCTTAGCCTTGATCGAGTTTTTCAATACAATACGTCTCAAAGTCATTATGGTCGATGGTGCAAGTTGCAGACCATACTTCCCATTTTGCCAGATGAGCCACTGTAGCATCGGCAAAGCCCATTGGTCTGTCAGCAAACTGCTGAATTTAACAAGCTACAGTTATGACTAATAGCGACCGTGAACACTTTAAAGTGTTACCCGCTGATGCCCCTTGCCCAGATAAGTCTTATCAGTAGTGCGAAAAAATTCTGCCAACATCGTGTAACTACTTACGGAGTTGCTGTTACTCATCAAAGTTCTCCGGGTTTTTATAGTGTGTTTGCTATGGATGTTCGATGGCGAGTAAACCGACAGCAGGTCTTATCTCACGGGGTACTGTGTGCACTAATCTGGAGTGCAGGGATTATGGTAGTCCAGGCTCGGGATTCAGCTGCCGTTAGGCAGCTACGCGAGTCGCGTAACTGTGTTGAGTGTGATTTGCAGAACGCAGCGTTGCAGTCGGCTTACCTGCAAGCAGCCAACCTGACCCAAGCAAATTTAGCGGGCGCTGACTTACGAGGGGCTGATTTACGAGGGGCTTTGCTGCGACAGGCTAACCTACGCAATGCTGATCTGCGGGAGACTAACCTGGACGGGGCGAACTTGGAGGGGGCAAATTTAGCGGGAGCAAGGCTCAACAATACTTATTTTGGTAACGATATTGATCGAGCCAGACTGGATCAACCGTGGAAAATAGTCTGGCGATTGGTGAATGAGCCTCATGCTATTGCAGATGAGATTGCTGACTTCCCTGAGGAGCTTGTGATCATCTCAGGCGCAAATTTGAGCCATAGCAACTTGCAATCGTTCTCATTTGTCGGCAGCGTGCTAGAAGGAAATCTGGAAAACAGTGATTTTAGTAGCACTGATTTATCGGGCGCAAATTTCAGTGGATTGAATGTTCAAAACAGCTCATTTTTTGCAGCTATTTTAAACGACACTAATTTTACCAATGCTCGTTTACAGAACGCGGACTTTGGACAGGTCTCTTTGGCTCTCGGTGCTAACTTCTCGTCAGCACAGCTGCACGATACAAACTTTTCTCAAGCAAATGTACAAGAAGCTGATTTTACAGATGCCTTTCTCATTCGATCCAACCTGGCCACTGCTAATTTAACGAGAGCAACCTTAACACGTACCGACTTTACAGAAGCTGACTTGGTTCGTGCTAATCTAAGCGATGCCATATTAATCGATACCCTGTTCCCGAGTGCCCAGATGCAGGGCGTCACGTTTCGAAACAGTGCTGCGCAGAATCTTGATTTCTCAAACAGCAACTTACAAGATGTTGATTTCAGAGCACTAGAGTCTATAACTGCTAACTTTGAGGGTGCCAACTTATGTGGCGCGGTGATGTGGGATGAGAGCCGCTATGACTGTTGATGAGAAAGTTTGAACAACTGTTAAAAAACCGTCTTTGGAACAGTCGTTTTTAGAGCATTTTTTTAGAGTATTTGTGAGCTTCTGATACATGACTCAATCACCCTCATTCCCCATTCCTGAGTTAGCACCACTGACGCGCCTGAATATTCATGACAAGCTGAGGATCAATGCAGAACGCTGGGCCCTGGCACACGACTATCATCGTCAGCGACAAAACATTCATTATCAAGCCCTCTGGCAACCAGGTATTGTGTACGGTCTGGGGGTAAAGAAGATTGTCGCCCCAGCAAAGACCGCTCAAAAGTTTCAAGATGACCGCTGGCTAGAGATTCAACCAGGGCTGGCGATAGACAGTCAGGGAAATCCGATTGTGGTGAAAGAAAGTGATGATCGCACCTATCACCTGGCGAGGCCTAACCTGACTCAGTCGCTACAAACACTGTATTTATCACTGAGTTATGTAAACCCTGAAAACCTAGAATTTTCTGAAGAGAGCGATCGCATTCAAGAACAGTTTAGATTCAACCAATATATTGACCATATCGACCGCAACGATATTGAGCTGTGCCGCGTTGTGCTCACACAGCAGAACGGCTCGATTGGCATACCTGAAGACCCTTCGAATCCCAGTCATAATCAACTGGATTTACGATTTCGTTCGTTGGCCGAGCAGCGATCTCCAAAGTGGATTACGCTGGGCTACATAGGGGAAGTAAAAACTCATACATTAGACAACATAGCAGCTCTCCTAGCCGCCATGCCTGGCCTCTATCCACAAATGCAGGGACGTTTAGAAAGAACGACTCTCTTTTCTTTACCGATTGAACTCAGAAGAACAGTTGATGTTGCCTATCTGAATGCGAGCACCATAGTTCAATGGTATCGAGAAGCCGACCGGCCTTCCCTGAATAATATCAAACAGTATCTGTTAGACGGGGGGGCTTTAATTGTTGAAGCACCTGCTATCACCGATGAGATAGATAAAGCCCTTCAGTTTTTGAAGCGTGGGTTCAATCGACAGCAACTCCCCAAGAATCATGCTATCCGGCAAACGCCCTTCTTATTTGGACAGTGGCCTCCACCCTCTGGGTATGCTGCCGGTCAATCTTCAGAGCAATCGTACAAACAACTTATCGATCTGTTCTACGACGACGGTATTGCTCTTTTAAAGGGGCCAGTCACTGACAGCTGGCGTGGTGAATCACTCCCGCGCCATGAGATTAGAACCCATCAGGAATGTGGGATTAATCTCTTGCACCATCTGTGGACGAGACGTCACTTAAGAACACTGTTGAGCTAAACAGCTATAGCGCTAAAGAAAGGACATGATGTTAGGTACAAATTTAATTAAGCTCGAGCTATCTACCCATCAAATCGTTTTTACACCAGGCAATGCCAAAAACGGAGCCAGGGCAAGTCGTGCTTCAGCGCCTGATTTGGCGGTTACAGTCACGAATACCAGCCAGAAATTTGCCAGCTTTCAACTGTCTCTGCATGCAGATGGGCAGGTCTCTAATGACACGGTTCAGTGGTATGAGATTAAACCCAACGCCAGTGCAAAAAAACCGCCGGGCGATCGCACCACTTTTTACATTACCTTGCTGAAAGCCCCCGTTCTCAGCTACGACACGACCCTACCGCTCACCCTCAAACTATTCTCGGCAGAATTAGCAGACCTTGAAGCGAGCGAATCTCTCTATCTCAAGATACTGAGACCTGACGACTCCCTACGTCTCGAGTTGCCAGTGAGCACGCTGAACGTACATCCAGGTAGCCGATTACATATCCCTATTTTGGTGCATAACTTAGAGCCGTTCGCTCGCGAGATTTTTTTACAGCTGAGTAGCTCAGCGATCGCACTAGAGTGGTTTCCTAAGGGAACACAACAGTCTCTACAGATCGAATCTGGGAGCTCTGCAACCACTGAATTCTGGTGTTCGCCGCATACTAATCCTCATAGCCTCCGAGGCATTTACCCAATTACTGTAGAGGCTAGCGATCTCAACGGCAATATTGTTAGTGCCGACACCGAGATTGAAGTGTTGCCCTTTGGCCAAACGCAGGTAGACGTCATTGCACCAGAACAAACGCTGCCTATTTACTCACCTGGTGTTGAAAATGAAAGACCCACCACAGCCTTCTTTCAATGGTCATTCGACAATCAAAGCAATTTGCAACAGCATATTTTTCTGCGCACTCATGAAAACGAGGTAGATACCGTTGAAGACTTTACTGCCAACGAACTTACCTTAGATCCTGACACTCAGGGAGAGCTCACCTTAGCCGTTGAGAACAGGCGGCCCTGGCTAGGATGGGTGCGAACGCGCTTTATCGAAATTTTTCCCGATATCCGCCAGCCCGACTCGGGCGAACCCATACCGGAAGTGACGGTGCATCCTGCCAGTCAGCTGCTGACGGTGAAAGTGCGGCCGATTGTTCCATGGTGGGTTCAGATATTATTAGGATTGTTTGGATTTTTGAGTTTGGCTGGCGCATTGTGGCTGCTGCTGCGTTTGCCTCGCGCCATCCATCAGGCATCCGTCAATAGTACTGTGCTCATGGCTAGTGGCAATACCGTCGTTAGTGGTGGACGTGACGGAAAGGTATATTGGTGGCAGGGTCGGCAGGCGGGTTGGCTACCAAATGTTAGAAGGTTACATTACTTACATGCTATTGAAACAGATGATAATCCTATTGAGAAAGCCGTTCGAGTCATTGAGCCAATGCCCGATCGGGGAAAGCAGATCGCAATTGGTTTAGAAAGTGGAGAAATTCAGCTGTGGAAGCTAGATCCTCCCCAGCGATTAGGCTCATTTATTGAAGAAATTGACTCTAACTTATTTGAAGAAACAGAACTTGAATTTATTGGAGAAACTACTCCTGAGCGGATTGAAGATGCTGAACCTGCTCGTTTCTTTGCACCTGACCGGGTCTTTGACCTGGCCTTTACGCAAGATTCCCGACATCTCTTTAGTGGGCATAGCAGTGGCATAGTTAGGCGCTGGGACGTCGCAACTCAAAAAAGCAACCACGAACTATATATTGGCGGTGGCGAAAAGAAACTCTCTGCTGTAATTACGGCGATTGATGTAATTGAACAAGTCGGAAAACCAGATTTAGTCGTGATCGCGGCTCAGTA
>JBCBKQ010000206.1:0-10422 GCA_038521595.1 Cyanobacteria bacterium J06627_28 | reverse complement strand
TCTTCGGGCGGCAGAAACACGCCATCGATTTCAAATCTGGGTTCTTTGACGGCGACTGAGTCAAACCGATAGGCATTGACATTGGCAGGTGGGTCGGGCACGAGTTCAGACAAAAGCGTGGGCGCTTGGCTAAACAGGTAGTAAAAAATAGAGTCTCTACGCATGGAGGTAGTACGTTTTTATTACGTTTTAGTCTGTCAATTATTTACAGCCATTTTGCCCGAATGGCTTCTGGTGTTAGCCCCTGATTGCGGAGCGATCGCAGACTTCTTGCCCCATCGCGCTTCGCCAGCCGCTTACCAGCCTCATCACGAACTAAAGGGCAATGGTAAAACGCTGGGATTGGCCAGCCCAAAGCGCGATGGAGCAAAATCTGCTTGGCGGTGGAAAGTAGCAAATCTTCGCCCCGCACAACTTCGCTGATTTCCATGGCATGATCGTCGGCAACAACGGCTAGCTCGTAGCTAGGGAAACCATCTCGTCGCCAAACTAAAAAATCTCCAAAGTCTTGGCCTGCGATAAAAGATTGTGGCCCAAAGTGTTGATCGGTAAATGAGATGGTTTCTCCATCTGGCACCTGAAATCTCCAGTTAACACTTCCGGGAGTCTCCACGGGTTGCCAAACATCAGGACGTAGGTGTATCGGAAAGATAATTTCACCATCGCCCTCGTGGGGCGCACTGAGGGCGCAGGCAACATCTTTGCGAGAGTGAGGGCTGGGGTAAATGACACCTATGCTGTTGAGCTGCTGCCAAACTTGTTGATAAAAGGAAATGCGATCGCGCTGACAATATGGCCCAAAGGTACCGCCCACTGCTGGCCCTTCTTGCCAAACAAATCCAAACCAGCTGAGATCTGTGAGCATGTCATCATAGTATTCAGGCTTGCACCGGGCCGAGTCCAAATCTTCAATGCGTAGGATTAGAGCGCCATTATGGGCGATCGCACGCTGCTGAGCCGTCCAAAATGTTTTGGCATGGCCCAGGTGCAAATGCCCCGTTGGCGTCGGTGCCAGCCTGCCTCGATAGATCCCATCAGTACGAACTAACTCAGAAGACATTTCGCACTCGACTATGCCTCACTCGGCCATACCTCACTCGACTATGCCTCAAATGAAAGCAACAGCTTACGAAGCAAATCAGACAAAGCTTCTTTCTCCTGCTGGCTCAAGTCGCTGAGAATGCGGTGTTCATTCTCTACATGCGCTGTAACCGCCTCATCAATTAAGTTAAGGCCTTTGTCAGTTAGTTGAATGAGGGTACCTCTGCGATCGCGTACATCCGGAATTCTCTCCACCAGCCCAGAGTGCTCCAAGCGATCAATCCGGTTGGTCATCGTGCCAGAAGACACCATCATCGACTTAAACAATTCAGTTGGCGTGAGCTGATAGGGCGCACCCGAACGCCTTAAAGTTGCCAACACATCAAACTCGCCTAGCTGCAGGCCAAACTCTGCAAACGTTTTCCCAATCGCCTTACGTAGATGACTGGCCAAACGAGTCATTCGACCAATGAGTCCCATAGGAGATACATCAAGGTCAGGGCGCTCGCGGTGCCACTGGGCCAAGATGTCATCGACAGGATCTTTTTCAGAGCTTGAAACCATTGAGGTGTCTACATCGAAGAGTCGTGGAAACAATCTTAACATCAAGACAAATAGAGAAATCTTGACATTAAGTATCTCAACATCAAAATAAAATGCTAGTATCTCTGCGTCGAGATACTTTGCGTCGAGGTAAATAGTGAAAGCATTCGTTTCTCGTTTTTCTGATATTTTGATTACTGCGATCGCGCCCATCTCTTGGGGGACAACCTACGCGGTCGCAACAGAATTTTTGCCCCCAGGGCATCCGCTGCTAGTAGCGTCAATGCGAGCACTCCCCATTGGCCTACTGCTGACGATTGGGCTTAGAAAGCTGCCAAGCGGCATTTGGTGGCTGCGCATGCTGATTTTGGGCGGTCTCAATATTGGCGTTTTTCAGGCGCTGCTCTTTGTCGCGGCCTATCGGTTGCCCGGTGGTGTTGCGGCGACGACGGGCGCGATTCAGCCACTGCTCGTTATGCTGTTTGCCTGGCAAATATTGAATGATCGCCCGGCGAAGCTGTCTTTTTTTGCTGCGATCGCAGGCTTTATTGGCGTTGGGCTGTTGGTGCTCGGCCCTAGTGCGCAGCTCGATACCCTTGGCATTATGGCGGCGCTAGGCGGTGCAGGGGCCATGGGGCTCGGCACCGTGCTGGTAAAGCGCTGGCATCCGCCGGTGTCTCTGATGGTGTTTACTGCTTGGCAGCTTACCTTTGGTGGACTGATGCTGTTACCCGTGGCACTTATCACTGAAGGGCCTTTTGAGGAGATTACCAAAACTAACCTGTGGGGATTTATTTACCTTGGCGTCATTGGAACCGGACTGGCCTATGCGCTTTGGTTTCGCGGCATCGAACGGCTCAATCCTTCAGCCGCTTCGTATCTTGGTCTGCTGAGTCCTGTGGTTGCTAGCCTTATTGGCTATGCCTTTTTACAAGAGACGTTTTCTGCTGTTCAGCTGATAGGCGTTGTTGTTGTACTGTTCAGCGTCTTGGTTGGGCAGCAGGCAAATCTTCCTAATAATCGTTGATAAACGACCTGTCTTAGCCTACTTTTAGAGTGATCTACGCTTAAACAATTCACTTACCCTTCGCTCATACTCTATGGATAATCCAACGCTCACGCCCGAAAACATTATCGCCGCGCTCAACTGGCGATACGCAACCAAAAAGTTTGACCCTGAAAAAAAGATTTCGGACGAAACCTGGAAAGCGCTGGAGCAAAGCTTAGTCCTTGCACCGTCTTCCTTTGGACTTCAGCCTTGGAAGTTTCTAGTGATTCGCAATCCTGACATCAGACAGCAGCTGATTGAGCACTCCTGGGGACAAACGCAGGTGACAGATGCCTCGCATTTGGTGGTAATGGCGATCAAAAAAGACATTGGCCCAGAAGATGTACCACCTTACATTGATCGCATGTCTGAAGTGCGCGGCGTCTCTAAAGCAAAGCTAGAAGGCTTTGCTGAAATGATTATTGGCTACTTTAACGAGCCACCTTTTCCCCTTCAGCCTGACAAGTGGTCTGCCAAGCAGGTGTATTTAGCGCTAGGCTTCTTTCTCTTTAGTGCGGCACTGTTAGACATTGACACCTGCCCTATGGAAGGCTTTATTCCTAGTAAGTACGACGAGATGTTAGGGCTTGCAGAGCAAGGATATTCTGCCGTTGTTATTTGCGCGGCAGGCTACCGAGCAGATGATGATAAAACCGCTGACATGGCGAAGGTGCGCTATGAAACAGACAAAATAGTGCAGTATATCGACTAATTGTTATCGTCTGGGTATCTTGACGATGCCCAGACCTCTGAGAGCAATGCTCTCAGGAAAAGCTGAAAGGACCGTAAGCAAGAGCTTGTAAAGGTAGAACACATTTTTTACCTGGTCTTTCGCCATCATTCCCTGTCGGCTACGCAGCTTTTTGGAAATAACGAGGTAAGAAGTCTCTATATCTCATTCAACGTATCTCATTCAACATATCTCATTCAACCCCGGTCGCGATCCACCAAGTTGTTCCCCCGGCATCTCTAATGCCTGCACGCCTATCTGGATCATCTTGCTGCATAGGCGATTGAACAGAAACGGCCCCTAAGCCAAGCCCTAAGTCAAGGGCACAGGCATAAGCATCATCAACATTCTCGACGTAAATATGAACATGGGCAGACATCACAGGCCAATCTGCCTGCCTGTCAGCGATCATAAGCACCGTATCGTCAATTTGTACCTCTGAATGCTTTACCTTTCCTGTTTCTGTAAAGATTTGCCTTAAGACGGTAGCACCAAAAACCTGACACAAAAACTCAATCGTTTTTGTCGCGCCATCGACAATGAGATAGGGCGACACTGTGCTGTAGCCAGCTGGTTTAAAGGAGATGCTCATGCTATGTCGCTCTGTTGCAGTTAATCATCCAAGTAATACCAAATTAATCGATCACCTCACCAGACTTTACCGCAAAAAAAAGTCTCCTCAAAAGGCCTTTTCACTGTGCCCCTTTGGCCAATGCGCTGAAGGCAGCTTCCGCTTGAGCCATAGCCGTTCGCACTTAGCTTACGCCACTACGAATAGCCATAACCCTTGTTCTATAAAGCTAAGTGCATAGCGTCAGATCCCATTAGAATGCGACAAGCACCCAGCTTTCATAACGTCCACATCAGGACAGAAAACTGAGTGCTTTGCGGGTAGCCTGTAGTGCTTTGGGCCCATTTGCCATCGAGCAGCCGCTACTGATTAATCATCTGATTCCAGGCTGTTGTTTTCCATCCCTGGCAGCACAGACTTGACATTTCCAGGATAGATTTCTGCCATTTCTTCTACCGCATCGGCAGATTCTTTAGCAATGCGCTTAGCCTGTTTTGCAGGTTCACCTTGCAATCGCTCGTTCTCTGCATTCCACTGGGCAGTGGTGACCGGACGACCCGTTTCACCTCGGGCAATCATGTCGTTTAGCATTGCTTTGGTGCTGGGCTTTAGGCTGGAGTTATCTACGCTAGTAGTTAGAAGAAATAGTCCCGTTAGTGCGATCGCAACAAAGCCCTGAGGACGAAATCCTACAAATAGGCGATCAAATAAAGCAATAACCTTGTTCGCCGCACCTGAGATCAGCGTCATTAATAAATTCATAACAATTTTTTCAACGTCAGTTCTAAAGCTATCGCTGGGAAGCCTCAAGCACGTCTAACAAAAGAAAGAGAAGGAAAATTTATCACACTATCGGCATAACCCCTTGGATTTTCATAGGCAAGGCCGGACATGTTAAGAGCCAATCAGCCCAAACGCTCCGCATATGATTGAGCATGTGATAATTTTGGGTTGATCACAGCGCCGTTACAGACAATGCAACTTAAATAAAATGCCAAAGTCACGTCCATATCAACCGCTTATTTTTCGGCTGCTCCATGCAGCAAATGGCCTAGCTGTTTTAGGCTCTTTGAGCACTGGCTTTTGGCTGTACAACACCTGGGATAAACGGTTTGGCCGGTTGCCCCTGCCTGAGGCCGATTCTAAATGGCTGAGCATTCATCACAACATCGGGCAAGCTGTCACCCTATGCTTTGCGGTCTTTCTCCTATACAGCTTGTTTGCTGGGCGTAGGCGTCTTATTCAGCTCAAGTCTATCAAGCAGCTTCCCCACCTTTCTAAGCCATCTGGGCAATACGCGCTCCATCGCCTAATCAATACTTTGCTGCTCAGTATGCTAATGCTGTCTATGGTTTCCGCCCGGCAGTTTGGCGGCCCCAAAGCCCTATTCAACAAAGAATGGGACAACGCATGGTACAACCTGCACGTCTTTGCATGGGCTTCGATGGTGGTGTTGGTGATCGCTCACCTGTCACTTTCCTTTAAGGTCGGTGGTGTGCCCCTATGGCAATCTGTAGTAGCTTTCAACGTTCGCCCAAAAGATGCGCCTTCGCAGTGGCCGCAGCGCTTTCAGCAGTGGTTCAAGAAACGTTTCAAAAAGAGTTCTCAGTGAAGAATTCTAAGTAAAGAGTTCTCATATAGTCGCTGCTACATACCCGTAGAGCCAAAACCACCGTCACCTCGCACAGAGTCAGAGAGCATCTTGACTTCTTTCAGATGGGCCTTTAGCACCGGGGCGATCACCATCTGAGCAATTTTCATACCGGGCAATATTTCAAATGGCTGCTGGCCGTGGTTGATCATAATGATGCCAATTTCGCCGCGATAGCCAGCGTCTATAGTGCCAGGCGTATTGACTAGGGTGATGGCATGTTTGAGGGCGAGACCGCTGCGGGGGCGGATTTGGGCTTCGGTGCCGATGGGTAGCTCTATGGCAATGCCGGTGGGGATGAGGGCGGTTTTACCCGGGTGGAGAGTATGGGGTGCGATCGCAAATAAATCCAACCCAGAATCATCTTCATGCTCATAGCGAGGCATCTGAGCTGACTCTACCAGTCTGACAATCTTGACCTTGACATGCTGCATAGCCATACCCAGAACGATCCAAATCACATTCTATAGCAATCGACGGATGCATACTCTGCGAGAAGGCAAAGCCTACATCGATTGCTAGTCGAATTAGCTGTTGATACTAAACAGTGTTAGCGAGCACTAATGTCCTCACTAACTCAACAGAAGCTATGGAGTCATCAAAAATCCACCCCTTCACGTTTCAGTAAAAGGATGGATTTTTCAGTAAGATTCAGAGCGCCAGTTATTCAGAGCGTCACTTATTCAGAGCGTCAATTAAGACCGGCTACTGAGTCAGATATGCAGACAGACAGGTGGGTGTCGTCTTTGTCCTCAGTTCAACAATGCCTAATGCGCTGTCTTTTTGGGAGGATTTAGCCATCGATTTTGAGTGATTGTTCGTAATGCCTTTTGCCTCATTGGGGCCTGTTGACTTGGCCTGCAAAGACAAAATGCCTTTGTGCAATAGCTCTTTAATCCAGGCTTGATTCGTGGGTGTCGTAATTTTTTGCCACTCGGGTCGAAGATAACTAATTTCTTTGAGCAGTCGATGTACCTCCGGATTGATCTGATAGGTCGTAAAGTAAGGATTGTCTGGAGAAAACAGCTCTATCGCTTTGGTATCGCCCGTCAGCGTCTCTTCAATTCGAAACTGAAGATCAGGATTGAGAATCAAATACTTCGTCAGATAGGCCTGCCCGCATAGCAAATCGCGTTGCCAGAAATAATCTTTTACCTGCTCGTAGATAGGCTGCGTCGGGTTGTGAATTGTTCTGACGTAGTAAGAGCTTTCTGGAGCGTCTGCTGTTCGCTGAATCAAGATATAGCCAAAGTTTACAGCCTCTAGGGCAGCCGATTGAAAATTGGTAAGCCAAGCGTTTAGCTCGCTAGTGTAGTCTTCGTAACTCTGGCCAAAAGGTGCATGACTGTGAGGAACAGAAAACAACATCTCATCCCGGTCAGCGGTGCACAGCAATAGCTGATGAGAGTGCCCACCTGTCCACCAGTTTGCCAGCTTTGTGTCGTAAGCTGGCACGTTTACCAAGTCGGTCACAATAAATAGCCGCCCCTTTGGCGTCAAATGCTGAGCACTCCCCTGAATGATCGCAGCCAGAATATCTTCTCCAGTATTGCCACCATCTCTAAAACGCAGCTCATCGCTGGGGCTAGGAACAAACGGCGGATTGGCAAGAATAGTGTCAAAGGTGAGATCTTCTACCGGCGCGTACAAGCTACCCAAATGAAACTGAATATTTAGCACGCCATTGAGCTGAGCATTGAAGCGAGCAAATCGAATTGCCCTAGGATTGATGTCTACAGCGGTGACCTGCTCGGCATAGCGGCTAGCCACGAGTCCCTGTACGCCACTGCCACAGCAAAGATCCAAGACCTGATCAGACAGATACTGTGGTGCGGTGTAGACCAGCCCCATACTGTCTGCCCCCAAATACATCACCGGATCTTCACCAGTGCGGTCTTCTTTGAAAAACATGTAGCGATGATCGGTGGCAATGTAGAGCCCTTCTACACAAAAGATATCTACCCGAGAAGCCCAACAGCGTTCTGAGGACTCTGAGGACGCTGAGGGCGCTGCAGTTCTGTCAGCGTTAGCCGCCTTAAAACGCTCAATCAACAGACCAATGCTCACCAGTTTGTGAAAAAGCGTTTCGCCAAACAGCTCAACAAGGCGAGACTGCGCCAGCGCTCCGCGCAACAAAAACAAACGGATAAAGTCGCCTAAACTCGAATGTGGCAGACTGAAGCGGTCATAATAGTGAAAGTAGGTAGACTCTATAACCTGTAGGGACTCTACGCCCAAAGCTTTGCAGATAGCTGGCCTTGTATAGCCTGCCTGAGTGAGGCAGCTATGAAAAGCGTGGAGCGATCGCCTCATCGAAAAGGAAGGCGATGCAAAGGGTTGAAACGTCTGCAAAGCAGGCTGAGCAAACTCATCATCGCTACCTAGCAGTGAAAGATATTCTCGATTAGTTGCGAGGTCGTACTTTTGCAGTTCTCCCTTGGCCCAGGCGACTTTTTCTGCCAGCTCTGCATGGGTTAGTCGCATTTCTAACCTCACTCGCTCTTGCCAGCCCGTGACAGCATGCAACACAGCCAACAGTAACTTGACCTGAACAAAATCATAGGCAGAAGGTGCAACAGATTCTGTCAAGTCTACTAAAGTAGAGGTTCCCAGCGGATCTAACAATAGAATGACGTCGTCAGAAAGACGGGTTTGCAAAGGAGAATCAAAAGGTGCACCTGGAAATAGAAGGCTAGTCTCTTTGTACTTTCCACCTTGGGTAGAGAGCGCTTTGAGCTCTGCCATAGACCACGGACATTCTTCAGTTTTATTCCAAAACAAAGCTTCGTCTAGCTGCATCATCAGCTCAGTCACTGCGGGTATCGCTTCTGCATGACCCGAGGGCACTGGCGTTTCATACACTTTACTCAAGTGGTCTCGATAATTTTGCACTTGAACATCGCGCTTAGAAATCCAAAAGTTCTCCAGAGCAAGATAGTCAATATCTGTATTTAAAAAAGTTTGGATAGCCTCAGCAGGCGTTTCTACAATGGGCTGGCCTGCGACATTAAAGCTAGTATTTAACAGCACAGGGGGCCCCTGTCGTAGCTCAACGAGTCGATGACACAGACGATGAAAGTAAGCATTGTCTTCAGCCGTTACGGTCTGAACCCGGCCCGTCCCATCAACATGGGACACCGCTGGAATTTGCGATTGAAATTCGGGTCGAATGGGAGGCACTAGCAGCATAAAAGGGGCAGCGTGGTCAAGCTTAAAGACGTCTGAGACAGACTCCAGCGGAATAACCGGCGCAAAGGGCCGAAACGCCTCGCGAAATTTTACCCGGGCATTGAGGATATCTCGCATCCGCTCAAAAGTCGGGTCTACCACAATAGAGCGATGACCCAACGCCCTAGGACCGTACTCCGCACCCCCCTCAAACCGAGCCAGCACATGCCCTTGAGATAGCGCCTTTGCGCTGCGCTCTAGCAGTTCTTCCGCAGAGAGTTGTTCAACGTTTATCACACCGTGAAACTGTTCTATAGCCTGCTGGCAGTTTTCTCTTTCGTAAGGTTTGCCGAGGGTTGCACGGGTCAGCTCGACACGTTTACTGCCGCCAGATTGCGCGTAGGCCCACAGCGCACAGCCCGCAGCAATGCCGCCATCACCCGCCGCCGGGAACACAAAAATATCTTCCAGCTTCAGCTGATGCAGCAGCTGATAGTTGGCAACAGAATTTAGCCCGATACCACCGGCAATACACAGCTTGCGCAGGCCTGTTTCTCCCATGGCAACATCTACAATATGCAAAAGTGCCTGCTCTAATTCTTGTTGTACTTTGTAGGCCAAATCAACCAGGTAACCGCGCAAGTATGGCTTGCCTTCGCCAGTGTCGTACAGCTTTTCTAAAGCAGCAATCTCTAAGAAAATATCGTACGCGGCAATTTTCAAACTATAGTCATTTTCTTGGGACTGTATCCAGCTGTGAAGATGCGGCTGATGGTGGCCAAAAGGTGCAAGGCCCATGAGTTTGCCAGCTTCGGCATGGCTCATGGTAGTCCCGCTAATATGGCTGATAAATCCCGCTTTTCGGGTGATGTATTCGTACAAAAACCCCAGCGTTGAGAGCCCTGCCAAATGGGCAGACACTTTTTCACTGTGAAGCGGTGTGAGCTGTTGATCTTGCCCCACATACAGCGTGTAAGACTCTGTTTGATGGGCCGCATCTGTACTCCCCGAAGCATCTGCAACGAGTACAATCGCCTGATCAAACCCAGAAGGCCAAAAGGCAGAGTAGGCATGCGCTAAGTGATGGCTGGGCACCTGATGAATGCGTGAGGTCATACATTCGGGCAGTACCTTTTTGGCAATGGCTGGCGCGAGGTCTTTGCCTGGCATGTTGGGCGTGACAGAAGCGACCTCTTCTAAGGCAATGCCGCAATGATCCAAGCAGTAGCGAATGGCCTCAGAAGGGAGTTGGATACGGGCTGCAACGCCGGGCGCTTGCAGCATAAACCCTAAGCTATACTTCTGTCGGTCTAGGCGTTCTTGCTCAATGGCAACTATGATCTCGCCATCTTTGACCAAGGCAACAGAGCGCTCATGGCCAAGATTGATACCCATGTGGTAGGTCATTGTCTATTCCAAAAATTGAGAATGAAGGGAATGAAATAGGTATGTTTGGCGAAGAGAAGGTATAGAGAAGATTTGCCCGTTACTTACGAATAAGGGCAAATACACATGAATATGACAAAGTGATGTTTAAAAGCCGAGACAATACGACCTTTCAAACATTACTCATCTTACACTTGTTGGTAGAAATAACTATATTTTTTATTATGAGAACATGCAATAGGCAAAGTGTAATTTTTGCAAGTAATCTTACATAAATTACACTT
>JBCBKQ010000205.1:0-10517 GCA_038521595.1 Cyanobacteria bacterium J06627_28 | reverse complement strand
GCCATGGGCCTCACCAATAGATTGCAGAGAGGCGAGCACGGGTTCAATTTTTTGCAGGCCTTTTTTGCTGAATTTAGGATCTAGTCGGCGAGCACCAGCAGGCTGGAGGTCACTGGCAACAGAATATTTACCTGTGAGCAGCCCCTGCGCTAGAGGGCTGTAGGCCAAAATGGTCATTTCCAAGTTTTGGGCGGCTTCCATGACGCCGTTCGTTTCTATTTTGCGATGAAGCAAGGAGTACTGAACTTGGTTGACAGCGAGGGGAATGCCCCGGGTCGCTAAATAGCTGTGGGCTTCGCGCATTTGCTTAGCAGAGTAGTTGCTGACGCCGATGGTTTTGATACGGCCTTGCTCCACTTCGTCAGCGAGGGCATTCATCAGGGTTTCTTGGCCCATGAGAAAGTCAAAGGGCCAGTGGACTTGGTAGAGGGCCACGGAAGGTTGCTTTAAACGTTTGAGGCTGGCAGTGAGCGCATCGGCGACAGACTGGGCAGAAAAGCGCCAGGGTACGGGCATGTATTTAGTCGCCACGACGACAGGCTGCTCAGTAGCCTGCATAAACTGGCCAATTAGCGATTCTGACTTGCCCAGGCCATACACTTCTGCCGTATCGAGGAAGTTTACGCCTGCAGCCAAGGAAGCATCGAAGGCCGCGCGAACATCGTCTGCACCGTAGGCACCGCCATATTGCCAAAAGAGGGAGTCTCCCCAAGACCATGTGCCAAGGCCAAGCGCTGGGACTTCTGGACCTTTGGGGCCGAGGGTAACGGTTTGCAGCGTAGAAGAAGTGGCCATGGGACGGGGATATAGAGTATCAGCTTCTTTAAAGTAGCGGGTTCTTTGGCATTAGTCATCGCTCGCTGGCAGAGGGGTATTTTGACTAGCCGCGCTTGCTTGAGTAGCGCCCTGCTCTGCAATCAAAAAGTCAACAAACTGGCGGGCGGTGCGACCAGAGCGACCGTTGTGCCGGGTGGCCCACTGACGGGCTCGCCAGTCGAGGTGTTCTGCCTCGATGGTGAGGTTGGCCTGCTGGGCGAGCTGGCGCACGATGGTGAGATAGGTGGACTGGTCGGCGGGGGTGAAGGTAAGAGTGAGGCCAAAGCGATCGCTAAAGGACAGCTTTTCTTGAACGGTGTCCCACGCCTGGATTTCGTCGGCATCTTTGGGTCTGGGGCGCTCGTCAAAAAACTCACGAACAAGATGGCGACGGTTTGACGTTGCATATACAACGACATTTTGCGGACGCGCTGTGACGCCGCCTTCGAGAACCACTTTTAGAGCTTTAAAGGCTTCATCGTCTTCTTCAAAGGACAGATCGTCTACAAAGATGATGAACTTTTGCGGGACACGGCTGAGCGGTTCAATAATCTGCGGCAAATTATGAAGGTGCGCTTTTGGCACTTCGATTAAACGCAGCCCTTGGGTGTGATATTCGTTTAGTAGCGCTTTGACTAGGGATGATTTGCCCGCACCGCGACTGCCGTAGAGCAATACATTTTGAGCGGTGTAGCCATTTAAAAGCGCCT
Source organism: Cyanobacteria bacterium J06627_28 (assembly GCA_038521595.1). Classification (GTDB taxonomy): domain Bacteria; phylum Cyanobacteriota; class Cyanobacteriia; order Phormidesmidales; family Phormidesmidaceae; genus Phormidesmis. The sequence continues at coordinate 8,991 of JBCBKQ010000205.1, read as the reverse complement.
GGGTGTTTTGAATGAGCTGCTGCTTGGGATGGTCGTAGGCGACAAGGCCGCTCAGCTGAATAGGGTCGGGTGTGCGAATGCCAATGAGTTGACTTTTGTCAGCAGTGGCGTTTGCTTGCCAGCGAAAGGCGAGAAACTGACCGAATATACCCACGCCATGGCTACGGTAGTAGGCAGCTAGGCTCTGAGGCGCTGCTGCCCATTCTGGTTCGTAGGGGAATGAGACTGATAGTTTTGCTTCTGACAGGGGCTGCATCACGGGGGGCGGAGCACCATCGCAGAGTGCTTGAACCCACTGGCTCAGCTGCTCTACGGGCAAATGATAGAACCGATGCAAAATAGCTAAGTCATGATGAATAGCAGAAAGTATGCCCGGTGCAATGTACTCGGCAAGATGAGAGGCTGTCGGCGTGGCTGCTTTTGGCAGGGCCGGAATTGCTTGAGCCTGCTGAGCAAAGGAATTATCGGATTCTAGGATTTGGTTAATCAGGTGGTACTGCCAGCCATGCTTGGAGACGGCTAGGGCAGAGAACCATTGGCCATATGCTTGGGCGCAAGTGATGGCGTCACCGGCAATTAGCGCAGTGAGTAGCTTTAGCAGCGCTTTGCCAATATCGCTGCTAAAAACGGATTGGTAGAGAAGGAGGGAAGCCGCTTGCTGGCGATAGTTTTGTATTTGTGCGATCGCAGTCCCATCCAAACCCATAGTTATTTCCTAAACATGCTCTCTTTATCCTATGGCAGCATCTACACCCATCAGTTACTTCTGTAAACAAGCAGCTTGAGAAGATTAAGTCATTTTTTAAAGAGCGCATCACTGCGATAGTTACGCCGTATAATCCAGAACGCATAACGTTTGTAGCTTTTCACGTATAGCGTCACAAATCATGCCAAACTTTCCCATTGCGCCTCTATCTACACTTCTGTTCGGCATTTTGACAATTTTAGGCGGTGCCATTGGGTTTAAGCAGGCGGGTAGTCAAGTGTCTTTGATGTCAGGATTTATCAGCGGACTACTGCTGCTGATTGGCTCGTACTTAATGTTTGGTGGCGTGCCGCAGGGGCTAATGCTCAGCGCAATTGTTAGTCTGCTGCTAGTCATTATTTTCATTGTGCGACTGATCAAAACGCGGAAGTTTATGCCCGCAGGGCTGATGGTGCTGATGGGCGTAACCAACTTAGTCATTATGTGGGCGTCGATACCGGCCATTTAATCAGCTTTGAATGACAGGGGTTGAACAAGATTTTTGGAATGAGATTTTTGGAGAGCGTGCGTAATTACACGGTTCCCGGGTGATTACTTCATAGAAGTCCACAATACGGATGCCAGAATTTGCTGATCGTAGTTAAGGTAGAGCTAAGTACACTTACTGATAACCACGCCTACAGACTGCGGTGGGAAACAAATCAAGATCAATTGAATCATGTATAGAATGGCACCATTACATTCTTGAGTCGCTTCAACGATAGATTTTGTTTTTCGGTCAGTCAGCTTGTTTACACGCATCTCCACCCCTCTGAAAAGCCATGACATCGACACTGCTGCTGAAGGATTATAAGAGTAAAAAGCCTTGTCCTAAGTGTGAGGCCTACAGACTCATTACCAACGATTCTGAAAAAACAGAAGAGACGATCCACTATCACTGCCTAGACTGCAATTTTCAGTTTTTTGAAACAAACGAGTACAGAGAATATTCTAAGCGTAAGAAGAAAAAAGACAAGACGTCCAACTCTCTTGGCTTGACGCTGATTATGCTGATTTTGTCTGCCATTTTTGCAATTACGCTCACGAAGCAAGAGGAGCGCCGTGAGAATCAAGTCGGGCCTGCTAGCCAGATAGAACATGTCTCACATCGGCAATCCGCATAGGTTCCCCAGCCCCAGCAAAGCGCGGAAAGCTATAAGTTTGCTGACGCAAGAAGGTTACTCAGTCGATTCAGCCTCGCTATCAGAATCATCCACAGAATCAGCCTCAGAGGATTCTTCTGAGGCTGATTCTGACACTAGCCAGTCTGCCGTTGGGCGATTCACAGCATTTACAATGCTGGCAGAGACAACGTGAATTGTCATTGGTTCTGACTCGTCAGCATTGTCTGTTTTAGAATCACTGTCGGTAGCAGACGGGTCAGTCTCAGCGTCAGCGTCAGCGTCAGTGGCGTCAGCGGCTTGTTCGGTCGCTGTAATGTAGCGCTGAGACCCGGTGAAGTCAGCACCGCCGACGTTGACCAAATAGTCTTGACCGTTGGCTTGTAGTGCGATGGTGGCGATGGGGTCAGCAAGGCCAAATTCTTCTAGGGCGTCGGGTTGAGCAGTCAGGGTACTGGTGGAGGTCGCGGTGAGCTGACTAAGGAGAAATGCGATCGCACCCCCTTCAGCTTCTCCCGTTTCTGGCTGACTCATCTGCCAAAAATCCGACTCATCTTTATTAAACGAAAGCACCTCTGACTCATCTGCTTCGGTCGTACGCGTCAGGGAGAATCGCTCAATATCTTCCTCAGCAAAAGAGAAGATTAGGTCACCTTGTGATTCGTCCAGCGTTTCGCTGAGGCCACCGTCTGAGAACGATCTCGAAGCGTCACGGCTGGTGAGCAATAAGACGCCGCCGCCTAGAGCGATCGCACTGACCAAAAGCAAAACCGTTCCCCGATTTAACATAGCAATTTAATAAACAAAATCTTGTAAAAAATAACGATTTCAAACACATCTGAAATCCACGCTCAGCAACCAGCAGCCTCACCGCCGCCGCATCCATAACGAGCCAGCCCCAATCACTCCCATCAATGGGAAAATGACGAGTGACAACAGCAACAGAACAATCTGCTGCTGCACGGTCATGATAATCCGACGATTGGTCGCTTCTTTGGGCCGGATGGACAGCGTTGGGCGCTCTGCTTTACTCAGCCAGCTAACCGAATTTAAGAACACGTCTCCGTTTAGCTGCTGATCAAACAAACCATCTGTTGCAAAGCTAGAATTGCCAATGACGACCATTCGACTCTCTTCGATGGACAATGTGTCATCTCCTGTTGGAGCCGTAGCAGACGAGTCTTCGGTGTCGTCATCAGCCGTGGACTCGCGCGCTTCGCCATTGTCTGATTCGGCGGACTCTGCTGTAGCATCCCCCGCAGCGCCTGTACTGACACTTTCTTGAACAACGGCAGGCCGCGAGAGCGCAACCCCCAGAGAGAAAGGCCCTTCTGGCGCTTTTTCGGTATCGATCTCTAGATCGCTTCCTTCCTCAAAGGGCTGAGCATGGCTATTTTGATTGGTAAACAGCAGCGGCGTTTCTTCGGTGTTGGCCACTTCTCGAATTTGCAGGGGTCTGGCAACCGGAAAAAAGGAGCGACCTTGATCAAACGCCTCTGTAATGGGGTGGTCGCCATAGTCTGTGATGAGCGGTGCAGCTGGGCCTAAGCCGACTAGCTGCCCACCGCCAGAGGTATCGATGACAATCGTCTTTTCAGGCACCACGCCCCACTGGCTCATCAGAACTTCTAGCCCGGTTTCCACCTGCGGGTCTATCAGCACAAACAAACTGCCACCGGCTTCTGTATAGTCACGAATCGCGATCACTTCGTTTTCAAACAGCTTTTCTTGTGGGCCTGCAATCACAACAACATCGGCATCAATCGGGATGGTGCCCGTATCTGCTAAATTCAGCGGCGCCACCGTAAAGTTCTCGCCTTCTAAGCGGCTAGCGGCCTCAAACATACCTGCCTGAGATCCATCAATCGCATACTCACCATGTCCTTGTAAAAAGTAAACAACGGCGACCTCGCTCTGACCTAGCTGCGCCAGCTTGTTAGTCAGCTGCCTTTCAGAGAGTCTTTCTTGGGCGCTGAGCGTCTGCACCAACAGCGTTCTACCAGGAGAGCCCGGATCCGTAGGCTCGGCCTGTAAATGCACCTCTCCTAACGTTTGTACGCCTAGCTGCTGAGAGAGCTGAGGCTGAGCGAAAGGATCCAGATATTCGTAGGTAAACTCTGAGTTGTAACGGCGATAGTTTTCTAGTAGCTGTTGATCAATGGGGTTAGGCGTAGGGCTAAAGATAAAGGCTTTTGTGGGCTGCTCTAGCTCTGCAATAACCGTTTGCGAGGCGGGCGAAAGGGTGAGTAGCTGGCCTTCGGTGAGGTCGGTTCGGCTGTCGTAGCGGGCACCCAAAAAGTTGACGAGGGCCAAAATAACGAGAACAGATAGAACAGAAACGAAGGCATTTGTGCCCGCCTGGGTAGAGCGCCGCTGCCAAAAGGCCAGCTTGAATACGTCAAAGTCACCCGCTGCAATACTGGCGACTAGCAGCAATAAACCTACAACTAAAAGCGCAACTGCGGTTACCGTCCAACCGTTTAAAACGCCAACGACCAAACCGGCAGTCACCAGCATAATGCCGGGCCAGATCAGATATTTGAGAAGGGACGCAAGGTTTTTCATACGGCAGACGAGAGCGGGGACTGAGGTAGAGCAGGCAGAAGAACAGATAGAGTTAAGCGGTTGAAGCTTGAGGGGCTTAGCCACAAGTAGGTTTTAGCAAAAACAGGGTTTAGAAAGAACAGTAGCGTTAATCGCTTTAGCGTTAGTTGCTTTAGGATCAGAAATTAAATAACTGGCTCGTTTCCTAAACGCTGGAGGCCCTCATCCCTAGCCCTTCTCCCGAGGGGAGAAGGGGATCTGAAAGCTCCCTCTCCCCCGGGAGAGGGTTGGGGTGAGGGCTCCGGGCAGTTGATTATTGACCAATTTATTTCATCCTCGTTCCTTAGAGTCAATCACTTCAGAGTCAATCACTTCAGAGTCAATCACTTCAGAGTCAATCACTTCAGAGTCAATCACTAGGAGCGTTGATAGCGCAGGGTGTCGATGGATTGGGCCGTGAGGAATAGCCCCAGCACAATGTAGCTAGAGAACAGAATGAGGCCGCTGGTGTCAAAAATGCCCTGGGTGAAGTCGGTGTAATGGGTGAGTAGAGAAATGTGACCGAGGCCTTCACCTATGGGGCCAGGGAATACGTTTGCGATCGCATCGATAATCCAAAGCACCAGCACCAGTCCAAACGTCATCACCGCCGCCAGCACCGTACTGTCTGATAGCGAAGAAATAAACATACCCAGCGACAGCACGCCCGCCGCCAGCAGCAGCAAACCAAAGTGACCCAGCAGCAGCAGTTTGATAGGAAAAGTGGGCTCACTCGCACTCAACCCAATCACCTCTGAAATCATCAGCGGTAGCAGCATCGCACTATAAAACGTCACCACGCCCAGCAATTTACCAAGCGCGACGACCCAGTTAGTCAAAGGCGAGGTCGCGAGCAGCTCTAGGGTGCCTTGCTTGCGCTCTTCGGCGTAGAGGCCCATGGAGAGCATGGGTAGCAAAAACATCGACAGCGAGCCCAAAATGTTGAGGTATATTTTCAGAAACTCATAGGGTACATCAACCGGCTGAGGATTGAGACCGAGCTGATCGGATGCGCTCACGGTGGCAATCACGCCATCTGGCCCGAGCAAAATGACGGATAAAAACATCCCTCCAATCAGCCAAAATACAACCGCAATACCGTAGGCAAACGGAGATGAAAAATAGCTCTGTAGCTCACGCCGGTAAATGGCGAGCAAGTTGCTTAAAAATATTGTCATGACGGTTCCTCCCGGTCAAAGATAGCGTCTGATGGCTCGCCGTCATCGCCCAGTTCTGTCAGAGAAATCTCAGCCGTTTCTGCGGGAGCATCCATCTCTGGGCCACCGTCTTCTCCATCGTCGGATAAGTCGGCGACTAAAGCAGGCGATGATAAATCTGTGGCACTGGCTGTGGCACTGGGCTCTTCGCTGGATGATGCTGATGATTGCTGCGTAATAACAGCGTCCTCACCATCAGCTGAGGCAGGGAGCAAGCTGTCCTTGCCTGATGTCTCGCCTGACGCAGTGTCGCGCTCTTCCATTGTCAAGTTGATAAACACATCTTCTAAGCTGGCGCGGCTGCGGCTAAGTTCAAAAAGGTCAAGCCCTTCATTCACCACCTGGGCAGCGATCGCACTACCCAAATCGTCATCGCCTGTCGTCACCTGAAAGCGTTGGTGACCATCGGCAAGTCCTTCTGAGGCGATCGCAGATACCTTAGTCACCCCTGGCACCGTACGCAGTACAGACATTGCCTGCGCTTTGTCAGCCCGCAGCTCTACGCGATAGCCGCTTTGACCCGCCAACCGTTCGACCAAATGCTCTGGGGTATCGGTAGCAATGATTTGGCCTCGGTTGATGATAGTAATGCGATCGCACGTCATACTCACCTCCGGCAAAATATGCGTCGATAAAATAATCGTATGCTCCCCTGCCAGGCTCTTAATCAGATTGCGCACATCAATAATCTGCCGAGGATCGAGCCCCACCGTTGGCTCATCCAAAATAATCACAGGTGGGTTGTGCACAATCGCCTGCGCAATGCCCACCCGCTGCCGAAAGCCCTTAGACAGCTTGCGAATGATTACCTTCCGCTTTTCTTGCAGATTGCAGCGATTGATTGCAGAGGTCACCCGCGCCGCCAAATCTCCCGGCGCCACCCCCTTAATGCGGGCGACAAAGTGCAAAAAGCCCTCCACTGTCATCTCTGGGTACAGCGGCGGCGTCTCTGGCAAATAGCCGATATTCTGGCGCACGGCCATCGACTCGGCATGGACATCTTTACCCGCTACCCGCGCCGTCCCTGCCGTGGCCGGCAAGTACCCAGTCAAAATGCGCATCGTCGTGGTTTTACCGGCGCCGTTTGGCCCCAAAAAGCCCAGAATTTCACCGGGTTCGACCTTGAAGGTCACGTCTTTAATGGCCACAGTAGAGCCAAACGTCTTTTGCAGCTGATCGACTTCAATCATGATGGTGTGTCCTGATGCCATACCTAGGCAGATACTTGCCCTGTCCTACACTAGAAGACAATCTAAAAAACGACAGGCGATAAAGCCAATTCGTCGAGCATTGAGTCAGCCACGCGCAGGCCTGACCAATATTGCACCTGTTTGCCGATCTGCAAAGTGACGCCGTCACCAATCATCTTTCATGGCCAAACAAAAATTTCCTCACCTCGTCGGCTCCAAATGGACCGCGCAGCAAAAAACCATGGGCTGGCGGCACTTCCACGTCGTCAATCGCAAAAATCAAGACAAAATGGTCTTCGCAGAAGTCGTCGCTGCCTGTGACCCTGCCGTGCGCTTTTGGGTGAATGCCAAAGTGCTCAAAAATCGTCAGCTATGGGCAGCAGGCTGGCAAACACTCAACGAAATTCAGGAAATTGCCACCGACTACACACCCACCACGGCAGATAGGCGCAACACAACTAACACATAACAAGCGCAGCCCAACAAATAATAGAAGGACCAGGTGAGCCGTCTCAAAAGTAAAGATCGTACTAAGATAGTAAGAAGCGCTTGAGAAAGCGAGCCGCATCCGTTCTTTGTCCCGTGCGTTTCTATGGCTTTTTCGTCCCCCTCCCCAGAAGATGCTGACTTGCTGAAGGCCGTGCTGCCGCCCCTGCTAGATGATTTTCAGCATTGGTTTGGTCGCACCATAGACATGCTAGAGGGCCAAACCATTGGCTTTTTGACCAAGGCAGAGCAGGCAGCCCTGTTGTCACAGGTGCGTGAGGCCCTGCAGCAGGTCAATGCCTCAAAGGCACTCGCCGCCGCTACCGACAGCCAAGCAGGCATAGAAATGCCCGTAGTCATGGGCTGGCATAGCCTTGTTCACGAGTGCTGGAGCATCGCCATCAAACTCCGAAAAGAGGGCAATGCGTCTAATCATTTTGACTACCCCGAGAGCTATCCCAAATAGCTAATCTGCCATATTGGCCTACTAATCCTGAGGCCTATCATGCTTGGCCCAACCTCTGGCCCAATCTAAAGAACTGGCCAAAGCAGACATCTGACGTAAGCCCCTGTGTCCATCCCTTCAGCCCCCTCAAAGCCCCATGCTGCAACTGCTCTATATTCTTGCGTTTACGGTTTTAGCCGTCCTTGCGGTCTCTAATATGATTCGCAACCTGGTCCGGCTAGGCACCGAGGTTCAAAGACCCTCAGCCATCGAAAAGGCCAATCGGCCAGTGCCGCACCCCGAACTGCTCGACAATAATGGCGGCGTTATCAAAGAGCCGCTGCTGGTCATGCGCTCTATCTCTATCAAGGACGCCAGAGAGCAGCTCAACGCACTGTATGAATCCTCTACTGGGAATACGAGTAGTGGCGATGACGCCTCTGCCGAAGACAGTTAAATCCAAAAGAGCCCGCCGTCGATTTTTATGGACGTTGATAGTATCGATTCCCTAAGCTCTGCGCAATCATCCTCTGCCAGTCAGCCTCCACGAAAAATTATCACCGTTATCCACAAAGAGACGACCCTGCCAGGACAGGTGGGCCATCAGCTCGAAAAAATGGGCTATGAGCTAGAGATTAGAGCGCCGATTTTTGGCGATGCGCTACCGACGTGTTTTGAGCAGTATGCGGGGGCGCTGGTATTTGGTGGCCCCATGAGCGTCAATGATGACGAGCCATACTTACATCAAGAGATGGACTGGATTCGTCAGGTGCTGGCAGCAGGGCTGCCTTATCTAGGCATTTGCCTAGGGGCACAGCTACTGGCCAAGGTGTTGGGCGCTGACGTAAATCGCCATGAAAATGCGGTCGAAGAAATCGGCTACTATCCCATTTTTGCCACCGAGGAAGGGCAGTCCCTCTTCTCAGACAGAATGGAGGTTTATCAGTGGCACAATGAGGGATTTGAGCTGCCCGAGGGAGCGGTGCGCTTGGCCAGTGGCAAGGATTTTCCCAATCAGGCATTTCGGTGGGGCGATCGCACCTATGCCATTCAGTTTCACCCTGAAATGACCGCTGACATGGTGGACTTTTGGACGACGGCGGGCGCAGATTTGCTAGGGGCACCCAATGCCCAAAGTCGCTGCCAGCACATACTCGGGCATCAAAAACACGGCGGTGCGGTCAATCGCTGGTTGGAAACTTTT
>JBCBKQ010000204.1:0-10545 GCA_038521595.1 Cyanobacteria bacterium J06627_28 | reverse complement strand
TGACCGGCCAAAACCTTTACATTTCGTGACTTCAAGATTTTGGTGAAGTGGTTGTGAAGCTTTCGAAAGGTATGTGTCTAGAGAAAACTCGGAGTTGACAGCAGATTTGTTCGTGTAGATTGGCGATGTTCATTAAATTTCCCAGAAAGGTTGAGTAGAGGTAAAGCGCTTCAGGTAAAGCAGCAGCTTGTTTAAGTGGCCTAGGTTAATCGCCCAGTCATAGAGCTGTCGTTATGAAGCCGATTATGTTTTTGCTTTCTAAAGGTTCGATGACACAGCAATTTGCTAGTGGTTTTGCAGCAGCCCTTCTGCTGTCTGGTATCGCCGCCCCCACAGTGCACGCGCAGTCCGTCGGCCAAGCCGCTGACGCAGTCGCTTCTAATCCCACTGCCGCTACCGATACGATTGAGCTACAGCCAGCCGCTGATCTCGCGCCTGAGCTATCTGATGATGTGCTGGTTTATCCACACACTATCGATGGCCGCCAAGCCGCAACTCTTTTTGTAAAGGACATTCCAGTGCTGACCTTTATTGGTACGGAGGTAGATAGCCTCTCCAATAACAACAGCGCGATCGCACTCGCAACAACAGAAGCGTCCACTGGCCTCCAGGCTGATGTAGCCCCTGCTGGTGACATTCTCAGCGCAGCCCAAGAAAATGACCCTGTCTTACGCGCCAGCAACCTGGGCGCTCAGCTCAGCCCTGGTACGCTTGATGCCGAGGCGCTTTCCGTTCGCTGGCACGAGGAAACCGACGGCTTCATTGTGACGTTGGCGGATGAAGATCTCATTGCGCTTGATAGCCGCACTATTTTGGCTGACACGACCGAAGACCCAGCAGAAGACGCGCTCCAGGTAACAAACCGCCTGCGTCGTTTGCTCGGTGATGCAGCGCCCGTTGAAGAAATCGAAGGGCTGCCCGAGCCTGAACCCGCACCAGAAGTTGCAGTCGCACCGACTTCTGCAATTGTTTACAGCAATGTCGGTGGCGCTTCTTGGTACGGTCCTGGCTTCAATGGCAGGCTGACGGCCAATGGCGAAACATACAACCAGTGGGGCATTACGGCTGCACATCGAACACTGCCTTTTGGTACTCAGGTGCTAGTGACTAATTTGAATAATGGCCGTCAGGTGACGGTGCGAATTAATGATCGCGGTCCCTATGCTGGCCACAGAATAATTGATCTCTCTGCGGGCGCTGCTGCTGAGATTGGTTTGATTGATTCTGGGGTTGTAACAGTACAGATCGACGTTTTGGCCTATTGACGCTTTGGCCTACCGGAGAAAGGCCAGATAATTACGCTTTGAGAGAGGCCTCTTCTGGTTTAAGGGGGCTCTCTTTTTAGTTGATAAAAAGACTGATTGACTAACTAAAGTACTGACTGCTCTTTAGCACACTGCGTTAAATTAATGAGGTTGTTATTTGTCTCGGCGGCTCGTGTCAGAGCCTTTGAGAAGGACTTTTGTTGTGCAGCTGTTCCATACTATTTCTGAGCTGCGTGACTACTTGAGTGATTATCGAAGCGGCGAGCACATTGGCCTTGTGCCGACGATGGGGGCACTGCACGCTGGACACTTGAGTCTGATTGAGCGATCGCGCCAAGCTGACCAAATCGTTATTGTCAGCATCTTTGTCAATCCGCTACAGTTCGCACCAACCGAAGATTTAGACCAATATCCCAGGCCCAAGGAAGCTGACCAAGCGCTATGTGAGGCCGCAGGTGTTGATGCCATCTTTATGCCATCGCCCATCATGCTGTATGGCAGTGCTCAGCCCGATTTATCGACCGTCACTCAGGTCGTGCCGCCTGTTGCGATGACGAATATCTTGTGTGGTCGATCTCGTCCGACTCACTTCCAGGGCGTTGCGACGGTGGTGACGAAGCTGCTCAACATTGTTCAACCCACCCGCGCCTACTTTGGCCAAAAAGACGCTCAGCAGGTCGCCATCTTAAAGCGGCTAAAGCAAGACTTAAATCTCCCTGGAGAGATTGTGGTCTGTCCGATTGTCCGAGAGTCTGACGGGCTAGCGCTGAGTTCGCGCAACCGCTATCTTTCTGAGCAGGGGCGTCAGCAGGCGACTGTGCTTCAACGGAGTCTAAGGGCGGCTAAGGTAGCTTTTATGCAGGGTGAAAGATCCCGCGAAGCGTTGCTAAAGGCGGCTGACGCAGTTTTGAGCTGTGAACCCGCTGCGGTTTTAGACTATTTAGAGCTGGTGCATCCTGATACACTGGAGCCTTTGGAATTTATTGAAACTGTAGGAATGATGGCGATCGCAGCAACTGTAGGCACCTCTGAAAATCAGACCGGCTCCGTAAAAGAAAGTACTTCAACCCCAATAGGTGCGAGGCTTTTAGACAATATTATTCTCACTGACCGTGCGCCTATTATCGCCATCGATGGTCCAGCGGGTGCCGGGAAATCCACCGTTGCTCGCCAACTCGCCCACCAGCTCGGGCTGTTGTACTTAGACACGGGGGCGATGTACCGTGCGCTTACCTGGTACGTGTTGCAGCGGGGGATTGACCCGGCGGATGAGGCGAGTGTTGCTCAGCATCTGCCCCAGTGCGATATCCAGCTGATTGCGAATGTTGAAAATAACAGTCCTCAGCCGCCAACGGTGCAGGTCAATGGGCAAGACGTGACCCAGGCCATTCGTACGGCTGAGGTGACTGGGCAGGTCTCGACAATTGCGGCACAGGCGGCTGTGCGAGCCAAGCTAGTGGAGCAGCAGCAGCAGTACGGCCGGCAGGGTGGCATTGTGGCCGATGGTCGAGACATTGGCACAAAGGTATTTCCCCATGCCGAACTAAAAATTTATCTCACGGCTTCAGTGGCAGAGCGGGCACGGCGACGCTATCAAGATCTCAAAATGCAGCAGCAGCCTTTGCCTGAAATGACAGCATTGGAAGGGGCGATCGCAGAGCGCGATCGCAAAGACAGCACCCGAGAAGTTTCTCCCCTGTGCAAAGCCGCCGATGCGATTGAGATTGTGACCGATGATCTGAGCGCGGCTGAAGTCATCGAAAAAATCTCGATGCTTTATCAGCAGCTGAGCCAGAGATAGGGTTGATGGACAAAGCTTCACAGCGCCGCGCCCTGCTCAAGGCGCGGCAGGCTATGCCTCAGCGCATTCGCCAAGAAAAATCGGCCAGCATTTGTCAGCATTTACAAAACTGGCCTACGTTCCAACGCTCCAAGCTCACCCTGGCCTATTGCAGTGCCAGTGGTGAGCCTGATTTGGGGGCGTTGCTCCAGCAGCCGCAGCGGAGTTGGGGGTTGCCCCGATGTGAGGGCAAAAAGCTGATCTGGCATCGCTGGTTTCCCACCAGCCAATGGCCGCTCGCGCCAGGCGCCTTTGGCATTACTGAGCCCCATCCCAAGTCACCCGTTGTAGAGCCTTATAAGGTAGACCTGATTTTAGTTCCTTGCATAGCCTGCGATGTGAATGGATATCGGCTGGGCTATGGCGGTGGATTTTACGATCGGATGCTGAGCGATCGCAGCTGGAAAAACAAAACCACCCTCGGCATCGTATTCGAATACGCCAGAGTGCCAAAGCTGCCCAGAGATGTCTGGGATATCCCGCTTGACGGCATCTGTACAGAAAGTGGATTGTTCTTTAAGCGATGAAATTTAAGCGATGAAATTTAAGCGATAAAACCTCGCTTATTCCTTCCACAAATTAATCCCGCCTAGCAGCCCCAGCACATTAGGCACTATCGTCACATTTTCTTGCAGCTCTACTTCAATATGCTTCGTTTCACCGCCACCAATATATAGCCGGTCGTAGTTCAGCATACGAGAGAGAGAGCTAATGGCTTTTAGCAGCCTGGCATTCCAAGTTTTCTGACCGACTTTTTTTAGCGCTGCCCGCCCGAGCTGTTCTTCATAGGTTTCACCCTTACGAAACCGATGGTGTGCAATTTCAATATTGGGTACCAAATGCCCATCGGTGAAAAGCGCCGTGCCAAACCCAGTGCCTAGAGTCACCACTAGCTCTACGCCTTTGCCAGAAATAGCGCCCATGCCTTGTAAATCTGCATCGTTTGCCACGCGCACCGGGCAACCAACGCTTTTAGAAAGCTTGCCTGCGAGGTCAAATTCTTGCCAGTCTGGATGCAGATTTACCGCCGTATACACCACGCCCTTTCTGACGACGCCTGGAAATCCGATGGAAACCCGGTCAAAGTCAGGCTGATTTTTTACGAGCTGTTCGATGACGGCCATGACGGCTTTTGGGGTTGCGGGCTTGGGCGTTTTGATGCGATCGCGCTCCGTCAGCGCCTCTCCCTTTTCATCGAGTATCAGCGCCTTTACGCCACTCCCCCCAATATCGACAGCCAAAGTTTTCAGCATGGTTTTTGTACTGGCATTTGCACTGGCATTTGCACTGTTGTTTGTACTGGCATTTGTGCTGGCATTGGTACCGTCAACGGATATTGCGTTGTTAACAGATGTTTTACTGTCTGCGTTTTGACCAGTTTTCTGCTTTGCGGCAGGTGTATGACTGTCAGCCAAAGGTTTTGTCTGCGTGGCCGTTTTAGTAGATGGCACGGTAAAAGATTCCTCATCTAGCAAAATTATCGATAGGCTGCCCGATTTGTAGCAGGTAATACCTAACCACTAAAAACTCTAGTGTTTGTAAACCCAAAAAGCCGACCCCACTTTACAAATATCTATGTGTCTATATGTGTCTATATGTGTCTATATGTGTCGTGTGTCTACCGCTATTGTCTACGGTCTACAGGCAGATCTGCTCATCCCTCGTTTGATGTCGCGAACCCTTCTGATGTCGCGAAACCTTCAAATCGATAAAGCTCTTCAAACACCTTGACCCAGCCCGCCACTACAGACGCTAAAATCGCCTCGCCTTTTTGGGCCGTTGCCGCTGTTGCATTCCCTACAACGCCGCTGCTGCTGAGATCTTTCATCGTCCAAGCGGTCGGCAGCTGCCCTTCTAGGCTGAGCAAGCTATCTGACGCAAACGTCTTTGGTAGGTTATCTACGGCCTTAGCCATATCCACTTGTTCTGGCAGCAGTGCCAGCATCACGCTCGTTTCCACGTCGCCGGCATGAATGCCTTGTGCATATTCCGGCTCACCGACAATCTGAGCTACCCTATGGGGCGCGCCCCAGACAAACAAGGGAAATATCATTAGATCAGGGTATTTGACGCGCAAATCACGGGCCACAATGTCTAGTACCTGCGGCTGTCCGCCGTGGCCGTTGACAAATACAAGCTTGCGAAAGCCTGCCTGATATATGCTGTCCGCCATCTCTAGCAAAACGGCCATTAGCGTATGAGCTGTCAGGGTGATAGTCCCTGAAAAGCCACTGTGCTCGTTTGACTTACCGTAGTAAAGCGGAGGTAGGGCATAGGCTGGAATAGTGTCGTCTAGCTGTGCCAGGGCTTTGCCGACGACGGCAGTTGCGATCGCCGCATCTACAATCAACGGCAAATGTGGCCCGTGCTGCTCTATCGCCCCAATGGGCTGAATGATCAGAGTATTTGCCTTGTTGGGTAGTGCCGCCACCTGGGGCCAGCTCAGGTATGGAAAAAATCTGTTTGGCGGGATATAGCTATGCATTGACTGATAAGGTGCCTCTACTGACAAGATGCTAGTCGTTATGTGCTATTTCTTAGCGCTTCTGCGTAAAAATACGGTAGAGCGGTCGGATAGCTGGGCTGAAAAATGTGTCACGAATCAAGACATCTACTAATATAGGGATGGTTTCCAATAGGAAAATGCTCCAAGTCAGACCAACCTACATGCCTACTTACCACATGCCTGCCTAGTAACTTTGTCCTGCCACTAGTTTTGTCCTGACACTAAAGCTTTGAGTAAGTTTGGTCACATCTGAGTAAATTAGGTCACATCTGAGTCAGTTAGGTCACAGTTACATGAGCCAACTTAACTGAGCCAACTTTATGAAGGAGTGCATCTTAAATCTATATAGATAGCGAGTTGGTGAGCATATCGGTGTCTGTTTGTGTATGCTTTATTGACCACTACTATTAGCTTCATTTTTTTAGCCCCATTTTTTATATTTTTCGTATATTTTATTCGTTGCTGCCGCGCTCTAAATGAAAAACACTGCCCGCGCTCTAGGCCTGCTGAAAAACTTCTCTCTAGGTGCGATGGCGTTTGTACTGCCAGCAATGGCTACAGGCCTCGTTCCCGTTACAGCACAACCCGCCGCTGCATCCGGCTTTCAAGACAGCCCTAAAACGGTTTTGGACGAAGCCTGGCAGCTGGTTTATCAAGAGTATGTAGACGCCAACTTTAACCGCGTTGATTGGCTGGGCGTGCGGCAGACCCTCCTCAGCAGCGACTATACCTCGCGGGACGCGGCCTATAGCGAGCTACGCCGTGTCTTGCGCCGACTAGAAGATCCCTACACTCGCTTTCTCAATCCAGCGCAGTACGCTGCACTCACGGAGCAAACGTCTGGAGAAGTTTCTGGCGTTGGCGTGCGCTTGCAGCAGGTAGACAGTGACCTGATTATCAGCGGCGTCCTAAACCAGTCACCCGCTGAGCGCTCAGGGCTCCAACCTGGCGATAAGATCCTCATTATTGATGGTCGCTCTAGCCGCAATCTAAACGTAGAAAGCGCTTCTCAACTAATTCGGGGTGAGGTGGGTACTCAGCTTTCTATCACCGTTCGCCACGAAGATCTCAGCGAAGAGACCCTGATCTTAACGAGAGAAGCCGTGTCTGTGCCGACAGTTAGCTTTGAGCTAACTCAAGAAAGTGGCGTTTCTGTTGGCTACATTCGCCTAGATGAGTTTAGTGGTCATGCTGCCGAGCAGATGGATGCTGCTATCACTACTCTCACAGAGCAAGGCGCAGAGGGCTTTGTGCTAGACCTGCGCAACAATCCCGGCGGCCTATTGCAGGCCAGCATTGACATTAGTCGTATGTGGTTACCTCGGGGCAGCATTGTTCGCACTGTGGACAGAGATGGCAATAGCGACGAAATTACGGCTAACCGGACTGCCGTTACGGATCTGCCCTTGGCCGTACTTGTAAACGGACAGTCTGCCAGCTCTAGTGAAATTGTTACGGGTGCCCTTGGGGACAATGATCGCGCGGTGGTGGTGGGCAATCCTACTTTTGGTAAGGCTTTGGTTCAGAGCTTGCATGGTCTATCGGATGGATCGGGTATTGCTGTGACTGTGGCGCATTACTACACGCCCGATGGCACAGACATCAGTACCCGAGGCATCACGCCAGATATTAATGTGACGCTGACGCCTGAACAGCAAAGAGCGCTCGAGATCAACCCAGCTATGCGCGGGACAGACGCGGATCCTCAGTTTTTAAGGGCAGTGGCGGCTATTCAGCCAGAGGTGATTGCTCGCCGTGGCAATGATGATGTCATTGCTTCACCTGCGCTTTCTCCGCAGCGTCCTAGTCAGCTGGGCCGGATAGAACCGTAGCTCTTGTCATGCGATTGATTCGGTAGCGTGACGAGAATGCTGCGCGCGATTGATCTAATTGATCTAGGCCAAGTGCCCAAAGCTATAAATCCGCTGTGTCTCCAGCGACTGGCAGATATCGCTAGGTAAAACTCGCTGTGTTCTACTGGTATCGGCTGTGGCATCCCAAGGTAGGCTCTGCCGGTCAAGGCGGACCTGTAGCTGCGTAAAGGGATCGCTACCCGACGAAACTAAGAACTCTAGCTGTTCGATATCTTGCCAGGCGATGAGTTCATCGAGTAGTGATGCGATCGCCTCTACATAGGGATGGCTACAGTCCTTGTACCAGTCGCTGTCGGCAAGGCCCGGCTGATCCAACCCCAGATGAGCAATTAAAGGCATTTGGGCAAAGACGGCAACGGCAACGGAGCGAGCCTCTTCTTGTAACAAGAGGCCATGCTTTTGAGCCAGAGCACGCAGCTTTTCTAGCCGTTCGTAGCGAGCGGCAACTGGGTCTACGCTGCTGCCAGTCTGAGCCCCAGTCGTGACGTCTGCGCGCCATTGAATAGCCACCGTCACTAAGTATGTTTGTAGTAGGAAGTGACCTAGTTTCTTGGCCTTTGTTGCGAGGTAGTCAGCATTGTAAGTTGTTGCTTCTATCAGCAGCGGTACGCGATCTACCATTTCTAACCCGTAGCCCTTGAGCCCGGCGATCTTTCGCGGATTGTTAGTAATCAGGCGAAACTGATTGATGCCCAAATCCATCAGAATCTGAGCCCCCATGCCATAGTTGCGCTGGTCTACCGGCAGGCCGAGACGCTCATTGGCCTCCACCGTATCTAACCCCATATCTTGCAGGGAGTAAGCTTTGAGCTTATTGACCAACCCAATGCCCCGCCCTTCTTGACGCAGATAAACGACCACCCCTTTACCGGCATTTTCGATCATTTTAAGCGTGGCTTGCAGCTGCATTCGGCAGTCGCAGCGCAGCGATCCCAAGGCATCGCCGGTCAGGCATTCTGAGTGCATTCGCACCATGATGGGCTCGTCTTTAAACGTTGCCGGGTCGCCTTTGACCAGGGCAATATGCTCAGAGCCATCTAGATTGTTGCGATAGGCGTATACCTGAAAGTCGCCAAACTTTGATGGCATGGCAGCCACCGCTTCTCTCTGCACAAATCGCTCATGCTTTAGCCGATAGCTAATGAGATCGGCAATGCTAATTAGCCGCATTTTGTGCTGCCTGGCATATCCCACGAGGTCGGGCAGGCGCGCCATGGAGCCGTCAGGATTAGAAATTTCGCAGATGACGCCTGCTGGATATAGGCCTGCTAAGCGAGCGAGATCCACACCTGCTTCGGTATGTCCGGCTCGGCGAAGCACACCGCCCTCTTTGGCCCGCAGGGGAAAAATATGGCCTGGACGCCTTAAATCAGCAGGCTTTGCAGAAGGGTTGACGGCTACCTGAATCGTTTTGGCCCGATCTTCTGCAGAGATCCCCGTGGTCACGCCCAGTTCTAACGAGGCATCAATGCTAACGGTGAATGCGGTCTGCTCGTTTTCATCTTCAAATGGGCTGCCGGTGACCATCAGGGGCAAATCCAATTCGTCTAGCCGTTCGCCGGTCATGGCTAAGCAAATGAGACCTCTGGCCTCGACGGCCATAAAGTTGATTAGATCGGGTGTGGCAAACTGAGCCGCGCAGATGACGTCGCCTTCGTTTTCTCGGTTTTCGTCATCGACCACCACAATTGAGCGGCCAGCTGCTAGGTCAACAAGGGCATCTTCAATAGAATCAAATTTGAACTCTGGCTCAGACGATGCAGATGCCTTGTGGGGGATGGCCTCAGGAGGGTTGACCAAAGGGTTGGCATTAGCATCAAAGGCGGCATTCACCACGGCATTCCTTAAAAAAGCGAAAGAAGAAAAGCGAAAGAAGAAAAGCGAAAGCAGGCGCAAAGCAAAAGAAGTCTTGCCCCCTAATTGTATCGTCAGGGCAAGACTTCTGCTGTGGTGGATTTAGTTTGGTCTGAGATTGGCTGCTCTGGTACGCCTACTGTGCCGGGGGCTCTGTCCAGATGACTTTCTTTTGGTTGGGGTAGGTGAGTCCGCTTTGCTCTTGCATGATGCGGGCGGCTTGGGTGGGATCAAAGTTGCGGTCAAATTGCGATCGCAGCTCTGCATTTTTGAGTGTGGCTGCTTCTACAGAGGCCTCAAGGGTGGCCAGTCGCTGCTGCTGTGCTCTGTAGTAGGGCACTAGCTTGGCAATGGTTGTCAGCGCCAAGATAGCCAGAAGCAAGTTGACCGTTAGTTTGACAGACGATTCGAAGGCGATCGCCTGGCGCGCTCCTTTGTAGGGTACGCGCTTTGGACGATAGGCAGACCGAGTTGAAGATTGAGTCGTCGAAGGCTGAGCCGTCAAAGGATTGAAGGGCTCAGGAGATGAGGTAGAAGCGGGCGTGGCTGGGCGCTGGGCAGCGTTCATAAAGCGAAATTACCAAATAGCGAGCTGATTGTAAGGGACTATGCGGCGAGTAGCGTCCGAGAATCTACGGTTCCATTAACACTCGCACAATATAAACTTTTTTCGGCATCTTGGAAGCACCCTGTATGACTTTTTTTCGTCTTTTTTTGAGTGTCCTTTGGGGCGCTCTATGGCAAGCCTTTTACAGGGTTCTATTAAGATATTTTTGCCTGTCATTTTCGCCTGTCATAAGTGCGGACAAAATTTGAAATGGCGGTAAAAAATAATACTAAAGACTTCCGCAGTTTCAGCCACCTAGATTCGAAAAAGCTAACGTTTGCAGTCGTATTGTTCCCGTGCGTAATGTATCAATTGAACATGCTTAAGAGTCTTTAAAGCATTAGTCCAAATCCAACTCCGGAATCGGGAGCAGGACAGAAGCGTTTAATTATCTATATCTGATTCGTAGTGAGTATGTGGCTAATGAGGTGGCGCTTGATTGCTGTGTGTGGCTTATGTATAGCAATTCCCACTAAGATTACGGCATTGCTCTGAAAGCATCATCAACCACTTCTCGAAAAGGCTTCCCTGATTGCATCTGCTTACGCATTCGATTCTTCAGGACAAACCACTGGTGTTCTATCGGGTTCAAGTCTGGC
>JBCBKQ010000203.1:0-10552 GCA_038521595.1 Cyanobacteria bacterium J06627_28 | reverse complement strand
AGGTAATCCAAGAGCTATCAAACCAAGAGCTATCAAACCAAGAGCTGTCAAATATAGCAAAGCGGGGAATGCATTCCCCGCTTTGCTATATTTGACAGCTCTTGGTTTGATAGCTCTTGGTTTGATAGCTCTTGGATTACCTACGGTGATCGCAGACGGTGGGACATCTTTAGCGACTAAAGCTTTATCGGGGGCTAAAGCTTTAATCCCAATCTTGAGCAACGTTAGGCCGATCATGCAAACAATCCAGCGCCGCTACTCGACCGAGCGCAAAATAGGCGTGTTGAAGTCAATAATGGCCTGTGCTGCCTGCTCAGCTTCGGCTTGCAGTGCCAAATTAGTGTCTTCTAGCAGCTTCCAAATTGCCTGTAGTAGCTGATCGGTACCCTGCCGACTGACTGCTGAGATACGAAATACGTTTTGTCCGCTAGAGAGTGCCAGCTCAGCAGCAATTTCATCGACTTCCTCTTCTAGCAGAGCATCTACTTTGTTAATGGCTAATAGCTGTGGGCGACTGGCAAGCCCCTTACCGTAGGCGACTAATTCCTGCTGAATCGTTTTATAGTCTTCTACCGGGTCGATAGCCGTACCATCGACTAAATGCAGCAGCAGTTTTGTGCGCTCAATATGGCGCAAAAAGTCGTGACCGAGGCCTTGCCCCTCGTGGGCGCCCTCAATCAGTCCAGGAATATCGGCAAAGACTGTGCCGTCGCCTGTGGGCTTGCGGACGACACCTAAGTTTGGCACTAGCGTAGTAAAAGGATAGTCGGCAACTTTGGGTTTGGCGGCAGATAGTGTGGAAATTAGGGTTGATTTGCCTGCATTGGGCAAGCCAATGATACCGACCTCTGCGAGTAGCTTTAGCTCTAGGCGCACCTGGCGAATCATGCCGCCGATGCCCCGCTGTGACATTTCGGGAGCACGGTTGCGATTGCTCAAAAAGTGACGATTGCCGAGACCACCTTTGCCGCCTGGGGCAATCACAAGTCGCTGATCGATGTCGGTCAAATCGCCAATGAGTTCGCCTGAGACTAAGTCGTAGGCAAGCGTACCGCAGGGCACTTCAATAATCAGATCGTCACCACTAGCGCCGGTTCTATTTTTGGGGCCACCTTTACCACCGTCTTGCGCTTTGAAACGGTGGGCATAGCGAAAGTCGAGCAGGGTTTGCAGGTTTGGATTGGTCACTAAAACAACAGAGCCGCCTTTGCCACCCGTGCCGCCAGATGGGCCACCTGCAGGGACGAACTTTTCTCGCCGAAAGGCTGTCAGGCCATCGCCACCTGTGCCGCCTTCTACTTCAATTTCTGCCTGATCGATAAATTGCATAGTGAGGAATGCATGGTGAAAAAGGTGCGTTCTGTGAAAGCACCTTGCCGGTGCAGCTGTCTTAAAGAACAGTCTATAAGTGTAACGCCATAATTCACCCTAGGGCTCACCGCAGCATTCTGTTCGAGTAAATTGCTCGTCCAAGTTGCTCGTTCAAGTTGCTCGTGCAAATCACCTGCTCAAATCACCTGCTCAAATCACCTGTTCGACTTACAGCTCTTTGATAGCGGCTTTGATGCGGTCTGCGAGGGCGGCGTCTTCTCTGTGTTCGGCAGTAATAGAGTTGAATCGTTTTGGCGTGAGGTCGTTTTCTTCTGCGATCGCTTTAGCCTGCGCACAAAAGCTCACCAAAACAGACTGCAAATCGACCCGGCCCGCTCTAGAAATATCTGGCATATCTTTAAGTCTGGCGCTCTGGCAGCTTAGGGAAACCTCTAAAATATCGACTGCATTTTCTTCGCTGGCCAAAATATCGCTGGCGGCATCGCGAGCATCTAGACGAATTTGTTCTATGTCGAAAGCAGCGCGGGCGTAGTTGGCAACATCGTCATCGGTGATGGTCTGAGCGTGAGCGGGCAAAATGCGCGGGGAAACGATAAACCAAGCTAGCTGCGTGAACACTAATGAGCTTAAGGCAAGGGCAATCCAGCCTGACGAACTGCGGACTTTCTTTTTCAGGATCATGACGAAAATAGGCTCCTTATATAGCTTTTTCGCATTTAGCTTTAGCCACTTCGCTGTAGGCCGTGGTCTGAAGGACGCTAAGTGCATAGCGACGACTCAGACAACTGAGGCTAGGAGCCGTGTCAGTCGTCGCTCAGATATCTCGATATTTTAGAGGAGCGTTGCACACAGGTCTAAACGTTCATCATGAGGGACAGTGACGCCTGTTAATAGCACGTCTTGATGGCACGTCTTGATGGCGCGTCTTGATGGCGCGTCTTGATGGCGCGTCTAGCTGGCAAAGCAGCTGGCGATTTCGATGACTTTGGTTTGCAGGGTGATTTCTTCGGGGGCACCGCGTTTGAGACTAAATTCTAAGGCGAGCAGGAGACTAAGCGATCGCTGCAATTGACGCGGCGAGCAGCCCCTTACCTGCTTTTGCAAAATATAAACGCGTTTAGGATTGTTGATTTCGGCGGCTTTGGCAATCATTTTCACATCGCGCTCACCTTCGGCGGCCATAAGGCTGACCCACAGCCAGCGGCGAAATTGCCCCACCAGGGTGGCAACAACTCGCAGGGCAGGTTCGTTGTTAGCCAGTAAGTCAGTAGCCAGACTCAATGCCTGATCGGTACGCCCGGCAATTAAGGATTCGGCAAGTTGAAAGCTGGTTTGAGTGCTGACAGAGACCAAACGGGAAATCACTTCGGGGGGAAGTGGATCGGTTTTGATCTGACCTTGGGCGCTCCAGTAGACGCTGAGCTTTTCCATTTCGTTGTACAGCCTGCGCGTGTCGGCTCCGACGGCTTCGGCCAGCAGTTCAGCCGATTGAGGCTTGAGGCGAAGGTTCATTTCTTGGGCGACACGTTTGACTTGGCCAATCATTTGGTCGGTCTGCCAAGGTGCGATCGCAGCAAATTCTCGAACGTCTGCATGTTTTTTCAGCAGCTTGGTCGATTTCAACCGGCCATCAGGCTTATTCGCACTTGTCAGCAGCAACACCGTCGTCTCAGGCACAGCGGGCAGTGTGCGAGCCATTTCTTCCATAACAGCTTCGGAGCAGCGCTGGCCAAGGGTCGTATCAAATAGCCATACGAACCGTTGCCCCATGCCAAAAGGAGGCGTCATTGCTTGGTTTAGCGCTTCGATAGGGGCATCCGGGGTATCGGGAGCGATGCGGTTGTCGTTAAATGTGGCCCAGGCCGGGTCTAGGGTGCGATCGCGTAGCGTAGTCACCGCTTTTTTCAACCGATACTCATCTGCACCCCAAAAAAAATAAACCGGCATAGCTTCTATTTGACTCTCTATACTTACCTACCGTCTCACCGTGGACGGCACGTAAACAAAGGCATATCAACCAAATACTACTGCCCAACACGACAAAAAGGTATCGCCCATACTCGCACTTCTTAATTATTTAAAAATGAGATCTGTCAAGCAGTGTAAATCCTTTCTCATAAATTGCGTTACAATTGTTTACATCAATCCGAGTGGAGGCATCACTACGATGACCACAATTCTCATTTCACTCTTTGTCGTTGGCTGGACAGCTGTTGCCATTCTTGGCACTCAAGCTTATTTCTTAGGCGAACAAAGCAAGCCCATTCACGAGCGCAACTGGAACTCAGCCTCTTTTGAGCCGATTGCCGTTGCCGTCACCAATCAGCCAACTAACTACGCGACTCGCACAGCGGTTTACAGCGGCAACGCTTACAACAGCAAGCGCCTGTCCAACCGATAAGCTGACGCAATTATTGCAGCAGACTTGTCCTATTGAGATAGAGGGCTCTTTTACGGCTTGCTGGTACAGGTCATATGAGAGCCATGACAAAAGATTAATCCTAGACAGAGAATCTTTTCACAGTAACAAAGCCTGTACCTCTTTTAGGTGCAGGCTTTGTTATGGCCAAAAATAGCCTTCAATCAATCTATTTTGGCTAGCACCAACAACATTGGAGCAAAAACAACCATAGAATAAACCCGCATTAATTTGATTCTTTGATAGACTGTGTTCTATTAGAGCTTACAAAATTGTTACTTGGTGCGGCGTTTGTTGCTGTTGGGCTAGCAATTTTCACTGATTTTTTTCACTGATTTTATAGAAGGGATTGATGCTGTGATTCATGCGACGCTCCACCAGCTAAAAGTTTTTGAAGCCACTGCTCGCCACGGTAGCTTTACCCGCGCAGCCGAGGAGCTGTATCTGACGCAGCCCACTGTTTCTATTCAGGTAAAGCAGCTCACCAAGGCCGTTGGTTTGCCCCTCTTTGAGCAAATCGGCAAGCGGCTATATCTCACAGAAGCTGGGCAAAAGCTGCTGAGCACCTGCCAAGAGATTTTCAATGGCTTAGAAAAGTTTGAAATGTCGGTCGCTGACCTCAAAGGCATGAAGCAAGGTCAGCTAAAGCTAGCCGTCATCACCACGGCCAAATATTTTGTGCCAAGGCTGCTTGGGCCCTTTTGTAAGCGCTTTCCGGGCATTGACATATCGCTAAAGGTGACAAATCACAAGCGACTACAAGAGAGCATGGCTGCAAATGAGGACGACCTCTACATCATCAGTCAGGCACCCTCTCAGCCAGATCTCAACATTCATCCCTTTTTAGAAAATCCGCTAATTGTACTTGCACCAAAAAGTCATCCCCTGGCAGACAAAAAGAATATTCCCATCGAAATGTTGAACAATCAGCCATTCATCATGCGTGAGGCTGGCTCGGGTACTCGCAAGGCGGTAGAGAAAATATTTGAGGAGAATGATGTAAAAGTAAAGGTGAGTTTAGAGCTGGGGAGTAACGAGGCGATTAAACAAGCGATCGCAGGCGGACTCGGCATTTCTGTCCTATCTCAGCACACCATTATTTCTGAAGGAACCGCTGGCGAGCTGGCCATCCTAGACGTGCAGGGATTCCCCATCGAAAGAGACTGGTATGTCGCAAACTTAGCTGGAAAGCAGCTCTCTGTCGTCGCCGAAACCTTCTTACAATTCTTGCTAGAAGAGAGTCCTGCCATGGCAAAGAGGTTATTGCCAGGACTTGGCAAAGCCGCACTCAACAAAGATGAGCAAGCAGCAAAAGAAAAAGAAATCGTCAAGGCGTAACGCTAACGCCATGCAACAATCACGAATCTCCAACATCAGACTGTCCAGTCTTCTAGTATCAAGTCTGGAACCTTATTGAAGTCACGCCTATTGCGAGTCAGCAGCGTCAAATTATTGGCAAGCGCAATAGAGGCTATCCTCAAATCCATAGTAGATATACGAACCTGTTGTTTTCTTAACTCATGAAATATTGAGATGGAGCGTTCATCAAAGTGCAAAACAGGTGCCATCGAAAATGCCGCCAAAATCTCTGACAACAAAATGTAGCCACGTACAGTATCAGCATTTTTCTGAGACCGATTAATTAAGCTATGGCAATCTGCACTAAGCTTATTGCAACCCAGTACCGCTATGACCCTTGTTCTATAAAGCTTAGTGCTTAGCAAGCTGCTCAATGCATTAAGCAGCTTGCTATATGAGCGCCTAATACTTGCTCATGAAAACTGATGATAGAGATTGAGAATTCTGCGGATGGATATTGAGATAACCGCATAGATAGCCGCTTAAATTCGGAGCCTGAGCGACGTTGTAAAAAACTAATATGGTCCGTATCAAGAAGATATTTCACGTCTGGTCGATATCATCAGTCGTCGGCCTATCTGCTTGGCGCATTTGTCGGCCATATTCAAGCGCTTCTAAAAAAGCTGCCTCATCAGAAATAGAGCCAGTAAGATTATCTAGCCAGTTTTTTGATGAAGGCTGTTTAGCTGATAATGTTGCCTGAAGGCCAGCAACGACCTGCTCAAGCGTTTCTAAACGTTGTTCAAGAGTTTGTTTTGACAGCATATCTACAATCTTCGGATAGACAAAGAAGAATGACCACAAGCAAGTAGGGTTTTAATCAAATCTGATCAATTTTTACATTAAGCTGCACTGTAGCAACTAGGGCTATGTGGAGATTGTAGCCGCTATTTCTACAGGCTATACCCTACCTTTTCCCTGTTGAGAAAAAGGTAGGGTATGGCGGCTTAAAAGACAAGTTGTGCCAAGACTTAACCAGCTGCTTTCAATGCTTCTAGTACTTTGTCGTGAATTTCGCCGTTACTGACGACGACGCCTGTGGTGGTGAGTCTATCGGCTTTTGAGAAGTCTAAGGTCTTGCCGTACATGTCTGTGACGCGGCCACCGGCTTCTTCTACAACAATCACACCTGCCGCATGATCCCAAATTTTCTCTTGGTAGCCGGGATATTTTGGAGAGGGTAAGCGCAGATAGAGGACGGCATTGCCTGAGGCGACTGCGCCGTATTTTGCTTGGGAGTCCATTCTCATAGATTCGGTGGTGACGCCTGCGGCCTTTGCGATCGCACTCTGCAAACTCTGGTCACCATGCCCAGACTCCACACTCTCTACAAATCGGAAATGTTCTTGGTCGTCTGAACCTGTCACTTTAATGGGCTCAGGCGTACCGCCATCAATCGCCTGCATGGTCGCACCTTCACCGCGCACAGCAACAAATAAAATGCCAGTCGCTTCGCCATCTTTTAGCTTGAGCGTCAGCGCCGGACAGGCCAACACGCCCACCTTA
This sequence comes from Cyanobacteria bacterium J06627_28, assembly GCA_038521595.1. GTDB lineage: Bacteria > Cyanobacteriota > Cyanobacteriia > Phormidesmidales > Phormidesmidaceae > Phormidesmis. The sequence continues at coordinate 3,936 of JBCBKQ010000203.1, read as the reverse complement.
ATTTCGCCCTCGGCAATCATCGCTAGCGCAACAGCATATTGGTCTTTGCGCAAAAAGCCTTTGGTGCCGTCAATCGGGTCCAGCGTCCAGTAGCGAGGAGCAACTGCACCATTGCCGTGGTCAATCCATTGGGTAATGTCTTCGGGTGTGGCATCAGGAACGACTGCTTTTACATAGTCAGTAACCTGCTGTAGGCGAGCGGCCATTTCGGGCGTTTTGAGTTCACCAGCGTCTTCTTCACCGACCACTGAATCATTAGGAAAGGCGTCTTTAAGGTGCTTGCACACCACAGCCTGTGCGCCAAAGTCGGCAACGGTAACCGGGCTTTTGTCTTTCTTTTCGATGGCTTCAGGCACCATCGTTTTGCGAACCTGTTCACAGATGACGGCGGCGGCAGATGCGGCTGCGATCGCAACGTCCTTTTCTTTATCAAACGCCATATACACTTTCCCCCAATGGACTAATCTTAATTAGTCTACGGCGCAGCCTTCGCGTAACCGAAAGAATCAGCCACTAATTTGTACGCTCTTCATCGTCATCATCATCAATGTCAATGCGATAGATCTTTGTCCAGTCGCGGGTGCCCCAATGCTGACAGGCAAACGACGCCGTTCTACTGGCCTTTAGCAGCGACTCTTCAAAAGTATGCGTGAGATAAAAGTGACAAAACGCACCATGGAAAATATCGCCCGCACCGAGCGTGTCTACGGCTCGTACCTTGGGCACTTCCATTTCGGCAGTGTTGTCACCTTCTATAAACAAAATGGGCTTCGCACCGCGAGTAATGGCCAGTTTGGTAATACCCAAGTCTAAGAGATAGCGTATGACCGCATCAGTCGTCTCACATTCCGGAGGGAAAAAGTTTGCGGAGGCAATCACCGCGTCGGCGAACGGTAAAACAGACTCAAATCCGGGTTTCCAGCTTCCAGCATCAATGACAATCGGAATATCCCTTTCTTTTGCCCACTGCGCAATCTGAGCGCTTGCCGCCATCTGATGACCATCAATCAGCACAATACTGACGCCCGATAAGATATCTGGCGATACGGCATCCGCATCTACCTGCGCATCTGCTGCGCTACGAGAAATCACAGCGCGATCGCCGGTTTCCGCCGACACCACAATTGAAGACACAGCCGGTGGAGCGAGTCTTTCAGGAGCTAAATCGGCCAGAGTCACGCCCTGAGTAAGCAAGTCTTCTTTAATCAGTCCAGTGAGCGCGTGAGCGCCAATCACAGAATGCAATGTGGCCTGATTACTACGCATCAGCTGGGCAAAAGCGACGGCAGCGTTGGTGGCTGGCCCTCCGGCAACTATGAGACTCTTGGCTGCGACGACTTTTTCATTGGCTGCGGGTGGATGGTCTGCCTGATAGATACAGTCGAGGGTGGTGACGCCGACAAAGAGGCCGTGGTTTTGAGTCATGGCGGGTCTGGTAAATGAGGAGGGCGAGCTGAAAATTGCTGGTAGGATTTTTACTATAAAGTTATCTCGGGTTGCCTTTGTGACGGATTCTGGCTCGCAAATCTCTGCGTCCTCTAATGAAAGCAGCACTGCAGTTGACTCTGGCACGCTTTATCTCGTGGGTACACCCATTGGCAATTTAGAAGATATTACGTTTCGGGCGTTGCGCATTCTCAAGGAAGCAGATGTCATCGCAGCCGAAGACACCCGTCATACGGGCAAGTTACTCCATCATTTTCAAATCACGACGCCGCAGCTGAGCTATCACGATCACAATACGCAGCAGCGGATTCCGCAGTTGATTAAACGATTGGAGACAGGAGATGCGATCGCACTGGTAACAGACGCGGGTATGCCTGGTATATCCGACCCCGGCTACGAATTAGTCTGTGCTTGCGCCCTGGCAAATATTACTGTGGTGCCAATTCCTGGGCCTTCTGCGGTGGTGGCGGCGGTGGCGGCGGCGGGTTTGCCGTGCGATCGCTTCACCTTTGAAGGCTTTCTGCCAGCGAAAGGAAAAACAAGAAAGGAGAGAATCGAAGCGCTTAAAACAGAACCCCGCACGGCTGTTTTTTATGAAAGTCCTCATCGGATTCTTAAAACGCTAACGGAATTAGAGACTGCGTTAGGGAAAGAAAGAGAGATTGTCATAGCACGTGAGTTGACGAAGCGGTATGAGGAGTTTTGGCGAGGAACCGTTGGGGATGCGATCGCACACTACAAAACCACCCCACCCAAAGGAGAATTCACCTTACTCATTGCACCGGCTACCACCAGTCAAACAACACTCTCCACAGAAGACATCATCACCGAACTAAAAAATCTTCTCGCACAGGGGCAATCTCGCAGCGAAGCAAGTCGAACCCTCGCCCAGCAAACAACACTCTCTAAACGAGATATCTATCAGCTATCTTTGGACATCGATATCTACAGCATTCTCCAAGACAAAAGTGCAGACAAAAGTGCAGACCAATAGCCCTTAGACTAGGCAATCTTCAGATAATTTTGCGGATGAGTGCATATCTTTTTGGACATGTCCCTAGTAAGAAACAACAGCCCAAGGTAAACGACGGGCTGCCCCCTCACTCACTAGGTAATGACATGAAACGCTCTATCTTTTGCTTGATTTCGACCGCTAGTCTCATCGGTCTGACCACTATCGGCTTCTCTACGCCTGAAATAGCGATCGCACAGCAACATCAACGCCACACTATCCAACGCACAACCCAAGAAATACAGCTCACACCCAGCAGACAAACCCGCCCAACCACGACCCTCAATCCCCAGTTTCAAATCCCAATCGAAACCACCGAAGTCCAATGCGGCGACACCACCTGCACCTGCGTCGGCATTGACGACTGCGATGCCCTCTTTACCAGCACGCTCTGCGCCCCCGGCACCGAAACCACCACAGACGATGATCATGGACAATGTACTAAAAATGACTAACTGTCTATGCTGTTGATGGTCCATGCGAGCACATGGCCGCACAGCGCCATCAACATCAGAACCGATCACGAAATTGGCGTTCCCCCTGTCGTGATCGGTGTATGCAAAGCCATAGCATCACACGCTCAGCAATCAGACCAACCTTTCCCGATTGACACCGCGTTCTCAAAATGAGAACATTATAGGATGAGAGTGATAAGCCGCAAAAAGCTGTTGGCATTTGCCAATAGATACCCAGACAGTGGTAAGGCTTTGTATGCCTGGTTTCGCCTAGCAAAATCAGCAGAGTGGAAAAATTTCAGCGAAGTGCGCAAAACATACAATAGTGCAGACATTGCTGGGAGTTTCACAGTCTTTAATATCAAAGGCAATCACTATCGATTGATTACAGATATTCAATACGAAAGGCAAACGATTTTCATCAAGTATGTTTTGACGCACAAGGAGTACGACCAAAATGACTGGAAACGCGACCCCTACTATTGATAGAAACTCTTATAGCGCTTTGCTCTCTACTTATCTTCCTATACCTATTCGGACAGAGCAAGATAATAAACGAGCACTAACACAAGTTGAAGCCTTAATACGTCAAGAGTCGCTAACTGAAGCAGAGACAGATTTATTTGAATTGTTAGTCCAGCTCATTGAACACTTCGAAGATGAGCACTACGCATTCCCTGTCGAACATCAAGCTAACCCGCTAGATATGCTGAAGTTCCTTATGGAAAGCAATGATCTCAAACAGGTTGACTTAGTTGGGATTATCGGCTCGAAGGGTGTCGTGTCAGAGGTGATTAATGGCAAACGGGGTATTAGTAAAGCAATGGCGATCGCACTAGGCCAAAGGTTCAACGTCAATGCAGGACTATTCCTAGCATAAGCACTCTACCCGGGAAATAACGACCTCGTTAAAGCGCAGTGGTCTTTATTTCCCGGGTAGAGTGCTTATGCTAGGAATAGTCCTGCATTGACGTTGAACCTTTGGCCTAGTGCGATCGCCATTGCTTTACTAATACCCCGTTT
>JBCBKQ010000202.1:0-10599 GCA_038521595.1 Cyanobacteria bacterium J06627_28 | reverse complement strand
TGCCTATGGCACCGCAGTCAAAGTTCAGTAGGTCAGCCATCTTCTGCCCATTAAAACTGTCCATCAAAACCATTCAACGTCCAAAACTAACTGCTGTTGACACTGCAATAGACAGATTGCACCTGAGACTACGCTATGGAAATCATTGTATTTTTTATTTTGCTAGGGGTCGGCTTCTTTGTTGGTAAACAGAGAGAAGCAAAACACTACGCCTCTATCAAAGAAAGAGAAAAGAAAACGCTGCATGTGCCCGTTGTAAACTTTGGCGCAAAGCAGGCACTGCCCCATGCTCATGAGACCAAACTATTTGCGGGCAGCGTTGTGGTTGCCAATGACTACTTTAAAACGGTCGCCGCTGGCCTTAGAAACCTGGTCGGTGGGCGCATGGTGGTTTACGAGAGCCTGGTAGATCGTGGCCGCAGAGAAGCGTTGCTACGCATGAAAGAAGAGGCCATGGAGTGGGGTGCCTCGCAAGTTGTCAACGTCCGTTTTGAGACTTCAAACATCGGTGGACAGAGCAAACAAGGCCTCTCTGCGGTTGAAATTATGGCCTACGGCACAGGCATCCGCTAGGGCCGTTGAAAGGCAAATAAAAGAAGATGAAATACGTCCCTAAAGAGATTACTGAAGAAGTCAATATCACGCCGGTTCATCCCCTGGTTAACCTAGCGTATTTGATCGGCACAGTCTCTTTGGGGATTTTGATTATCTACGCACTGTTGGGGCTAGTCGCCGGACAACTCGTCAATCGCATCGGCCCCAAAAAAGAAGAACAGATCGGGGCATTACTCGTTCAAGGTTTGCCGTTTGAAACGATAGAAAATGACAGCCGGGTGGACTATCTCAATGAGTTGGCCGCATCCTTGCAAGCAGATGTGGCACAGACCCCAGCAGGCCCAGCCACGTATCCAGATCTAAAAGTTAAAATTCTAGATACGCCCTTAGAAAATGCCATGGTGACAGCGGGCAGCTATCTGTTTATCACCGACGGTCTGCTCAACGAAGTACAGAGTGAAAATGAGCTGGCCTTTGTGATGGCCCACGAGATGGGCCATTTGCACCATCGCGATCCGCTCAACGCCCTGGGTCGCTCTCTAGTGTGGGTCACTATCCTGAGCCTGCTAGGCTTTAGCCCTAGCCAAAATTCTGTTGTTGTCCCCAATAATGCTTTTAACTTGGCAGAGTTGAGCCATAGCCGAGGCCAAGAAACAGATGCTGATGACTATGCGATCGCACTCATCATGGCCCGCTACGGTCACGGTGCCCACAGCCTAGACTTTTTCAAACGTATGCAGTTAAAAGAACTCGACCTTGGCTTATTCAACACCGTCACCGAATGGCAGCAAACGCATCCGCTCTCTAGCGCTCGTGTGGAAAGACTTGAAACCATGTTTGAAGAAAATGATTGGGCAGTAGCAGGAGAAGCGATCGCACTTCCCGAGAATATCGGCTGCAAAAACTTCAGCGACTGCCAGTAGCCTCCAGACTAGACCAAAAGGAAATTGCTTCGCGAAACTCCTCAACGCTGCGCTGAAACTAAAACTTCGCGGGGTTCAGCTGGCACATCAGGATTTTCTCTCTCTTCACCAACGACTGTCTCTATCAGTTGAGCAAGCTTCTTAGACTCTTTGGCAATGTCAAACTGTTCACGCACTTTTTGTGCGCCCTGTCTGCCTAGTCGCCGTCGCAGGCTGCCATTGGCCAAGAGCTTTTCGATGCGATCGCACAACGCATCCACACTGCTCGGCGGCACCAAATACCCATTCACGCCATCTTCGACCAGCTCACTGACCCCGGCAATCTGCGTTGCCACCACAGGCACCCCAGACATCATCGCCTCCATCAGCACCACAGGAACGCCTTCAGCAAAGCTCGGCAGCACAAACACATCCGTCGCCTGTAAATACTCACGCACCGCCGCTTGCGACTGATAGCCAACAAACGAAACCTGCTGAGCTAGCCCCAAATGCGCTGCCTGAGTCTCTAGCATGGCTCGATCTGGCCCATCACCTACGACAGTCAGCATCACCTCTGGTCGAGACGCTTTTAGCATTGCTATACTCTCTAGCAGCATGGGCAGACCCTTCACCGCTGCCAAGCGACCGACAAAGAGCAGTCGATGTCCTTGGCCCTCGTGCTGCACTTGATTAAACTGAGCGGGCTCTACACCACAGTGGATAATGTGCAGGCGATTCCACGATTCGTACGGTGCAAAGACCATGGCCTGCGAACGACAAAAGTGACTAATGCAAGAAACAAAGCTGGCTCGCTTAATTTTTTCATCAATGCGCCACTGCCTGGGCTCAAAAAAAATAGCCGGGCCATGGAGCGTCAGGCTGTAGGTGAAGTCTCCTAACGCGGCTGCCAGCATCGCCACTGAACCACTGGTATTGCCAAAGTGATTGTGCAAATGGGAGAGATTGCGATCGCACACCTGCTTTGCCAGTATGCCCGCTTCTAAAAAGTAAAACAGCTGAAACAAGAGCCCTTTTGCGCCCAGCTGCCGAGTCTCGAAGGCGAGGGCGAGCGCGCCTAAATATCGCTTTGGAGCGGCCAAAAACAAACCTCCGTGAGTCTTCAGCAAATCCAAAATACTTGGAGGCAAAATATAAAACGTATTCTCTCTTTCACTCGCCTGCTCTGGGCCAACCATATGGGCATCATCAGGGCGACGGACAGCAAATGTATGCACGTCTACACCGTGCGATCGCAATCCTGCCACTTCCCGCTGGATAAACGTATCTGTTGCCCGAGGATAAGTTCCCGTTAAATAACCAATTCGCATAAGAGAAAGTATCAGAGAGAAAATTGTGACCCTAGAGGATGGATCAGAGAATTGAGCGCCAGCCGAAATTAGCCCACTGGCTGAGAAACTTTAGTATCAGACGTGGTTTTCGCCACTGTAAAGTGACCGCTAGTCTCTAAGCTGCGGGCAATCGACATAGTTAGGTCATATTTTGGCGTCCAGCCCAGGCACTGCTTTAGTCGCTGATTGCTATACTCCAATGACTTAAAGCGGGCGTGGAGCTTAGCCGGAACTAGCACACCCGGCAGCTTAGCTTTACCACCCAGCAGGCGCTGATTCACCGCCCAAGCCAGCCCACCAATGGCTCTCATCACAGTCCAGTTCACAGGGAAAAACTTTGGTGGATTGGGCAGCTGAGCGAGCAAGGCTGTAGCGTACTGGCGCTGAGTGGGCGGATTGTCATCCAATACATTCAGCGTTTGACCAATGGCAGCTTCTTGCTCAGCAGCCATCACAATTGCTTCTGCGCAGTTCTCTACATAGGAAAGGGGCAGCTTAGAATACGCACCAATTCGCAGCCACTTGCCTTCTCCTAGAGAAGCCCCTAGGCGAGCTGTCCACAGATTGTCTGCACCATAAATCACGCCGGGCCTGAGAACGGTTACTAGACCGCCCTGCTCAGCCTCGAACTGCTTTACTAGCTTTTCTTGTAGGAGCTTGGTCTGCGCATATTCATCGCGCCAGGCAGGCACCTTCACCAGCGGAGACGACTCATCTAACAATGAACCACTGCGCATATTGATGTAGTCATAGACAGAAAAAGTACCAATGGCCACCAGACGCTTGACCTCTGCCTCGGCCATCGCCATCAGCAGGTTTTCGGTGGTGAGCACCGTGCCCCCAAACTGAGCATAGAAGTCACCCGCCTTGGAAGCGGCCAAATGCAGCACCGCGTCCATGCCAGATAGCGCATCGACAATGCCCGAGCGGCGGCGCAGATCTAACCGAGCAAAAGAAACATTTGGATGACTAGACCAGGGAATAGTGGTGATATCGCTGGCCGGACGCACGACGGCGCGCACTTGATGGCCCCGCTGTAGCGCAGCAGTCACCACGTATTTGCCCAAAAAACCTGACGCACCCGTGACTAATAACTTCATCCGCAAACCTTCTTCCTCGGAAATGATGACAGCACAACACCTCTATTACAATGTGTGACCAGGCTGCTCGGACGAAAGTTCCAAGCAGACCTGGTAGTCACCTGTAGCAATCCGCTGATACATTAGTGGATTGCGATGTACTTAGCGCCACTTAGAATCAACGGTTCAGCTGATTGAAGTGACTGAAGCTAAGTGCGCAAAGCTAAGTGCGCAAAGCTATAAATCATCACGTAATCCTTACAAAAGGCCTTCTGGAAACGACGCAGAGAGTGAACCTCTAACGGCTCACAGACGTTAAACGACCCGAGGCCAACTCTCCACTGCGAACAACCTGCGTGCGGTGCCGCTGAAACCATGACTGGGCCTGACGTTCATTGAGCGATCGCGTCGCCCTATCTTTGCCCTGCAGTAGACACTGCCACTGATACTGGCGTAAAAACGAACGAAACGCCAAATCACCGTAGCGCTCTTTTCCAGCCAGCATTGAGCGCAAGTAGCCAACCAACATCATCAGCCCACCCAAAATCACAGGGGGCGCGGCCATCCTATAAAAAGCGCTAGCGGCCATGTATGGCAGCCCCGTACCCATAAAGTACTGACCCGAGCCGTGGCGCGTACGCCCGGTAAAGATGCCCTTCTGACTAGATCCCATCGGACGCAAGTGCACAAAGCGCAGCGCGGGTTCATCCCAGCTGCAGGCAATCCAGCCGTACATCCGGCAGCGGTGGCAGTCAATGCCATCCCACATCACCTGACGCACAAACCCACCAATCTCCTCAAAGCAGGTTGTCCGGTAAAACTTAATCATGCCGACAGACGTCTCATCCCCACAGCGCTCACTGACGAGATGGCCGTCTTTAGCAGGAAAATAGGGCTTACCGCTACAGGTGCCGATGCGCGGATTGGCGGTCATCCGCTGCACTAGGGTCTCAAAGTAGCGAGGCGGAATGTCCAAATCCACGTCGAGCTTACAAACATAATCGTACTCACTGGGATCAATGGACTCATAACCGGCATAGAAGGCTTCAATCACGCCGGGCCCAACACTTCTACGACCGCGATCGCCCCGTCGAATCACCTCAATAAACCCATGCTGACGAGCCGCTTCAGCAATAATTTCTGTTGTCCCGTCAGTGGAGCCGTCATCGACAATGATCCACTTTGCAGGCAGCAGGGACTGACTGGCAATAGAGTCAATCGTGGTTTGAATATAAGCGGCTTCGTCGCGGCAAGGACTAATGAGAACGTATCCTCTCGACATGTCCAAACTCTCCAATAACTGTTGCTAACTGTTGCTAAATGTCGTGCTTTTTACGACAGCCGCTCGTGCCTGCGCTACGTGACTTTGCCTCGTGCAAACCCACGTCAAACAAACAGATCTAAAAATAAACGGCTGCAACCTTCCTAACGTCAGCGGCCTTTGAGTGTCCTCTTCAGGATTTCAAAAACTGCTGGAAAAACACCGATGCGTCATGTGAGTTTCTAAACAAATGCCTATCTCAGGCAAATTAAATCTAATGAGTTAGATATGGCTATTAGCGAAATAGTTCCGGCCAGAGGAAACATTCACAGAACGTTATGTGTCTGTAGATACTAAGAATCAACTAGGAATTAAAAGGGTGTGAGACACCGACATCTCCATGACTTCTGCTAAGCCGACTACCCTAGAGACCGTCATCAAAAGCACAGCTCTGACGGTGCAAACTTCAACAGCGCCCGTCATTGTTGTGGGATTGCCTCGGAGCGGCTCATCCTATCTGGCGCACGTTCTCTCTTGTCTAGATGACTGGTTTATCTTTGACGATCTCTATGCCTACCAAAAGGCGGCTACATTCGGCATTTCCCCTGACTGTGACCTTTCACAGCAGCCAGAGCTTTTACAGAAGTTTGTCCATCGGCTCACTCGGCAACTATGGGCCAAAATTAAGTTTGAAGAAAACTTTCAAATCCCTGATTTGAGCCTAGACGATCCCTTTGAGATGGAAGCAGCCCTCTTAGAGGCGCTAAAAACCCACCCAGGCGTTCTCACTTGGCCGCAGGTGTTAGAAGAATGGATGATGCGACTCGCTCGCCATAGCGGCAAGCAACGCTGGGGATACAAAACACCCCAAGACTTTATGCACATGGATGAGCTTGCTGCACTTTTTCCTGGCGCTGTATTTATCTATATATTGAGAGACCCGCGCAAAATGATGCGCTCCTTTAAAAATTTGCCCCGCGTCAAAACATCCGGCAATCAAGATGGCGAGTCTCGTCAATATCACCCCGTAATCTATTCTCTCTATTGGAAAAACGCATACAACAAAGTGCAGCAGTTTATTCAGCGAGGCAAAGCGCCCGTCGAGATAGTGAAGTTTGAGGAATTGGTGCGATCGCCCGAAACAGTAGCCGCCCGACTCGCACAGTTTCTAAACACCAGCGTCACCGGCAATGTCAACGCAGAACGCTCAAACTCATCTATTCGCAGCGGCCCGCCCAAGGAGCTAACGCCGACAGAAGTACGCATCTGTGAAAAAATAGCAGCCCCACAAATGCAGCAGGCGGGCTATGCCATAGAGCACCCCAGGCCTCGTATCGGTGATGTTTTCGACTTATTGGGCACGTCTTTCACTTTTAGTAGCTATCAGTTCCAAAGAATTCTGACCAACAAAAAGGCCAGAACCTCCGTCATTGCCTTTCTCAAAAGTCTCACTGGCAGAAAATAATCTAGCTGAAATCTAGCTGAGGCATCTAACTCATCTGGCCCATCTGACTCATCTGACTCAAAAATCTAGCGCCGCTCCCTTCATTCGTCTCCTGTTTATATGACCGACAGCCCTATTTTCCTAGTTGATTCGGACTGTTCAGACTCCACGCTATTGCGCCTGATGCTGAACGCTCATCCCCAGGTGACGTGGCTCCATGAATTCGAACAGGCTAATCAGATGCCCGTCGGCCACATGCTGACCTATCCAGAACTAGTCAGCAGCCTTCTGGATCAGTACAAAAGCGTCGCTCACAAATCTCTTGCGCACAAATCTCTGATCGGTGTCAGCGGTGCCAAACTACATCAGCATTTTGGCCCGTTACTCACCCGCTGGCCCGAGGCTAAATTTATCCGTATCGTTCGCGATCCGAGAGAAATGACATGCGCGAGTGTCAGGCGGGGCAGAGCAGGAAACGTTTGGGCAGGGCTAGGGCACTGGATTGAGACAGAGGCCGCCTGGGACAAGCTCAGCCCACAGCTTTGCGCAGAGAAAACACTAGAGATCTATTACCAAGATCTCATTACCGATACCCGCCCGACGCTAGAGAAGGTTTGCGCCCTCATAGAAGTCCCATACAGCCCAGCGATGATGGACAAAGTCACAAGAACAAATCCGAGCCTGCTGCATCCTCAGCGCGTCCAAACGTGGCAGCGCCATCTCTCAAAACGTGAGATTCAGCTAATCGAAGCCCGCATCGGCCCCCAAATGGTAGCGCGGGGATTTGCCTACAGCGGCTTTGCCAAACGCAAAGTCTCCCTATGGCAGCGCAGCTACCTCCGGATGCAAGACAGGTTGACCAGAGTCTCTTTTAGAATTAGACGCTACGGGCTCGGTTTATTTTTAGGAGACTTTATCACTCGCAGGCTATGCGCCCATCGGCTAAATCGCACCTACCGACAAAAAATAAATAAAATTCAGCTCAGCCAGCTCAAAAAGTCTTGGTAAATGATCATGTCTAAGCCCGCACATCTGGTGATTGTTAAACATGGGGAACTCCGGAATGCCTACTACCGCATAAAGGAACAGGATCGTGAAACGTTTCACTTTGAAAAATACGTTTTAGAGTTCTATCAGGAGCTGGCTGAGCACTGCCCGGTAACGGTTGTTTCGGTCAATTCGCCCCCCCATGATGAGGTGCTTACCCCTGGATTACGCTCCGTAGGCGTTGACTTACGTAAGCAGTGGAAAGTAGAGATGAAAAAGCTGGTAGGCAGACTTACCGAACTCTCTCCAACTCACATGCTTGTGAGAAATCCCTTACCGGAAGTGATTCGCTTTGCGATCAACCACAACATTAGAACGCTGCCTTTTTTAGCAGATAGCTTTGAGAAGACAGCCTGGAGAGACAAGATTAAATATTACCGGCTAGCTAGGCTCCTCAACAGTTCCAAGCTTGAGTACGTGGCAAACCACTGTGTACCGGCCTGCCATTCGCTCTCGAACATTGGCGTCAAGGCCCATAAAATTGTTCCCTGGGATTTTCCACCGTTTCCACCCGTTTCGGACTACACCCCAAAACAGCTCACCCAAAATAGTCAAAAGCGATTGTTCTTTGCAGGCTCGATTGTAGAGGCCAAAGGCATTCTGGAGTGCATCGAAGCCATTGGCCTGCTCAATCAGCAGGGGCTAGATGTCACCTTGACCGTTGCCGGGAAAGGCCGGGCTCAGGAGCGGTGCAAACAGCTAGCAGAATCGCTAAATCTATCGCATAAGGTGGACTTTCTCGGTCAGGTCAAACACGATGAGGTGATTCAATTCATGCGATCGCACGACGCGGTATTTGTGCCCACACGCTGGGAGTATTCAGAGTCTGGGCCCATGACGCTGCGCGAGACACTGCTGGCGAGAACCCCGATTATTGCGTCTGACCATCCCATCATCAGAGCGCAGCTGCAAGATGGCAAAAACTGCCTGATGTTTGAGGCTGGAAATGCCGAACAAATGGCTCAGAAGGTTCAGGCTTTGTTGACAGATCCAACGCTTTATCAAAGGCTGTCTGAAAATTCAGAAGCAACGCTTCAGCGGCTAAATCATCCGGTACGCATTACGGAGGTCATCAGCCGCTGGTTTCACAATACGCCAGCTGACCAGGCGTGGCTATCGAGCTGCACGTTAGATAAGTTTCCAGCAGATTTACACTGAGAGCTTCACACTGCGAGATTCATACTAAGAGCTTCACACTGCGAGATTCACAACTGGGTAATGGCCATACCTAACGGCTACCTGCCAGCACCACTTCTGCATAGGTACCCGTTTTTTCAATGCGACCATTGTCTAGGCGATAGACGCGATCGCACCCCTCAATCGTAGACAGCCGATGAGCAATAATAATCAACGTCTTATCGCCCGCCAGACCATTGATCGCATCACTGACCAACTTTTCTGTCTCAGAATCCAGCGCTGACGTCGCCTCATCCAACACCAAAATCTCGCGGCCATGATACAGCGCACGGGCAATGCCAACCCGCTGCCGCTGCCCACCAGAGATACGCATACCGCGCTCGCCCACCATCGTGTCTAACCCCTCCGGCAGCTGCTCCACCAGCGTTTCTAGCTGCGCTGCCTTCACCGCCATCTGCAAGCGCTCAGGATCAATCTCTTCTTTCGGCACACCAAAGGCAATATTTTCCGCCATCGACTCATCCGTCAAAAAGATAGACTGCGGAATGTAGCCCAACAGATTTTGCCATGATCGCACATCTGTATAAACAGACTTGCCATCTAGGCGAATATCTCCCGACGATGGCGTCAGTAGGCCCAAAATAATATCGACCAGCGTCGTCTTGCCCGAGCCAGACTTACCCACCAGCGCAATCGACTCTCCTTTCTTAATCGTCAAAGATAGATTCTCAATCGCAGGCTCAGCCGTATTGGGGTAGTAAAACGTCACATCGTCCAAGGTCACAGACTCATTAAACTGTGGCTTTACTGTCCGCATTCGCCGAGAAGTCTTCAAAGCCGCTGGCAGATCGTACGCTTCAATTTCCTTGAGATCGTTGTAGAGCATATCTAGCGCATAGCTCATCGCCCGCATCCGGCCCACCGCATTTAAAACCTGGCTAGAGGCCGGAATCATACGAATAGACGCAACGGCAAACACACCCATCACCGCCGTTAGCTCCTCCAAGCTTCGGCCCAGCACCAGCTGAGAGACCAACATAAACACAATCAAAAAAACAACCAGCGCCGACTCAATCGCCACCTTCGGCATTAGCTGAAAGCTATCTACCAGCGCCGACGCATCACCAAACTGCTTTGAATAGCGGCGCAGGTCTCTTTCAAAATACTGCTCACAGCCCAGCACCTTAGTCTCCTTTAGACCGCCCAAGCCATGATTAATAGAGCGCATCATACTCCCTTGAGCATCCGATCTGAGGCGGCCCCAGCGCCGAATCCGCCGACTCAACCGAGCAAAAATCAGAAAGATAGGCAGCAGCATTGCCAGCGCCATCGCCAATAGCGTCCAATCGGTCACCGCCAAAAGCCCCATCAGCAGCGTCACAATAAAAACGTTGGCAACAATTTCCAACAGCGGAATCAGGCAGTTGGAGGTGAACTGTATCGATTCAAAAGCAATATTTTTGACCAGCGTGGCACTATTGCGATTGAGATGAAAGAGATAGGAAATATTGAGATAGGTATAAACCAGCCGGGCCTCTAGCTCTTGCTTTTGCCAATAGCCAAAACGATAGATGTACACCTTGCACAAAAAGTAAGCAATCGACTTAAACAACAGCACACCAATCACCAAAACGGCACTGGCAACTATCACCTGACGATCGCTTTCCAAGCCAGCTGATTCAAACAGAGGCCAAAGCCATGCCTTTTCTCTCACAATGGAAGGCTCGCTCACAATGCTTAGGAAAGGGCCAATCAAGCCAATGCCCAACGCCTCCAATACAGAAACTGCAACAAATACACCCAGCATGACCACTAGACGACTGCG
>JBCBKQ010000201.1:0-10710 GCA_038521595.1 Cyanobacteria bacterium J06627_28 | reverse complement strand
CGCACAGGGCGAATATATCATTTTAGAAATTGAGCTAGTTGGTGCACGCCAAGTACGTCAGAGCTTTCCAGCGGCCAAACAAATTTTTATATTGCCGCCAAACGTAGAAACCTTAGAGCAGCGCATTCGCAGTCGCGGGCAAGAGACAGAAGCCGCCATTGAAAAACGACTGACCCGAGCAAAAGTTGAGCTAGCCGCCGCCCACGAATTTGACGTTCAAATCGTCAATAAAAATTTAGATAGGGCCCTAAATGAATTGGAGCAGGCTATTTTTGGGAGCCCAGCTTAGAAACAGCTAGCCGTACATACATTACCGTTGCCATGGGCAAAAAGAATGATCAGACGCATCGTCAGGCTCAACAAATTACAAGCGAACCCATACGGTTGCCGCTGTTGCCGAGCCTACTAATCAGCTTACTTACCGGTATATTGGCGTGCAGCCCAACGCCCCAAGCCCCTGTTTCTATCGAGACAGCACCCGCTGAGCCAGACAGTGAACTCACGATTGAATCAGCCGGTGAGCCGAGCAGCGAGTCAGCCAGTGAATTAGGCGAGTCAGCCAGTGAATTAGACAGTGAAAGCGCGATCGCACCTGACAATCCAGACGACGACATCAGCTGCGATGATGCGACAACGCAGCTAGAACTCACCCTCTGCACAGCGGCAGAGAGCCAGCAGGCTGAGGCCGAACGAGAGGCCACCTACCAGACCTTAGAAAGCACACTCAGCGAGCGAGGTCAGCAGGATTTGGCACTCGCCGAACGTGCGTGGCAAACCTTTCGAGATCGCGACTGTGATTTTGCAGCCAGTCGGTTTGCCGGGGGCTCTATTGAACCCATGGTATTTAATGACTGTCTTACCAATAGAACCGCTACGAGAACCCGAGAGCTGCAAGGTCCCACTCTGCCTGAGGTCAGCTACGAAGCCGCTGATACCGAGCTAAATCGGGTTTATCAGGCGCTGATCAGCGCATCGGCAGAGACGACTGGTGAAAATCTGATTACCGCACAAATTGCTTGGATTGACTACCGCGATCGCAACTGTACCTTTGAAGTTATCATCAGCCCCGAAGTCATCTCTGAAAGTCAGTGTTTGGCCCGTATGAGTGCCACCCGCACCGAACAGCTTCAGATCACCCTCGACGAGCAAAACAGCCTCTGAAATCATGCGAAATCATAGAAGACACCATCGATACACAGCAGCGATGAGTTTTCCTCATGTTGTAGAACATGACTAATAGGACATGGCTGATGGAGCATGGCGAGCACCCTGTGTTTAGCTCTATAGTCTATAGGTGCCGTTTTATCTGCCACCTTATACATGACGCGCCCTGCTTTAGACTCAAGCCAAACGCCCGAGCATCTGCGGCTACAAGCAACCCACCCGCAGGATAAGCACACGCAGCCCATTAACTGGAAAAAATGGGGCCCCTACCTCAGCGAACGACAGTGGGGAACGGTGCGTGAAGACTACAGCCCTGCCGGAGAAGCCTGGGATTACTTTCCCCACGAGCAAGCGCGATCGCGGGCCTACCGCTGGGGCGAAGACGGCATTTTAGGCATTTGCGATGACCGCCAGCAGCTTTGCTTTGCCTTGGCCATGTGGAATGGCCAAGACCCCATCCTAAAAGAGAGATTTTTTGGCCTAACCGGCAACGAAGGGAACCACGGCGAAGACGTCAAAGAATATTACTTTTATCTAGACAGTACGCCGACCCATTCGTATATGAAGGCGCTGTATAAGTATCCGCAGCGTGAGTTTCCCTATAGCGATCTGGTTGAGGAAAGTCGGGCGCGCGATCGCGAACAGCCAGAATACGAACTAATCGATACCGGCATCTTCGAAGGCGATCGCTACTTCGATGTGCAGGTAGAGTACGCCAAAGCCAGCGCCGACGATACCCTCATTTTGATCTCCGTGACCAATCGCGGCCCAGAGGAGGCTGAATTCTCTCTTTTACCAACGCTCTGGTTTCGCAATACGTGGGCCTGGGAAGACAATTCTCCCAAACCCAAGCTCAGCGTAAAGGCAGCCAAAGATACACTCTTTGTCGTTGAAGCAGAGCATCCAGAATTAGACAAAAATTGGCTCTACTGCATCCCCCCGAAAATTCACTATGACAATTTGCCCAAAGAAAGCAGTCAGTGGGTTGCACTTAGTGACAATACATCTACAAACAACAACAGTCCAGCCACACCATCCGGTCTTCTCTTTACTGAAAACGAGACTAATAAGGCGCTACTATTCGACGCTAAGAACAAGTCTCCCTATGTGAAAGACGCCTTTCATCGATATGTCATTAATGGTGAAAAATCCGCAATTAATCCAGAACAAACCGGCACCAAAGCAGCTGCGCACTATCAAATGCATTTGCTGCCGGGTGAAACAAAAGAAATCAAACTTCGCCTGGCGAACACGCCCGACATAAGCGATCCGCTTGGTGATAACTTTGATGCCACCTTCACCGCCCGAAAAGAAGAAGCTGATAAGTTTTACCACCAGCTTTCTCCTTTAATTCATACCGACGATCTTAAAAACGTTCAGCGCCAAGCCTTTGCGGGCATGATGTGGGGCAAACAATACTACCTATACGACGTTCACACCTGGCTCAATGGTGACCCCAACACCATCAATCCCCCCACGGAGCGCAAGCGCGGCCGCAATCAACACTGGCATCACCTAGACAGTCAAGACATTCTCTCCATGCCCGACACTTGGGAATATCCATGGTTTGCCGCATGGGATACGGCCTTTCACTGCATTCCCTTGGCCATGATTGACCCGGATTTTGCCAAGCAACAGCTCGATGTCATGACCCGCGAATGGTACATGCATCCAAACGGGCAGCTGCCCGCCTATGAGTGGGCCTTTGGCGATGTAAATCCGCCCGTACATGCCTGGGCCACCTGGCGAATCTACAAAATAGAGAGAAAAATGACCGGCAAGGGCGATCGCTTATTCTTAGAGCGATTGTTCCAAAAGCTGTTGTTAAATTTCACCTGGTGGGTAAATCGTAAAGATACCGAAGGCAACAATGTATTTGAAGGAGGCTTCCTTGGATTAGACAATATTGGAGTCTTTGATCGCAGTAAGCCCTTGCCCACAGGCGGACGGCTAGAACAAGCCGACGGCACCAGCTGGATGGCCATGTACTGCCTAGACATGCTCTCTATTTCTCTAGAGCTAGCGCTAGAAAATCCGGTGTACGAAGACATGGCAACAAAGTTCTTTGAACACTTTATCTATATCTCCGAAGCGATGAACAACACCGGAGAGCACTCTACCCAACTCTGGGATGAAGAAGATGGTTTCTTTTATGACGTGCTGCATCTACCAGACATGAGCCGAGTACCCATCAAAATTCGCTCGCTGGTCGGGCTGATGCCCCTCTATGCGGTCACCACCCTAGAGCCAGAACTCATGGATCGCCTGCCCGGCTTCAAAGAACGCCTGGAATGGTTTGAAGCCAACCGTCAAAAACTCTATAGAAACGTCACGACCACTGAAAAAGTCGACAAAAACGGCAGCATCCAAAAGCGGCGGATGCTCTCTGTTGTCCGCCCTGACAAACTCCGCCGCATCCTGGCAAAAATGCTCAAGCCCCATGAGTTTCTGGGGCCCACTGGCATTCGCGCGCTGTCTCGATTCCATGCAGAGCATCCCTACACCTTTGATGCCAACGGCACTATTTACCGCGTTGACTACGAACCCGCCGAATCGAGCATTGGTCTCTTTGGTGGCAATTCCAACTGGCGTGGCCCTGTGTGGTTCCCAACCAACTATCTCATGATCGAATCGTTGCAGAGATATCACCATTTCTTCGGCGATGACTTCAAGATTCAATGTCCCTACGGCGTTGGAGAAGAAATAAACCTATGGGACGTGGCCACAAAGTTAGAAGAGAGAATGATCGGCACCTTTCTACGCAATGAAGATGGCCATCGCCCCGTGTACGGCAACAACGAAATCTTTCAAAACGATCCCCATTGGAAAGATTACATTCTCTTTTATGAGTATTTCAATGGCGATACGGGAGAAGGCATCGGCGCGAGTCACCAAACCGGCTGGACGGGGCTAGTCGCTAAGCTCATTCATCAATGCTGCGAGTACAAAGAAAAGGCTTGAGTGAGGTCTCAAAAAAGAAAGCAGTATGATAAACAAGCTGGCGTCATTAATCAGCTTTTAAGACGGCTTCTCAAGTGATAGGTCAGGGCTTATGACAATTGCTAAAAATAGACTCATGTCTCTGGCAGAGTACCTGGACTATGACGATGGCACAGACTCTCGTTATGAATTGGTTGACGGGGCACTAGTCGAAATGGGCGCTGAAGCAGACATCAATCTTGTCATTGAGAGCTTTTTGTTTTCTATTTTCTTGCAGTTTGTCCCGCATTACTGCATTCGGAAGGGTACAGAAATCGCAATTACAGGAACTTATGCCAACACTCGATTTCCTGATTTGATGGTGCTCACAGAAGCAGGCGTTGCAGCACTAGCAGGGCAAAAGCGTTCGATGGTGATGTTCGGTATGCCTGCGCCTGCACTGGTGGTTGAAGTGGTTTCCAGCAGCGATAAGGATAAGGCACCACGCGATCGCGACTACATTCGTAAACGCAAAGAATACGCTGAGCGAGGCATTTTAGAATATTGGATTGTTGATCCTATTGAAGCTGTTGTACTGATACTGACCCTTGTAGATGGCAGCTACCAAGAAGCAAAATTTACACAGGACACAGCTTTAGTCTCTCCTCAGTTTCCTAAACTCTCCCTCAAGGCCAGCGAAGTCCTATTAGGTGGAATGTAAGGCTGTAACATCTTCGGATAGGGGCCCACGATAGTATTTTACGAGGCGCTTCACCTACAGCTGCAAGAGATCTGCGCGTACCCAGCCTTCTGCACCAGACTCAAAGGCAACGAAATACCAGGCATAGCCGTCGCTGCCCGCAGCCGCATCTAAAATTTGAACCGGGTCGCCAGGAACGCCGTAGTGGGGTGAGCTGGCTGAGGTTGAAGGCGCAGAGCGAACGTTGATGCGATCGCCCGCAGAACCCGCCAAGGTCGTATACTTTGGCACATTCTCCAAGCTAGGCGGCGGCTCCACAGGCAAAGTCGTCACAGGCGGACGGCTACCATCCGTCACATACTGGGGCACCCAGCCTTCTGCACCAGAGTCAAAGCGAATAAATACCCAGGGCAAACCGTTGCTGTCTACTTGGGTATTAGTGGCGAGGACGCGATCGCCACTCACCCCATAGTGAGGCGATTCTGAATTAAACGTAGGGCGAGCATACACATCTATTTGCTCACGGCCTGAGTCGCTTAGGGTAACCCGGCGGCCTGTAGGCTCCACAGGTGGTGGCGGTGCAACAGGGTCTACGGGTGGCGTCACTGGAGGCGTAGAAGACGAAGAGTCGGTACTGCCAGAAGAGGTCGTGCCAGAAGAGATTTCGACCTCTCGGTTACCAGACTGTATGGTGACACTGGCATCGAGAGAACTCTCTGAAGCATCATCTTCAGTTGTCTCTTCGGTCTCTCTATCTTCCGTCGAAGAGACTAACGGCTGAACGCTGGTATCGCGATTGGCACGGCTGACCATGAGGCCGCCGCCGATGGCGCTGCCGCCAACTAAAAGAACAAGAAGACCAACCGTAAGAGGCGTAAATGTCTTGAACCAGGGCTGAGGCGATGCCGGACTGACGCCACTGGGAACATAGCCTGCATTGACTTGGGTTGGCTGCTGCGCAGTTTGAGGGGGTTGCTGGTAGGTAGAAGCCGCTACCGGAGAAACAGCCATGGTTTGTAGCTGACTGGTAGAAGGGGCCGCAGTGGGTAAAGGCGCTGATGGAGGAACAGTATTCGGAGGAACAGTATTCGGAGCAACACTCGGAGGAACAGCGTCAGGAGAGATTTCGGTGGGTGCATTCGTAGAGACGGCGGCATCAGGCGCTGCCAGGGCATCTATCATGGCTTGGGCGACAGGGTAGCGATCGCGTGGATGCGACTTCACCGCCTTGCTCAACACCGCCGCCAGCTTAGGGCTCACATCAGGCGCAGCATGTTGCCAAAGAATCTCCCCCGTTTGCGTATCGGACGGCAGCATTTGAGGGGCTTCCCCCGTCAGCAAATAAATCGCCGTCAGACCCAAGCTGTACAAATCGCTCGATGGAATCGGACGACCCACAGCCTGCTCCGAAGACATATAGCCCGGCGTACCAATGACAATCGAACTCACCGGACGACTCTGCCCCGCCATCACCGTGCCCATGGTCTCGCGCACCGCCCCAAAGTCAATCAGCACCGGCTGCCTTGTATTTGAACGCAAAATAATATTGTCTGGCTTAATGTCGCGGTGGATAATACCCTGCAGGTGAATGTATTTGAGCACGGGCAGGATCGAAGTCAACAACGCTAAAACGGCTGACTCGCTCTGGGGAATCGCCACCGTTTCTAGCGGCTCACCGTCTATCCACTCCTGTACGAGATAGAATTGCTGATTTTCGGTGAAGTAGGCGTGCAGACGAGGAATTTGTGGGTGGTTTTCGCCCAGCTGCTCTAGAATGGCGGCCTCACGCTGAAACCGCTCCTGCACAACCTGATAAACCTCAGGGCTAGTGGTAATGGGCTTGAGCTGCTTGATCACACACTTACGCCGGGAAGGCATTTGCGTATCTTCGGCCAGGTAGGCATGACCAAACCCGCCCTCACCCAAAGAGCGAATAACCTCATAGCGATTATTTATCAGCATGGCTCACAACGAATATAGAAGCGACAGCGTGCCTTTGAGCGTATCAGATACACAGAGCAACGCAATAAAAACCCCGTATAGTCATACAGCTAGTCGATAAAGATATCCGCAAACGCCTCGCCCAGCGCTAAATGCCCCTCAGAAATCCCTCAGAGGTTCCTCAGAGGTCCCTCAGAGGTAAAAGGTAAAGTGCACCAAATCATCAGAGACCTCAAAACCACCCGTATTAATCCAACTATTCCGTAGAAAAACTGGATTCAAGAACAATATTTTTTCGATATGGCTTAAGGCGTTAGCCGACAGGTAACGTTATGTGTTCCGTCATAAATTTTGATAGCAGCAAAATGCCTTACATTTTTTATCATGGTGCTATCTCAGCGCCGAAACACATAAAATAGGGCCACTGCTCTCTCCCGTAGCAATTTACTAAAAAGCCTCTTCAGAAACAGCGTCTATGCCTGCCTCCAAAGCTGCCTCCAAAGCCCCCAAATCTGAAGCTTCCTCGTCCAAAATTAAGACCAGTCAAAACAAAGTCTCCGCAGCAGAAGCAAACTATGGCATCCCAGAACGGCTAGCAAAGCACACGGTAAAATACGCCGACTATCGGGACGTCAGCCGAGATGTGATGACCCCGATGATGAAGCACTACGCGGAAATGAAAGATCAGCATCCGTACGCGCTGATGATGTACCGGGTGGGTGATTTTTTTGAGACTTTTTTTCAAGATGCGATTACCATTGCCCGTGAGCTAGAGCTAGTGCTCACGAGTAAAGACGCCGGTAAAGCCATTGGTCGGGTGCCGCTATCAGGCATTCCGCACCATGCACTAGAGCGATACTGTGTGCAGCTGGTGGCCAAGGGGTATGCGATCGCAATTTGTGACCAAGTCGAAGACCCCGCCCTAGCCCAAGGCCTGGTCAAGCGAGAAGTCACCCGCATCATCACCCCCGGCACCGTCATCGAAGAAGGCATGCTGAGCGCCCGGCGCAATAATTTCCTCGCCGCCGTCGTCATTGCAGGCGATCAGTGGGGCCTGGCCCATGCCGATGTTTCCACCGGTGAATTTCTCACCACACAATGCACTGACCTAGAGCAGCTGACGCAGGAACTCATGCGGTTACAGCCTGCTGAAATTTTGGTGCCCAGCAGCGCACCTGATTTGGGCGCACTGCTCAGACCCGGCGAAAAATCGGATCGGCTGCCGGACTGTCTGCCTGCTCAGTTTTGCTATACCTTTCGGACGCAAACGCCGTTTACACAGACAGAAGCAAAGCAACGACTGCTGGAGAGCTTAAAGCTGCGATCGCTCGAAGGCGTCGGCTGCAATCACCTACCCTTGGCAACCCGCGCGGCTGGTGGCCTGCTCGAATATTTAGAAGACACGCAAAAGGCCAGCCTGGCCCCACTGCAAACACTCTCTACCTATGCCATCACTGAGTTTTTGGTCATTGACCATCAGACCCGGCGCAATTTAGAAATTACGCAGACTTGCCGAGACGGCATTTATCACGGGTCTCTCCTGTGGGCACTCGATAAAACAGTTACGGCCATGGGTGGAAGGGCTCTACGCCGCTGGCTATTGCAACCACTGCTAGGCGTCTCAGGCATTCAGGCCCGGCAAGACACCGTAGAAGAATTAGTGACCAATGGCAGCCTGCGACAGCAGCTTCAGCAGTTGCTCAAACAGATTTACGACTTAGAACGGTTAGCGGGTCGGGCGGGGTCGGGAACGGCCAATGGTCGCGATTTAGTCGCCATGGCAGATTCTTTTGGTCGGCTACCTGATTTGGCCGCACTAATGGGTCATGCGACATCGCCCTATTTGGTAAAGCTACAGTTTGTGCCGCCAGAATTGGATGAGTTGGGCCGGGTATTGCGATCGCACCTAGTCGAAAATCCTCCTCTATACCTCACCGAAGGCAGCCTCATTCGCGATGGCGTCAATGCCAAGCTAGACAAACTGCGCGACCAGGTCAGTGAAGACCAGCAGTGGATTGCAAATTTAGAGACGACAGAGCGAGAACGCACAGGTATCTCTAACCTTAAAGTCGGCTATACCAAAGCCTTTGGCTACTACATCAGCATTTCACGCAGCAAGTCAGATCAGGCTCCTGCCGACTACACTCGCAAACAGACTCTTACCAACGAAGAGCGCTACATCACCTCTGAGCTAAAAGAATGCGAAAGCCGCCTCTTTCATCTCAATGAAGAAATTCACAAGCTGGAATACGACATTTTCATTGGGCTACGCGATCAGGTCGCCGAACACGTCGCGCTGATTCGCCAAGTCGCTGCAACCGTCTCAGCCGCCGATGTACTGGCAGCTCTCGCAGAAGTCGCTGTTTACCAAGACTACTGTCGCCCCGAAATTGTTGAAGGCCGCCCTATTTTCATCGAAGATGGTCGTCATCCCGTTGTAGAACAATCTTTGCCCGCAGGCTTTTTTGTGCCCAATGACTCCGGTCTTGGCACTATGGATCCGACAAAACCAGCAGTCACACCAGACTTAATTATCCTCACTGGGCCAAATGCTAGTGGCAAAAGCTGTTATTTACGGCAGGTGGGGCTGATTCAGCTGATGGCGCAGGTGGGGAGTTTTGTGCCTGCAAGGTCAGCAATGTTGGGAGTGTGCGATCGCATATTCACCCGAGTGGGCGCAGTAGACGACCTTGCCACTGGCCAATCCACCTTCATGGTGGAAATGAATGAAACCGCCAACATTCTCAACCACGCCACGCCAAAATCTCTCGTCCTGCTCGATGAAATTGGCCGAGGCACCGCCACCTTTGACGGTCTCTCCATCGCCTGGGCCGTCGCCGAGCATTTGGCCAGCGAAATTATGGCTCGCACCATCTTTGCCACCCACTACCACGAGCTAAACGAACTCGCCTCTATCCTTGAAAACGTAGAGAACTATCAGGTGACCGTCAAAGAAATGCCCGACAAAATCATCTTTTTACATCAGGTACGTCCAGGCGGCGCAGACAAGTCCTACGGCATCGAAGCCGGTCGGCTAGCGGGCTTGCCGCCATCTGTAATTAGTCGCGCCCGCCAAGTCATGAGCCAAATAGAACAAAACAGCACTATTGCCGTGGGCCTTCGCAATCCACAAAGCAGTAAACAGAAAAAGTCTCGAAAGAACCTCGTCAGCGAAACCAAAAGTCCAGAAGAACAGTTGGACATGTTTGGCAATTAAATTACTGAACAACAAGCTTTCAGCGAGCAATCAGAAAATACGTCGAATACAAACAGGCCCATTACAGTCAAGCTCTATGATGACGAGCCACTCCAGTTCAACAAAAATCAAGCACTAATACCCACGGGATTAGGCAGAAAAGGTTGATAGTCAGAGCTAGAAAACAGCTGAAACCCGTCCAAGCAAACAATGGTCACATGGCATAGTAAGCTCAACTTTAAAGGCGTTGGGGGTGGGTTAATTCGTTCTACAACAACAGTTAACGTTTCGGGATCCTCATGATACAGATCAAAAACATCCGCAGCTAAGTAGCGAGGGCAGTAGCCAACGATAGTCGAATCTGAAGTTCGTAGCAGTAGCGCTTTATCATCGTATGGATTTTGACCGTCATGGGCAACATACAGACGGTCTCCTGGTTGAAGCTGGCGAATAAAGGGACGAACTTCAGGGGGCAAGTAGCGTAGACCATGGGAAAAAAAGTGAAGATGGTACTGCCCATGTTCATCAGGTTCGGGACATGGAAAAACTTCTAGATGATCAGTCACACGATTGCCGCCACTGCGGGCTAGCAGCGTGATGGGATCAGCTGCATGCTCTGGAACGTTGAGCCATTGCACGAAATCTGGAAACTCTGGGCGAGATCGCCGCATTAACCGATTGGAAAAAAGAGGAAAAAGCTCAGCAGACTCGTAGGTATGATTCAGCTCTGGAAATGCCCAAAGCGGCTTAAAGCTACCTTCTTTCTGGGCATTTATCACCCCTTGAATGT
>JBCBKQ010000200.1:0-10780 GCA_038521595.1 Cyanobacteria bacterium J06627_28 | reverse complement strand
TGTTTGCACGTACGGCAATGTTTGCATGCACAAAGCTTGTTGTGATGCACCCGCCAGGGCATTGGTATGTTGCCGATTGCTAGATGAGTGGCCTAATGAATGGCCTAATAAATGACTTATTCACAATAGAGTTCCCAATAACTGATATCGACTGGAATCATGTTTGCTAGGGCCTACGGTCCTCTGCTGCCCTACTTTCGATTTCTTATTTCTGCTATTTGCATCACCATTTCTACTTCCCTCACAGCTAACCGCCTTAAAAAAACTTAATTGGCTATGCCCAACTCTGAGAAATTTAGACTTGGAAAGCGCTCACCAAAGCGCTCACTTCACAGTGATGCAACTGAAACGCTCACGACGAAAGCTCGCCTCGCAACCTGGCGACAAAAAGCTATTGCAAAGCACTGGCGACTGGCTGTTTCAGCGGTCTGTATGACGTTGGCCGCAGGCGCGGTCAGTCTCGACATCGGGTTGGTAAACCTCTGGGAGCGTCAGGTCCAGAGCCTGTTTTTTGAGGTGCGCGGGCCGGTGGAGAGCCCAGATAATATTGTCATTTTGGCGATTGATGAAGAATCACTCTCTCAGGGGCAGCACTATGCCGCTGATCCGACTCGCCTGGCGTATTTAAAACCCATAGAATCTTGGCCATGGCAGCGCCGCGCCTATGCCCAGGTGATCGAAAGGCTAATGGATGCAGGAGCCCAGGCGGTCGCGATTGATGTGCTATTTATTGCGGATAGCTCCTATGGTGACGCCGATGACGAGGCCTTTGCAGAAGTACTCAGTCGCCATAGCGAACGGATCGTTTTGGCGGCTGACTACAGCCCTCAGGTTCGTCAATATGGGGTGCTGTCTGAACCCTCTTTGCCCATTCCCCTCTTAGAGGAGACGGGGGTGCATATTGGTTCAATCAATTTCCGGAAAGAACCCAATGAGCAGATTCATCGTCTGGGTCAAGAGTTTTTGCGCGAACTAGCTCTATATGATGGCAGCGCTGACAGTGTAGAAGCGGCTGCAGTGGCGTCAGAGACTAGCTTTGAAGATGACGGCTACATAGCGCCAGAAGCACCGCCTCTAAGCTTTGCCCAGGCTACGCTGAAGGCGGCCAACATAAGCTATCCAGAAGCGCCTCGGGAAAATATCTTTTTTCATGGCCCGAGAGAAACCTTTAAGCAAGTTCCGTTTTGGCAGGTCATTGATGACGATCTCTGGCGAAATCACCTCCGCTCTGGGGCTGCTTTTAAAGACAAGATTGTGATTATCGGTACGACAGCTGCCGTGCGCCGAGATTTTCACGAGGCCCCTTTTTCTCAGAGTATGCAGTATCCGTATCCGATGGCAGGGGTCGAGATTTTGGCCAACACTATCGCGACCCTAGAGAAGGATCTTTCCCCACGGCGACTGGTCAAGAACTCCGGGGTGAATGCGATCGCCGTACTCAGTTTGGGCATGGCGATCGCGCTCCTTGCCCACCAAACCCAAAAGCCTGTCCGACGCGCGCTGATCATCGGCGGCGGTATTGGCGCTTGGACGGTGATTAGCTACGGTGCCTTTGTCGCTGCTCAGACCATTTTGATGACGGGTACGCCCGTGATGGCGCTCGCCCTAATGGGCCTGCTGGATTTTGGCCTTGGGTTTGGCGCCGATCGGTTGAAGCGCAATCGCCTGCGGACGACCTTGGCTCGCTATGCCACCTCGCCGCTAGTGCAAGAAATTATTAGCCAGCAGGATGACTTTCAGGATTTGCTGGCCCTAAACCGGGCAGATATTATCGGTACTGTACTGCGCGATCGCTACCAAATTTTAGAGGTTTTAGGGGCAGGCGGTTTTGGTGAAACCTACCGATCCAAAGATACCCAGCGCCCGGGCAATCCAGTGTGTGTTGTTAAGCAGCTCAAGATTGTCAGCGACAATCCCAAATCTCATCATCTCGCTAGGCGACTGTTTGAAGCAGAAGCGGTAGTCCTTGGTGAGCTAGGTGAGCATGACCAAATTCCTCGGCTGCTGGCGTACTTTGAAGTGCAGCAAACGTTTTACCTCGTCCAAGAGATGATCAAAGGCGACTTACTGCGCGACGTACTATCTCGTAGCCGTCCGCTATCTCAAAAGGCCGTGGCCAATATGCTACGCGATTTGCTGCCGGTCATTCGCTTTGTGCACTCTCGAGGCGTGATTCACCGGGATATTAAACCCTCCAATATTATTCGCCGTAAGCACGATGGCCGCTATGTGCTGATTGACTTTGGTGCGGTCAAAACCATTTCAAACAAGCTCAACGAAGCCGATGAAACTCGACTGACTTCCACAGTCGGCATTGGCACCCAAGGCTATATGCCCAGCGAGCAGTCTGCTGGAATGCCCACGATTCGTAGCGATATTTATGCGCTGGGCATTACGGCCATTGAAGCGCTCACCGGCAAGCCACCCCATGCCCTTAAGCGCAGTGACGATGGTGAAATCATTTGGTCACACACCGTTGACGATATGTCGCCAACGCTATCGAAGATTATTAACAAAATGGTGCGTTTTGACTTTAATAACCGCTATGAAAATAGCGATCGCGTCATAGAGGACCTCAGTCGGCTAGATGATGAGCAGCTCACGGACTGCTCATCCATGCCCAATAATGACTACCCTATCAATGCAGGAGAAACCCTCAACCAGGGCACTAGACCAGGCGTAATTGATACCAACTCAGCGCTGGAAAATACCCAGATTTTGCCTGAAAACTGGATCAACGACGCAAAAACTTGTGAGGAACCTCCGTCAGAGGAAGTCTCTGACGAAGCTTAAAAGGTCCTTCAAATAGCCTCTAATAATTAATAGGCTCCTTTAAGTAGGCTCAATACGGGAGCAGGCCTGGAAGCAATGTTCAGGTCCGCTTTCGTATTAGTCTAGAATCTAGAGCGTCTGAGCCTCAGCCATAGCTTCTCTCACTTAGCTTACGCCACTACAAAAGGCTACAGCCTTCGTTCTACAAAGCTAAGTGAGTAGCAAAGCGCGGAATGCATTCCGCGCTTTGCTATATTAACTGCCCGCCGCTGGTGCGATCGCAGGTTCATCTCCAGTAGTCACTGGCGGCTCAGCCGTCGTTTCAAGCAACTCAACCTCAGCAGGTACCACTGGCTCTGTGTCAATGAGCTCTAACTCTGCAGGCAGCTCTAACTCTGTGGGCATAGCTGGATCTGTTTCAAAGAGTTCTAGCTCTAAAGGCATCAGCTCTGGGTCAATGAGTAATTCTGCGTCGATTAGCGCTGGTTCTAGCGGTAGCTCTGTCGGTGACACAAGCTCTGTTTCGATTAGCGGCACCTCCGCCTCGATAGGCGGCGCAACGTCTAATTCGGTGGGCGCTGTTTCGGTGGACATTATTTCGGTGGGTACTACCTGCTCCTCAATCGAGACAGGCGGTTCAATAGTCTCACTCTCTATAGTAGCTGGCGTTTCTACCACAGGCGGTATTTCGCTGCCAGCGGCTGATTCAATCTCTGGGCCCTCTGTGCCTAGCTCGCCACTGGGTGGGTCAATTTCGACGTCCATTACAGGAACATCCTCGCCTGTTACGCCATCATTGGGAGACTCAAGAACAGGCATTTCAGGATCGGTTGGTAGGTCTCTACCGTCGCCGCCTTCAAGAATAGGTTCTTCGCTATTAGGCGGTAAGTCTCTACCGTCGCCGTCTTCAAGGATGAGTTCTTGATCGTTAAGCGGCAAGTCGCCACCGTTACTATCATTGATAATCTCTTCGCCGGGGTTGTTATTTTCGGCAGGGGTATCAGTTGCGGGGGTATCAGCGGCGGGGGTATCAGCGGCGGGGGTATCTCCCTGTTCATTGCCAGGATCCGCCTCACCTATGTCCGGATTCTCAGTACTAGAACCCTCAGTATCAGAATTATCCGGTGAGTTGTCTGTCAGGGCTGCGGAAGGTGGTTCTAGGGTTGGTTCTCCCTCGCTTTCTTCACTCAAAGCTTCTTGCGGATTTGCTGGCCCTGCAATGACAGATTCGCCCATACTGCTGCCGTCGCCCTCGTCTTCCATGCCAGGCAGCGCTGTGGACTCTGTGGGATCTGTGGGATCTTCTCCAACTGACTCGCCACTGACAATAGAGTCATCTTCACCGGAGGCTATGCTTCTATCGGAGGTCTCGCCTGTATTTGGCTCACTACCCGCTGCCGCCGCAGAGGGCTCCAGTCTATTATTAACGCCGATGCCCAGCGCGTCTCCATCGGCATTGTCAACACTGCCCTGTAAGTAGCTCTGTGCAGGAGAGTTTTGAAACTCTAGCGCTGGTCCATCAGAATCTTGAATCTCTGTATCATCTAGATCTTCAAAGACAGAGGGCAGCGCTTCTATAGTTGTAGACCCTGCTGAGGCGTCAGCGCCAGACGTTGTAGCAGGCTCTTCAAGTGCTGGTCTAACGAAGGTATCGGGGTTGACGATGGCGCTGTCACTACTGATAGGCCGCTGGGTCGAAATCGCGTCTCTAATCTCTTGGCGAACGCCATCTAGGGCATCGGAGCCTGTAGAAGACGAATCTAAATAGTTAAAGCCTTCTGCGAGGCCGCTGCTCTGCCAAAATAGCGTGCCGTCAAACTCATAGAGTTCGGTAATTTGATTTCCTTGGATGACGCCAATCTCGTTAGAGCGGAGCGCCTGCTGCTCTGTACCATCGCGATTGAACAGCACCATGGGACCGTTGGGGTTGTCTGTCAGTGCGCCTACGATAGTTGTGTCAGTTTCAGGAATGTAGCGAACAAAGAGGGCTGAGCCTTGAATCCCTGTAACCGCATTGGGCGTTTGAATGGTGCTGCGCCCTCTGCCAGGTGGAATCAGGAGTAAAACGGTGCCGTTGCTCAGCTGGAAATTCCGAGTGTTCGGGGTAAATCGGAACGTTGCGCGCTCTCCGATTCGGGCGAGCGAGCCGTCATTAAAGCGCAGCTCAGCGAGGGACGCTCTAGCTGTGCGTAGCGAATCTCCAATGCCTAAGAAATCATCGACGTTGGCTCTGCGGCCCCGACGCTCTCGCGGTACTAGCTGCACTCGGTTGCGTAGGAAATCGATTCGAGCCCATGTGAGGGTCTCGGGTTCTACTTCTGGCTGCGCTTCCGACTGTTTTTCTAATTCTCTGTTTTCTGATTCTTCGCTTTCTGATTGTGTATTGGCAGCTTCTAACTGTTGTGTATTGGTCGCTTCTGACCGTTGCGTCTGCTGCTGTGCCTTTGCTCCCATTGGCAAAAGCATCACGCTTACTACGCCTAGCGTCACAGAGAGCGTCACAGAGAGCATTGTAGGAACGCTTCTAGTGGCACTTCTCAGTTTGGAATAATTTCCATTCATAAGTTTTATACGTAGGAAAGCTAGCCAGAGGGTCCTACTTATCAGTAGGATGACTGTAGTATCGAAAAAGTTGATGTAACTTTTAGATCAGCTTTTATGATGAGCCCTCTGTCGTTGGAATGAAGCCGCAAGATTGCGGTGTGGATGCACCGACCCTGACGAGTATACGAGCAATAAACTTGTTTTGTGCATTTGCTCAGGTCGCTTTACATTCTATCGTCTTGAGTTGGTAATAAAAATTTAAGTTGATGATTTTAAGTGCATAGCGTCAGCCTTTAGATGTCATAGGAGACGTCATAGGTGTCCCTGTCACAAGATGTTCTGGCCAATGTGTGGCTACTGAAGGCTGCTTTAAGTAGTCTTTTTGTCTGGCTACTTATTGCCTTCAGCGTCTGTGTCACAGTGGTGGCGCTCCTACCGAGCACAGGCCTAAACGATCATGCATGATTTACCCTTGCCTGTCATTGTCTATCGTCTAGTTAAATTAACTGGGATAGGCTTGTCCTGATCAATCTACTAAGTTTGATAGTTTTTGCCTGATGGGTGCACTTTCTCTGTGCATTTGTTGTGCAGTGTCATCAATGGCTAGTGCCTGTTTATACTACGTAATGTTTTGGCGTCGCACTTTCGCGTTTATATTTTTTTGCGCTCACATTTCGGTGCTACGGGTTAGCGACGACAGATTAGCGATGACCGTTTTTACTGCCTGCTAAGGTTCCTTTTCGTTTATGCAGCATCAGGCTCTTCCCAACTATCAAAAGGTCTTGACGTTGAGTCTTGGTCTAGGCGGCATTGTCAATGCCTTTTGTTTGCCAGCACTGGCTAAGTCAGGCCCTGAAAAGCTGGGTTTGGTCGGCTCTCTTGTGCCGGCCAGTCAGTCGGTTGAAGGCTTGGAGAGGCTGGGTACTATTCCCTCTACTGAGGTAGTAGAGCCGTTTTCAGTGCTGACCTTTGCCGAAGAAAATGGGCGGGTAGAAGATGCGATCGCACTAAACACCCAGTCTCGTAATACCCGGTTTCGCAGTCAGTCTCTAGCCGCACAATCTAGCCGCCCTCCACGCTTTTCGTCAGTTTCGTGGAAGGCCTCTATGAAAGCGTCGCCTTTAAGCATTTCCCGCTTGTCAACGACAGATATTCACCACATAGATCTGTCGTGGGGCCCTTCAGAAACCCCTGCTCACAGCTGGATTGATGAGGCCTCTACGATAGATATGCCTGATGCGCTAGAGTCAGCAGTCATAGAACCAGAAGCGCCAGAACCAGAAGCGCCAGAACCGGAAGCGCCAGAACCGGAAGCGCCAGAACCAGAAGCGCCAAAACCAGAGGTTTCAGACGTCTTTTTAGAAAACCTAATTGCGGTGCCGCTATCCTCTGAGGTTGCTCAAGCTGAGACTGACACACAATCAGATAACGACGAACAGCCAGAGGAGGAAGCGCAGTCAGCGGAGGACTCACAGTCAGTTCTAGCGCCACCAAGAATGCCTTTGTTGCCCACCGTTTCCGATGATGCCCCGCTAGGAACCGATGGGGATATTGTTTCTGAGGTGGTAGGCGACCCGCAAGTTGTGGTGCAGGAGGGTGAGGCCCTTGATGATGAGCTAGGTGAGCTGCGGCTGCTACAGCTGCGATCGCGCGAAAATGAAGAACTTGGCATCCTGAGACTGCTGCGAACCGCCGAAGCACCGCCGCCGCCGCCGCCACCACCGATTGCTTTCTTATCAGGCCGTCTTGGCTTTTTCAGCACTGAAAATGCTTTTCGCTCAACGCCCCCACCCGACAGAAGCTTTGAAGAGCAAATCTACCAGGCAGGTCTGACGTTTTATTTGTTGCCTCGGCTATCTGAGACGACAAGTGTGTATGCGATCGCAGAGACCAACATCGCCCGCTACCACAACTTTGAAAGCGTCAATTACAACGAGCTAGAATTCCAGCTGGGATTAAGTCAGCGCTTAGCGCCCCGTACCTTTGCCCAAATTGGCTGGCGCAACCAACGCCTTTACTCCCCTGGCTACCGCGAACGGCTCTTTAGCGTAAACTACCTCGATACTTTGATCAGCCACCGCAGCATTCTCAATCAAAAAACCTGGCTCGACAGCTTTTATCAAATGAGACTTAGCTTTGCCGATCCGCAGGCAGCCAGCCGCTTTCGGCAAACCTTTTCCCTCTCCCTAAACCACAGCGTCACTCGAGAGTTGCGCACTACTCTGCTCTATCAGCTTGACTTTGACGATTACACCCAGGCCCCTCGCTACGACAGCTATCAACAAATTCTTGGCATCGTCAGCTATAACATCACCCCAGAGAGCCGAGTCAGTCTCTTTGGGGGCACCCGATTTGGGCGCTCCTCTGCTCCCGGTGTCAATTTGGACGACACCTTTTATGGCGCTGGCCTGAACGTCAACCTTCCCCTGTTTTAGGTTTTGCAATGAGTCAATAAAAAAGCCGTCACAGGTAAAGCTGCGACGGCTCTTTTGGAGAATCCTCCAAAACGTTAAAGATGTCTCTAAACGCTTAGAGCTATTAAACTCGGCCTACTTTTACGGCATTAGCTTTAACAACAGCTGTAGATAGCTGTTCGAGCATCTCATGGGTTGTGTCGATATCGACACAGGCATCCGTAATACTTTGGCCGTAGGTCAGCTCGCTAAGCTTCTTACGAATGGGCTGCTTGCCCGCCACTAGATGACTCTCAATCATCACGCCTAACAGATGCTGAGATCCGTCACTCACCTGCTGAGCAATATTCTCTAGCACAGTGACCTGGCGGTTGTGATCTTTATTGGCATTGGCGTGGCTACAGTCCACCATAATCCGGGGGTTCAGGTTCTTCTCTACCAGCGTCTGAGCCGCATTATCAACGAAAGACTTTTCGTAATTGGGGCCTTGCTTGCCGCCGCGCAGCACCAGGTGCCCATCTGCATTGCCCGTGGTAGAGACAATGCTGGCATGGCCATCGCCATTAATGCCTAAAAAATGGTGAGGCTGGCTGGCCGACAGCATGGCATTTGATGCCGCATCTAAGCTGCCATTTGTATTGTTTTTGAAGCCGATGGGCATCGATAGCCCAGAAGCCATCTCTCGGTGAGTCTGACTCTCTGTCGTGCGTGCGCCAATAGCTGTCCAAGCAATCACATCGGCAATGTACTGTGGCGTAATGGGGTCGAGCAGCTCGGTCGCAGACGGCAAGCCCAGTTCTGCCAAATCAAGTAGCAGCTTGCGAGCCAGACGTAGGCCTTCATTGATGTCGTAGCTACCGTCTAAATGTGGATCATTAATCAGGCCTTTCCACCCAATACTGGTGCGAGGCTTTTCAAAATAGACCCGCATGACGATTTCTAACTGGTCTGCAAATTTTTCGCGTAGGGTAACGAGCTTTTGTGCATACTCGTAAGCCGCGTCAACATCGTGCACAGAGCAAGGGCCAACAATCACCAGCAGGCGACGATCCTCATTGTGCATGATATTTCGGATGCGATCGCGCGTTTGTGCGACAAGGGCCGCTGCTGTTTCAGTTAGCGGTAGCTGGCCCAATAGCTGATTGGGGGCGAGTAAGGGGCGATTTTCGACCACATGAAGATCTTGAGTCTTGTACATTTGGACGCCTACCAGTTCAGGTATACCTACAGGGAGAAAAGTCATCCTCATTGTGACAGGTCACAGCCGAAATGTGGGCTCTCAGACGAGGCAAACAAAGTATTAATAGATACTTCAGACTTATGACTTGATAGTTAATTTATAAACTGATGGTTAATTTATCCTTAGGCGTGTACGACCAGCTACTTTACAGCCCTAGCCCGTCTAACCTAGCTACAAAATTCTCCAAAGAAATATTTTGCTCTAGGTATTCTGGCGCATCTGGTAAGTAAGGCCCTTTCAACCTATCAATTCTTATGACGACCGCAGCATCAGGCAGAACGGGCACTTCGGGATCGAACGCTGTTGGTCGCATTAACGAGCTAGAGAATCCTCTAAAAATAACAATCTGGTCGGCTTCAGACTCAATCTGAGCCTGTATTAGCAAAACCTCGTCAGGATGCCTAAGGGTGTAATTTTCTAATCGGCTCGATAGGGGTAGTTGGCTCATATCTATTGATACAGCTGATACAGCGGCTATTGGTTGAGCGCTGAGCGACCCTGCCGCCCTAACTTCACAAACAAGAAGTACGCTAGATACAGCCCATATATGATGAGACCCACAACGCCAAAGAACGCTAGAAATCCGCTACCGTCTGGCTCGCCGCTATGGAAGATATCTTTAAATGCCAGCGCAGGTTCTAGCCAGAGCTGACAAGCGTCCGAGGCTAACGTAGCTTTTGAAAACGCACAGGGAATGAAGAGCAGCTGGAGAACGCCGCTCACCGCGCAATAAGCAGTCATCGCCCAGCGCCATGCATTAAAGCCTAGGTTTAGTGATTTCTTGGGCTGTTCACGAATTTCTTCGTTGAGATCTGCCCAAAACCAAAGGCTTGCCACAATAAGTAGCTTGGCCAGCAAGACAGTGATAAAGCTAATGGAAAGGCCACCGATCATAAGGTAGACCGTGATGGGCAGCAGCAGTGCCACGCGCCAATAGATTGTTAACAGAGCGCTGATGGCGTCAGCTTTTTTGACCCATGACCAAATGAGCAACGTTAGCGGTACAAACACAGCCACCAATAACGCTAACCGATGATCGGTCCAAACCAGTGGACGTACTGAGGAAGGATCTAGTAGCACGTTGGCAACAGGGATAAATGAGCAGTAATCAATGTAGCACCTGGCGTTCCATGTAGTGCCATTTTGTCAAGTTGCTAAAGAAAAATATTTACCATCCTCATTTTTTGGCGATTTTTGTCCGTAAAAGAGCGGAAAGCCGTTAAAAATGGAGCACATCGCCGTTATTAAAAAGGGCACATGCAGACCCCAGTGAGCTGCATGTGCCCTTAAAAGCAAGATTATTAGGCCTAAATCAATAGCCAGCAGCTAATGCCCAGCCTATGCTTTTGAGCCTGTATCAATCGCTTGTTTTCATTAGCTGCTACCTAAGATGCCAGGCAAATAAGCAGCAGCCAATCTTTTCTTTAGTTGTCGTAAACGCGGCACTCGTCAGCTTCAGGATTGTCGTCGCAGTACTTGTCGAAAGGTGTCTTTTCGGCTTCCTTTGCTTTTTGGTGAGAGGCTTCTGCCTGAAGCTCTTCTACCGCGTCCCAAGCTGCAGCGCAGGCTTCGGAGTCTGCATTTTCAGTGGAGCAAGCTTCACGGGCTGCTTCGATTTCAGTTTTAATTTTTTCTTGAATGTCGCTCATGGCAAACCGTAATGATTGAATTTTTAACGAAGGATTGAATCAGACCTTATTGTAGCTTTGGCGTTTGCCAAACTGCCGTATCATGTATGGCAGTTTCGTTTGAATTAAAGGTTTTCAAACGAGAACTAGCAATTAATCCCTCGCTACTAGTATGTCAGCAG
>JBCBKQ010000199.1:0-10858 GCA_038521595.1 Cyanobacteria bacterium J06627_28 | reverse complement strand
TGTCTAACACACAAGACAGTTACATGCTGGTACCTCTTAAATAAGGAGTCTACAGAATTCAAACGAGTGCCAAAGCAGGGATCACAATTCCCCAGAACAACCTGGCTCCTAAAGCGTAAGGAGTTGGTGTTAAAGATTATCTAGGTGCCTACCATAAACCGATTGAGGCGATAGCCCTCGACCTTACCGCGAATCAACCAGGGAGCCCACCGGGCCAAAAATCTCATCTGCCACGGGGCGTGTTTCACCAAATCAGGATCGGCATCTAAAAAGGTGCGCGACAGAACAAGTCGTAGGTTTGCCCAACTTTCGATCTCATGGGGGTCATCGCAGACCCAGCGAAACCAGCTATCTTGCGACATATGTCGCATCGCATCGTGGGTAGCCTGGCTATCCACCATTTTCTTGGCAGTGGTGTCGGTGAGAAACCAGGCCCCTGGAAAGCGATTGGCAATTTGAGTAATCGCCCGTCTTGCCTGTTCCGGCTCCAAATAAATAATCACTGCTTCTGACACAAAGCACCAAGGGCCACCTGTCGCTGCCACAGGCTCCATCCAGTCTGTGTCGAGCACGCTGGCTTCAATCATCGTGCGACGGGGCTGGTCTTCAAAAAACTGTCGCCGCAGTGCGAGAGAATCCGGCAAATCGAGGTCGAACCAGAGCGCTTTGCCATTGTCTAAACGCTCGAAGCGGGTATTGAGCCCACAGCCGATTTCAATCACCGTCCCGGTTGGATACTCAGTCAAAAAAGCCTGTACATCTTGGTCAAACAGCCTCGTTCTCAGCGTTGCACCTGCCAAAGCCTTCGATTTTTTCCATTTAGAAAAGTCGTAGTCTAAAGCATTTACAATTTCAACAGCTTTCTCGTCTTTGACGAGTCCGCTGTCTTTTTGTGTTTCTACGGCTCGGCCCAACAACGGAATCAGCAGCGTTTCTTGTACTGGGCCAAGGTCTACTGGAATTTTTGTCATTGCCTGTAATCCTCAGATGTAGACAAAGCCATAATAGTCAGTTTTTAGAAAAATGGTGAGGGTGAGGTCGAAGCCATATATTATTGAAAATGATTTCTAATACGCAAAAGGCATGTATGATTAAATACAATGGCTATGCAATCTGGCAGTGCCATTCAAACATCAGGATTTGCATTAGTAAAAGTGCTAGAAGTTACGTCGTGCAGTGCTTAATAATCTCACAGAAGTTACATCGGCAGTGCCTTTGAAGGCACTACAGAAACTTTCGGGCAAAGTACGGGCTAAACTGCGATCGCAGCGCCAACGTTTGGCCGAGCAGTCTCGCCTCTGTGCCTTATCATCTTCAGTTCGGCATGTTCATGGACCACTGAGCGTAACGACAGCTCAAACAGAGGCCGTTGTTCTATGTGTTGTCAAGGACGGCGAAAGTTTGGCTCAAGCGTTCATAGAGCACTACCTAAACTTAGGATTTAAGCATCTGTACTTTTTAGACAACGGCTCTACAGATAGAACGATAGAAATTATCCGCTGCTGCCAACAAGCCACCATTATTTCTTCCGACGCGCCTTTTCAAGACTACTACATTACATTCAAGAATTTCTTGATTCAATCTTTTGGACGCGGCAAATGGTGTCTAGTTGCTGATATAGATGAATTTCTCTTCTTCCCACTGCATCAGACGCTGCCAAACGTTCTGAGCTATCTAAACCAGCATCGCCACAGCACGGTCTTTATACAGATGCTTGATGTCTTCTCAAGAGCAGGTATTCTCCTTTCTCACAAAGAGAATACTCTATCGCTAACTCAGCTTAGACAGGTCTTTTGCTACTACGACCTCAACGCTCTCAAAAAGCAAAGACCGGCTCGCTTGTTTCAGCCCGCGCTACCAGCCGGTGCAAACTTTCTATACGGCGGCATTCGCAAAACAGTCTTCAATCAGAACTGTTTTCTCACCAAAGAAGCGTTATTTTTTGCAGGCAAGCACACAAAGCTAAAGTCTTCGCACTTGCTCAACCGTTCTCGCGTTGCCGATTTTTCAGGATTGTTTTTACACTACAAATTTACCGATAATTTCTACACTTCAACGCTGCATGCTGTGCAAGCAGAAAATCACTGGCAAGATAGCAAAGAATACAAAGCCTATTTGTCTGTGTTAGAAAAGCAGGCTGCACTATCGCCAGAATCCACAGCGACAGAATCCACAGCGACCCTTTCGCTTTTTCAGCCCTCTTCACGTCGCCTCAACGATATAGATTCACTTATAGACCAAGGCTTTCTCTTCGCCTCTGAAAGGTTCTCAAGCTATGCCGCCCAAACGACGCCAATCGACGAACAGGAGCATGCATCTACATGAATCTGTTTTACTACAAAACCAAAGCGCCCTCAAGTAACTTTGGCGACGAACTCAATCCTTGGCTATGGCCTCGGCTGCTGCCCTTTCTTGATAGCGGCGGCGCCGCGAAATCTGAGACTATTTTTGTCGGTATCGGTACGGTGTTAAATGACACGGCACCAGAGCGAGTGAAAAAGGCTAAGACTGTTGTTTTTTTCAGTACAGGAGCGGGATATGGCTTAAGCTTACGGCAAAGGTGCAGTCCTAATTGGAAAATATACTGTGTACGCGGTCCGCTGTCAGCCCAACGGCTGAAGCTGCCTCGCTCAGCAGCCATTACAGATGGCGCCGTGCTGCTAAAGCGTTTTTTTCAGCCGGTTACTGTTGCAGAGCGATCGCCTCATTTTTCCTATATGCCCCACTTCCGCCACGGCAACCCTCAACTTTTCAAAGCTGTTTGTCAGCGCGTTGGCCTCAAATTTATCGATCCAGCTGAGCCAGTCGAAAACATCATCGCAGATATCTCTCGAAGCAGGGGATTAATCAGCGAAGCTATGCACGGTGCCATCGTTGCCGATACCTTAAGAGTACCCTGGCTACCCGTTCGCACCAGCCCCAAGATATTGCCCTTTAAATGGAAAGACTGGTGCGCTTCGATTGATTTATCCTACCGCTACCGGCTGATAAGAGGCGCAAAATCGCTGTCTACTCAAGACTGCCTATATCCGCTGCGACCCTATTTGCAGCGGCAGGCATCAACCGCCAATCTCTTTGAAGGCGTTACCTTAAATCGTTTTTCTTATCCATACGAGAAAACGCTTGATTGGATAGGTCATCAGCTAGATGCACTCACTCAAAAGACCTTTTACCTCAGCTCAGACGCTATCTTAGAGTCGCGAGTTTCCCAGCTAGAGGAGCGCCTTGAGCACCTTCGGCAAGATGCCAAGGCAGGTCGGCTTTAGTCTCTCAATGTTTGTACTTTTTCTCTAATACCTTCCGCGCGCGCGTGATTTACTCGTATGCCACCTAAAAATCCTCCTATCTCTGTTGTCATTGCAACTCGGGACCGGGGTGCCAGCGTTGTAGATACGGTAGATAGCATTCTAGAGACTGCTGCTGTGGCCAGTGGCAAAAATGGAGCGAATGCGGCGCTTGTCTTTGAGATTTTGGTGATTGACCAAAGTGCAAATGAAGTGTGCATGCAGGCAATGCAGAAATACACATGCGATCCTCGGGTAAGATACCAGCATTCGAGCACGGTCGGGATGGCACGTGCCAGAAATATTGCGATCGCACAGACTCACAGCAATATTATTGCCATTACAGATGACGACTGCACCGTTGCCGAAGACTGGCTGATTTCTATTCAAAATGCCTTTCTCACGCATTCCAACCTGGCTATCCTCTTTGGCAATGTGTTACCCGCAGAGCACGATGGTTCGGCAGGCTTTATTCCTAGCTACTGCCGCCAGCAACCACGAACCGTTTCTGTTCCGCTGAGTAAAAATGATGTTGATGGGCTTGGGGCCTGTATGGCACTGCGTAAGGATGTCTGGAGAGAATTTTACGGATTCGACGAAATGCTCGGTGTCGGTGGTAAGCTCAAATCTTCGTCAGAAGGTGACTTGGTCATTCGCGCGCTGCACAGAGGCTACGAGGTTTGTGAAACGCCGACAGTCCGAGTTGTTCATCATGGGTTTCGCACCTGGGCGGAAGGTGAGCGCCTGATTGCCCGTTACTGGTATGGCACCGGAGCAATGTTTGGGAAACATTTGAAGCTTCACCCAATTAGCACGGTTTTTATTCTGGGGCTGTTGGGATGGCGCTGGGCGTTTGGCAGATCTCGCGTGGCTGATAGCTTGGGTCCTAACATGCGCAAACGTGAAAGGCTGATGGCTTTTATTTCTGGTTTAGGTGCTGGGCTATGGCTGAAGGTGAATCGTAAAACGGGTCATTTTCAGACTGAGCAGCCCGACAAACAAACATGGTTTAAGCGTATTCAACAATCTGTCATCAAGAGGTGTTAATGCCCCTTCAATCCCGCTTGCTCAGGAGCACTGTTTGGATTACGCTCGCTGAAGCGCTGATTTTACCCACAGGCTTTCTCACGCTGACGTTTCTCACCCGGCAGCTAGGGACAGATGGCTACGGCCTATTTGCACTCAGTGCGACCGTCGTCACTTGGATTGAGTGGGGCTTAAATTCTGTTTTTTCTCGAACAACTATCAAGTTTATCAGTGAGGCACCGCGTCGAGACGAAGTGGCAACGACCGTTTTACGCGCTCAGCTGGGCTGTGGTCTACTGGCTGCTTTGATTGTCGTGCTCGCCGCTCCAGAGATAGCAAGGCTTCTTAATGAGCCTGCGCTGAGTTCGCTGCTACGCCTATTTGCCCTTGAGATTCCGTTGGTCAATGTCGCTCAGGCTCACCAAAACATTTTGGCAGGAGAGGGAAAGTTTGGTGCAAGGGCGATCGCAACAGCCGTCCGGTGGACATTGAGACTGTTCTTTATTGTTGTATTGGTCAGCGCTGTATTCTCTATTCCTTGCGCGATTCTGGGCAGCTTAGCAGCGATGCTGGCTGATATTCTCATATGCCGTTTTTACACTCAGCCCTCTCTATGGCGAGAGTCTCACTTTCCGATAACAGCGCTAGCGGGCTATGCGGTGCCTCTTTTTTTTGCAGCGCTTTCTATTCGACTCTATGCAAAGCTAGACTTGATTGCGCTAAAAGCGCTGGGTGGAACGACTGAAGAGGCGGGGATCTATGCGATCGCGCAAAATCTCGCGCTCTTTGGTGGTGTCATGAGTCCAGCGCTAGCACCTATTCTCATCTCTAATATCAGTCGCCTTCTCAGCGAAGGTCAGCTTGACCAACTCAAGTCACTAAGCCGCTCAGCCATGCGTTTAGTCCTGTTACACTTGCCATTTGCAGCGCTGTTAGTCGGCGGCGCGAATGATCTGGTTCCTGTTTTGTTTGGTCAGCCCTTTGCAGCGGCGGCACCGCTATTCTGTCTGTTGCTGCTCGCGACTATTAGCACCGTTATGATTGCAGTCACCAGCGCCATTCTGGTCGCTTCGGATCGGCCCAGGTGGACGGCGATGCTTTCTGTGCCATTGCCGCTATTGTCAATAGCTGGGCACTGGCTGTTGATTCCCAAGCTGGGGGCAATGGGAGCTGCGGTGACGACGCTGAGCGTTGCTGTGCTGGGTGCGATCGCAGGCATCATAGCGGTTTGTATTAGATGGAATGTGCTGCCGCCTGCCTTGACACTCATTCGATGTAGTTTGGTGAGTGGAGTCGCTGTCATCATTTCCAGCACCTGGGCAACCTCTGATTTTTGGATATTTCTCAAGCTGCCAGCGCTAGGCATTGCAGTTGTCTTTGGCCTCTGGATGGTAGGCGAAGTGAGCCCAGCAGATCAAGCAATGCTGCGTTCTCTCTTTGCCAGAAGAAAGGAGGTCTCTACCGATGAAAAGATTGAAAAGTAAAGCGCGCTTTTCCGAATGGAGAAGGGAACCAGCCAAGAATTAATGAAATCAATTCCTAATAGATGATGCAGCGCTTTCGGCATTAATGAGAACTATAGTCATATATCTCGAAAGACTAAGGCAAATAAGATACGCTTTCTCTCCAACAGGTGAGCAACATGCAGACTATTTTCTTTATTCTCAGACTTGTATGTAATTTCGACTGCACCAAAATATGAAAACGAGTGAACGTTCAGCTAATGCGACAGATTCTGGTTCGAATAATAAAGTCGCAGACAAAGATAAGGATTTTTTGCAAAAGGTTATGCAAAAGGGAAATATATCTAGTCTGCTGGAAGCCCGCGATATCACAGAAATTGTTTTCCGTACGATGCGAGACCTGATGACGACAGAGGCCATAAAAGAGGTAGAAGGCAAGCTAGACACGCAAGCCAGCACGGCTGAGAGTCTCGCAGCAAAGGAGGATGTTGCAGATCTTTGGAAAGACTCTAACCCTATTGTGCGCTTTCTAAGCCAAGTTCGTCCGCCGCTGAAGTTTGACGCTGATACGTTTCTTTTTCGCATAGAAAGAGAAGGTGGATTACCACAGACAACTGACCCGAGCGCAGAGCGAACGGCCCCTGAGACAGTAGTTTCGGCGGTGTTTAGTGCAACAAAAGATGAGCTGTCATCAGAGAAGGTAAAAGAGATAGCGGGTTGTATGCCGGGGAAAATTCGTAACCTGTGGGAAGAGGCTTAGCGCCTGGTACGGTCTCTTGATATGGCCTATTTATGAAGAAAGAATCCATCTGTCGCTATTCTCTTCGCGGTAGATGGATTCCGGATTCTTACTTTACTTTTACTGATTATCGCTTATCAGTTGATAGCTGTCTAAACAAGCGCTAGCGCTTCCTCTACATTTGAGACATCGGCAACAATCTCAAAGCTGCTTTCGCTCAGCGCTGAGGCTTGAACATTGTTTAAGATTGCGAGGGTTTCACCTGTGCTGGCGACACCAAGAAAGGTATTGCTGCCGTCCTGCGTCAGCGTGATGTCGGCAAACAACAGTTCGCCTTCGACGAGGCCAATGCGATCGCGCCCCACCTCAAAATCAAGAACGGTATCCGTCCCATCGTCATTGCCAAACACAAATAGGTCGCTGCCACTGCCGCCAGAGAAGTTGTCGCCTACGAGAACATCATCGCCCGTAACACCCATGATGATGTCGTCGCCATCATCACCCCAGATGAAGTCGTCGCCTGCGTCGCCGCTGAGGATATCGTTGCCGGATTTGCCGCCGATGCGGTCATTGCCTTCGCCACCAAAGATGATGTCGTTGCCGCCGGGTTCGCCATCTTGAGTTGCACGAGAATTGAGATCGCCCCGTAGCAAATCATCCCCGTCGCCACCGAGGAGAACATCATCACCCAGTTCTCCTGCAACAACATCGTTACCACCCAGCGCCTCAATCCTGTCAGGCCCGTCAGTCCCTACCAAAGCGTCATTAGCCTCAGTCCCCAAAATCCCTTCCGGCGGTGGCGGACCCAGCAGCGGCACAATGTCCGCATCAATGCGAGTATCGCCTACATCCGTCCCTTCGAGGCCATCCAAACTCAGGGCGCTAGCCAGCTCAGGCGCTAGCAGCAAATCAGCATCGGCAATGACCAACTCATCGCCCTGCACCAACAAACGGCCCGGATTGCTGATATCAAAGAGAATATCGAGATTGAGGCTATCGTCCAGCGTATCAGCAACAAAAAAGCCACTATTGGTCTCGCTGACTCGCTCAGCATCAAAGCC
This sequence comes from Cyanobacteria bacterium J06627_28, assembly GCA_038521595.1. Classification (GTDB taxonomy): domain Bacteria; phylum Cyanobacteriota; class Cyanobacteriia; order Phormidesmidales; family Phormidesmidaceae; genus Phormidesmis. Next base: position 3,285 of record JBCBKQ010000199.1, on the reverse strand, counting down.
GATTTCAAAATCACCAACCGTCAAATCGACGTCTTCATCCACTAAGAAAGAGATATCTCCTGTGTGGCTAATCACACCACCATCCGGCGTAAAGGGCACAGACTCAAAGGTAAAGCCATCTTCAATAGCAAACCCCAGCTGAAACTGACTCGAAAACGGGTCAGCCGTGGGCATCGAATCTTGAATCGTCAGTCCTGCCGTTTCAAGCAATGAGAAATCGAGGAACAAACTCGTTGCCCCCGACGTGATTTGAAACTCACCCTCATCGTTCGGCAGTGTTGGGTCAACGTCTGTCGGGGGTGGTGGGTCAATTTCCCGGCGATAGGTCGGTAGCAGGTCGCTCACCAAGTTAGTGTCAGAGCGTCCGTTGAGCAGCTCAACATATGAAATATCTTCTAGCGGGGAGTACCACAGGTTGGAACGAAAGCTGAGGGTCTGACCACGATGGACGTACCAAAAGCGATTGCGGGATTCTAGCGTGCCAATGCCCAGACCGTATGTATCGTAATTAGGAGACTCGACGGGAATGGTATCGAGCATTTCTTCAAGGGTTTCTGCCTCTAGCAGTGCGCCCTCTACCAGCAGACCGTCAAAGAAATCGGCAAGGTCTTCAGTATTGGAGATAATCGACCCGGCTGACCCTGTCCAAGAGAGATTGACAACATTGAGGTTGTCGAGTGTGCCATCGTTGTTGAAGTCCCAATAGCTGTTGATGTAGCCGCCCGGAATCTCTTCTTCGCCAAAGACGAAAGTATTTTCTAAGCCGAGGGGGTCGATAATGCGATCGCGTATCTCCTGACCATAACTATTGCCTGTGACTGCCTCAATCACCTCCCCGGCCAGAATATAATTCGTATTAGAATATTGCCAATCTATTCCTGGCGTGCTAAAGAAAGGCTCCACGCCATCGATAAAGCCGACTAGCTGCTCAGATGTCCACTCTTGTAAAAATAGCGTGGGATTACTCAGCGCTTGATCCGCGAGAATATCCAGATAGTCAGCGATGCCGCTAGTGTGGTTGAGAATCTGCTCAATCGTAATTTCACTCGCGTTAGGCACCAAATCAGTGATTTCAGCAGGCAACCACTGAGTCAGCGTATCTTCTAAGGTCAGCTGGCCTTCCTCAACCAGCTGCAAAAGGGTTGTTGCCACAAAAGTTTTCGTAATGCTGCCCGCTTCAAAGCGATCATCTGGCTGCAGGGCGACGTTGTTCTCCACATCTGAAACGCCGCTGGCACCAAACCACTCGCCTTCTGGCGTGAGAATAGCCACCGCCGCACCGGGCACTTCTGGCGGTAAATTGTTATCTAGAGCTTCTTCCAGCGAAAGAACAACGCGATCTGGCAACATAGACGTATTTTCCTTTGAGTCGAGAATGGTTAAAGAACGGGTCTGAGCGTCAGGGTTGACGCTGTAGTCTGCACCGGGTTGAACAGAAAAGGTGACGGTTTCTTCGCCTTCTGGAATGCCGTCATCGGCAACCGGCAACAGAAGCTGAGCCGATTGCTCGGTCAACGCCACGTCAAACTGGTCGGGAAGGCGACCAATCTGGGCGATTGGACCGTCTGTAAAAGCAGGAATGGTGTCGCTAGCTAAACGCTCCTCTGTCCGCCCATTCAACAGTTCAACATAGGTAAAGTCTGTTTCTGGGACGTACCACATGTTGGCATTGAAGCCTAAGCTGCCGCCCCGATGTCCCAACACTCTCCCCAACTCGGGCGTGTCAAAGCTCATGAGGCCCAGCCCATACTCATAGCCGCGCCCGGTATCTAGCAGCGTCAACATTTCAGCTCGGGCAGCGTCAGAAAGCAGATCACCCGCGTATAGTGCCTGAGCATACTGAGTCAAATCTTCAGGGGTTGAAACCATTGCCCCTGCTGCCCAAGACCAAGACAAATTGGCAATAGAAACGTCATCTAAGCTGCCATCTGCGTCAAAGTCGAGATAGCCGCTAATGTAGCCGCCTGGAATGGTATCTTTTGTTGTAGAGAAAAAGGTATTGTCTAATCCTAATGGGGCAATAATCTGGTCTTGAATTTCTGTGGCTAGGTCATTACCAGTCGCCGCTTCAATGACCATCCCAGCCAAAATATAGTTCGTATTTGAATATTGCCAGCCGTCTCCCGGTGCGAAAAATGGAGCTGAATCACCAATCAGTTCAACAATCTCACTAGGCTGCCAGTCTCGCAAAAAGACCAGGGGATTGCTCATTCCCTGGTCTAATAAGATGAAATCATATTCGGGTACGCCGCTAGTGTGGTTGAGCAACTGCCGCAGAGTGATTTCGCTGGCGTTTGCGACGTTTGCAGGCACCGTTTCTGGGAGCCAATCGGTCAAGGTATCGTCAAGCGAGAGACTGCCAGCGTCTACCAGTTTGAGCAAAGCGGTGGCGGTAAAGGTTTTTGTAATGCTGCCAATTTCAAAGCGATCGCCTACCTGAACCGGCGTTTCTGTTTCAAGATTGGCCAACCCCACAGCACCAGACCAGCTGCCAAAAGGAGAAGTGGTGGCGATCGCCGCTCCCGGCACCGTCGTTAGCTTACTTGCTAAAACTTCCTCTAACTGAGTTTCAACCGCTTCGTTCAGCGTCAACTCACCTCCCTCTACCTGAATCTGAGAACCATCAAATTCCGACAGATTAGGACTAACCACACTAACCGTCGTCCCAGAAGCTGGCGGCGCTTCGTCCAAATTCAAACCAAGTGCCGCAATTGTTCCTTCATCTTCTATCAAACGATTCGGATCGTCGGTAAAGTTTGTAGAGGCAGAGAGACTAACTTGTGTCATTGTTTTTGAGTGGGAGAAGCAAGAAAATTGGAAACAATTAAATAGCGACAGAACCACCCTGCAATCATCTAAGGCAGGGCGGCTCTACGTTTCTCTAGAGCAGTGCCAGCGCCTCCTCTGGATTTGAGACATCAGGCACAATCTCGAAGCTAGTCGAATCCAGCGCCGATGCTTGAACATTGTTCAAGACGGCCAGGACTTCGCCACTTTCAGCGACACCCAGCAAGGTATTCGCTCCGTCCTGAGTCAGCGTCAAATCTTCAAACATCAGCTCACCGTCCACTAGGACGATACGGTCGATGCCGACCTCAAAGTCGAGAATGGTGTCGGTGCCATCGCCGTTGCCGAAGACGAACAGGTCGCTGCCGCTGCCGTTGGAGCCGTTGTCGCCGACGAGGGTATCGTTGCCGGTGACGCCCATGATGATGTCGTCGCCGTCGTCGCCCCAGATGAAGTCATCGCCATCGTCGCCGCTGAGGATGTCGTTGCCGGATTTGC
>JBCBKQ010000198.1:0-10859 GCA_038521595.1 Cyanobacteria bacterium J06627_28 | reverse complement strand
GGTGCTTTGTAATATGTGGCTCTTTTTTGCCTCGTTGACTGCTGTTTGTGAGGCTTGTAAAGATGCAACAGGCAAGCAAAGCCTAAAAACGCTAGACGAATACTCGGTGCTGTTTAGCTTTATGGCGGTGGGTGTGGTTTTAATGCTGCCTGTGCTTTGGATAGTGGGCATTCCTGACATTCAGCCCGGGTTTTGGCTGGCGCTGCTGGTGGGGGGAAGTTTGAACATTTTGGCGTTTACGCTGTATGTGCGAGCGCTAAAGCTGGCCGATCTGTCGCTGACGGTGCCGTTAGTGACGCTGACACCGTTGTTTCTTTTAGTCACCTCTCCGCTTTTGGTGGCAGAGTGGCCGACGATTGCGGATGCAGTGGGCGTTTTGTTGTTGGTTGTGGGTTCTTATGTGTTGAATTTGACGGCGGAGTCCGTGCCTTCATCTGCTGGGTCAATGCGAAATGCGATCGCACCGTTGCTGTCAATGGCCCAAAATCCGGGAAGTCGTCTGATGCTGTGTGTTGCCTTTATTTGGAGCATTACGTCCAATTTTGACAAGATTGGCGTGGTGAACTCTTCTCCTTTGCTATGGGCGATCGCCCTCTTTTTTGTCATTGCTGCTGGTATGGTGCCCTTTGTCTTTTTGCGGCCCGGTAGCAAAGGATTTTTGCCATTGCTGTCCCAGTGGAAATTACTCACGATTACAGGCGGCTTTAACGCGGTGGGCATTACCTTTCAGATGTTGGCGCTGCCGCTAGCTCCGGTGGCCCAAGTCATTGCCGTCAAGCGCATGAGCGCGCTGCTCTCTGTCTTATTTGGTCATTTTTTCTTCGGAGAAAAAGGCCTCTCAGCGCGTCTACTAGGCGCTGGTATTATGGTTGCTGGCGTTGCCATCATGGCCTTGCGTTAGCTTTCGTTACTAAATTGTGACGGTTTTTTTCACTGCGCTGTGTTCTAAACTCTAATTCGCTATAAGATGGAGATGAAGAAATCGATATCGGCTACAGGTTTGCTTTTCTGTTTAAAGGGTTTCCCTTAATTTCACAGGCTTCCGACCGACTTATCATTCTCAATATCCTGTTTAATTTCTGGAGACTACTTGTATGGGCGTTTATGTAGGAAACCTTTCCTATGACGTGACAGATGCTGATTTAAACGGCGTCTTTGCTGAGTACGGCACCGTCAAGCGCGTAACCCTACCAACAGATCGTGAAACTGGCCGTGTACGCGGCTTTGCTTTCGTTGACCTCGGCTCTGATGACGAAGAGCAAGCAGCAATCGATGCGCTCGATGGCGCTGAGTGGATGGGCCGTGACCTACGGGTCAACAAAGCCAAGCCTCGTGAGCCTCGTCGCTAAGACTTTTGGTGATCAAGCTTGATGTACAGCGAATGGCTGAGTAGTTTTTGAACCATACAGACCTTGGACTCACAGGAGCCCAGGGTCTTTTGTGGTTTTCAATTTCGACTACTGTGCTTTTCTACACTCGCACAGAAGCTTTCATAACGATACTAGCTTTGCCGGTTTGCCGGTTTGTGCGGTGATAGCAAGTAATTGCAGCCCTTCGTGACTTTTTCGTTGTTTGTTTTTGTTTAATTTTTTTGGAGACTAAGACCATGGGCGTTTATGTAGGAAACCTTTCCTATGACGTTACGCAAGAGGACCTAAACGGCGTTTTCGCTGAGTATGGAACTGTTAAGCGTGTAACGTTGCCAACAGACCGTGAAACTGGCCGTGTACGCGGCTTTGCTTTCGTTGATTTGGAGACAGATGCTGAAGAGCAGGCTGCCATTGATGCACTAGATGGTGCAGAGTGGATGGGCCGCGATTTGCGTGTAAACAAGGCCAAGCCTCGTGAGCCCCGTCGTTAAGCTTGAGTTATCTGTTTCATAACTGAATAATCAGAAAAACCCCCGACACTTCCAAGGAGTGTTGGGGGTTCTTTGTTTGGCAAGTCTTATCGCTGTTGCTACGTGCCTGCCTCAAGGGAGCCAAATAGAAGGCTCTCTTGAGGTGTCTTTTGGCTGAAATCAGCCTTGTACCGCAAAGGTATCGCTGCCAAGCGAATTGCTTCGCTCTTCGGAAAGCATTCGCACCGTGAGTTTTTTCACTAGGGTTGGAATTTCTGTTTGAACAATGTTCCAAAGCTGCTCTGGGGCAGAAGATTCTTGTAAAAGCCGCGATTTCAAGGTGTTTATGCGATGCCACTCGATATCGCTGATTTCTTCGCAGGTGGCCGCAGAAATGCGCTGGCTGGTTTTATCGATGTTTAGCAGACGGCCCATGACTTTGTCTTGCAGGGTGATATCTGCATAGAAAAGTGGCAGCGACGTGTCTGCGATGTACTCCTGTATGCGTTGCGCTGCTTGGAGAATATCGATGAGATATTGTTGGTCTTGCTGCATGGGGTATATGCCGGGCGAAAGGTCAATATCGAAGGCGTTTGCTGGAGATAGTGTTCTTTGCGGCGATGATGCGATAACAACAAACAGGTAACAGACCTGTATGGATAATAAATAGCCACTCGTGCACAGAATGCTTTTGCAAGTGGTAGCTTTACTATTTTATCGCTTGGGTAGAACTGGCTTAACACTTCAACATCAAATCAGTCAGAGCTGAGCGATTATTGAGTATTTGTTGATGTCTGTCGCTGCTGGCTCAAAGCAACGGAATCAATCTTGAAGCCTTACTATGGCAAGACTCATTCTTCTTTCAATTGGGTTTTTGTGTATTGCAGTAACTTTGCTGAACTTTGCAAAAGGTAATGATTGGTTTTATTAGTTCAACGATATGGCAGCATGGATCAGTGAGATTTAGTCATGTTTTGCGCCCATGTTTGTGTCTTTGTTTGTGCTTTGGGTGTGTTCATTTGGCCTGTCTCGCATATTTCTCTCACTGCAGTTTAAAGTCTATCCTCGCTTGCTAGCCCCATGGAACAGTCAACCACCTCCAACGTTATTGTCACTGGTGCCTCCTCAGGTGTTGGTCTGTACGCTGCTAAGGCACTGGCGCAAAGAGGCTGGCACGTGATTATGGCCTGCCGCAATTTGCCAAAGGCAGAGCGCGTCGCAAAAGAAGTGGGCATGAGGCCTGAAAGCTACAGCATTATCAAGCTGGATTTATCTTCTTTAGAGAGCGTGAAGCGGTTTGTGAGTGACTTTCGGGCGACGAATAAGTCTCTCGATGCGCTGGTGGTAAATGCGGCCATTTATAAGCCAAGTTTAAAGTCTCCTGAGCGCAGTGAAGACGGCTATGAAATTAGTGTGGCAACGAATCACTTGGGGCACTTTTTACTGTGTAATTTGTTGCTAGAAGATATGAAAAAGGCGTCTCACCCGGAGCCTCGATTGGTGACGTTAGGGACGGTTACGGCCAATCCAAAGGAGCTGGGGGGTAAAATTCCGATCCCTGCTCCGCCAGATTTGGGTGATTTGAAAGGGATGGAGCTAGGCTTTAAGACTCCGATTGCCATGATTGATGGGAAGAAGTTTAAGCCTGGAAAGGCCTATAAGGATAGCAAGCTGTGCAATATGTTGACGATGTTAGAAATGCATCGCCGCTATCACGATGAGACAGGCATTGTCTTTAATGCGCTCTATCCGGGCTGTGTGGCAGAGTCAAATTTGTTTCGAGATGCGCCTAAGCTGTTTCAGGTGATCTTTCCGTTTTTTCAAAAGAATATTACGGGCGGCTATGTCTCTGAAGAAGAGTCGGGTGAGCGGGTGGCCCAGGTGGTCGCTGATGAGGGATTTAATAAGTCTGGTGTGTATTGGAGCTGGGGTAACCGGCAAGATAAGAACCGCGAGGCTTTTTGTCAGGAGGTTTCGAATGAGGCTGCCGATGCGAACAAGGCCGGTAAGCTATGGACGCTGAGCGAAAAGCTGGTAGGGCTGGCGTAGGTGTTGCCTTCAGTGAGTTTTCAGGTACAGACGCTACGAAATACGTGACAATGTTGCAGTAACTCTCTAATGGTTTGCACAAAAATAAGTCATGTTTGATCATCTTTCGGTGGGTGTGGTTGATTTGGCCCAGAGCCTGAGCTTTTATGATGCGGCACTAAAGCCGTTGGGTATCAGCCGGATGTTTGCCATGAGCGATCGCGGCATTGCCGCCTACGTCGGTGAAGATCAGGTGTCATTTTGGCTATATTCCAAAGATGCTGAGCAGGCAAACTTAGTCGAAATACCCAGCCCACCCCGATTCCACCTTGCCTTTCGCGCCGTAGACAGAGCCACTGTAGATGCTTTCTATGCTGCGGCCTTAGCTCAGGGTGGTAAAGACGAAGGCGCACCGGGTATCCGCGCCCACTATCATCCGAACTATTACGCCGCCTATGTTCGCGACCCAAACGGCTACAAAATAGAAGCAGTCTGTCAGAAATAGTCTGTTTAGCGCTTGTTGAAGAACCCAGAAAGCGCTGTCGTAAGGCTTATGCGCTTTGATGATGCGCGATGCTTGAGATATCTTCAGTTATGAGAAAAAAGCCGGTATTTAGTAGCGTTTTTTCGTGGTTGTTGATAGCAGCCATGGGCTTGCTGGGTGCTTTTTCATTTTTGATGATGCGCTATGGATGGAAGATTTATCTGGAGCTGTTTTCGCATTTTCAGGTGCAGTATTTGATAATTGCTGTGGCATTGTGCGCGGTGGTGATTTTGCTGCGCTGTCGGTGGCAAACGTATATTGGGCTGTTTCTGGTCGTATTGTTCGCATTGCCTGTGCTGGGCTGGTACTCTGCGTCTGCTTTTGATGTTTTTCCTACTTTTGAGCAGCCAGCGCATTTGCGGATATTGAGTGCTAATGTCAATACGAAAAATGATCAGTATGAAAAGGTTCTGTCGTATGTGCGATCGCATCAGCCTGATATGGTCGCTTTTATAGAAGTCGATGACGTCTGGCAACAACAGTTAGAGACGCTAAAAGATCTGTTGCCCTACGCCTACGGAAAAACCAGCCCTGATAACTTTGGGTTGTTGCTATACAGCAAGCAGCCATTAGAAAATGTGCGGACTGACTACTTCGGCACAGAAGACTATGTGAGCGTCGTTGCGCAAACCACCTTTCAAGGGTCTCCTATAACGCTAGTAGCGACTCATCCGCCGCCGCCGATTAGAGCTGACATTTTTCACACTCGAAACCGCCAGTTGGATGGCATTCAACAGTTTCTATCAACTGTGAATACTGAAAAAATTGTGGTTGGAGATTTGAACATAACCATGTGGTCTCCTTACTATCGTCACTTTGTGAATAAGGCAAAGCTAGCTAATACTAGGGAGGGGTTTGGCATACTGCCGACTTGGCCTGCTCGCCACCATAAGATCCCTAATATTTTGACGCCACTATTTCAGATTCCTATCGATCACTGTCTGACGAGTGATGGTCTGAGCACTCAGCGTATATCCGTTGAAGGGGATCTTGGTTCTGACCATAAACCTTTGCTGGTGGATGTTGTTTTGAATGGTGCCAGCTAAAAAGGTCAATGTGTTTTATGTGATCCGGCTGTTGAGCCTTGAGCGCTGTAGGACGGTGATTGCGCGTCGTGTAAACCATAGATAGAGGAGAGCGATAAGTCCCGTGAGAATGGCCAATAGTGGACGGCTGGCAGTCAGTGCGGCCCATGTCCAGATGCCGAATCCGCAGGCTAGGGTGTAGGCGCAGAGGCCTTGTATGAGCGCGATCGCACGTTTCCAAAATAATTTGCCCATGGTCTCCTGCCGACTATGCGCCCATTTTGCGATCGCGCCAAACCCAATCCCTCCAACTACAAGTCCAACGGCTGCCCAAGTCGTATCTTGGTCGCTCAGCTGACCCAGGGTAAACAGTCCCAAAATTGCGCCTGCCGAAAAGCTACCCAGAATCGTAATCGGCTGAGAAATGCGGTGAATGGATTTGACGTTTTTAAGGCCGCCTGCCGCACCAGAGAGGCTCAAAAAGCTGGCGAACAGTATGGCTAATGGCCAGTTAGGACTGCTAGGGGCTAGCCCAATTACCGCAAAGAAGAGAGTGCTCAAGGCGTGGGCTGTGAGCAGTGCAATGGCGCTAAGGCCGAGCAGATGCCCTAATAAATGCCATTTTGTCCGCGAAAAGGCCATGGGACGACGCAGGAGTGTAAAAAGATAGTGTAAAAAGAAGGCAGTTTATACAATACCGCTGTGATGAGTGTTTGGCCTCTACGCCCGAGAGAATGTCTCCGAGAATGCTTCCGAGAATGCCTGATTTGGATGGGACTATTGGCACCGCTGGCGCTCTACGGGGTTCGACTTTCTGAGCGTTCGGTGTCAAAGCCGGTGGCAGTGCAGCCATTATTTGAGGGCATTACCTATCAGCGAATAATCGAGCGCAGTCCGCGATCGCAGGTATTGCATTTATTAGAGATTGATTTGACGGCTACGGGGCTGAAACCTTTTAGCACCCCCGGTATTGGTCAACAGCAGGGCAATGCCGCTATAAATACAACAGCTGATAAAAATGCCGTCCGAGAGACCCAGGCGCAGAAGACTTCTAGCTTTTTGCAAGCCCACAATTTACAGCTGGCGGTCAATGCTAATTTCTTTTATCCTTTTGAGGAAAAGTCACCCTGGAACTATGGTCCTCATGAAGGCGATACGGTGAGCCTGGTGGGCATTGCCATGTCCGATGGCGAGATGGTGTCGTACGAGCATCCTCGATATTCTACGCTGTGCTTTTTACCGGGACGGGCGGAGATTGTATTTGAAGACTTTTGCCCTGATGGCACGATGCAAGCCGTGGCCGGACAGTCGTTTTGGATCTCGCCTGAGCCCTTGCCCGAGGGCCGAGAATTTTTAGAGACGCAGTTTGAGTCACCAAAGCCCTATGCGTTGAATATTGCTGGTTTGAATGCAGATGGGACGAGACTATGGCTGCTGCTCAGCGATGGCAAACAGCCTCTGTACAGCGAAGGCACCACGCTAGAAGAAGCGGCGCTACGGCTAAAAGCGGAAGGGGCGACTGACCTGGTGCAGCTCGATGGGGGCGGTTCGACAACGCTGGTAATAGAAGACGAGATGGGTGAACCGCAGATTTTGAACGCGGTAGTGCATACCAAAATACCGGGGAGAGAGCGGCCCGTGGCAAATCATTTAGGCTTTTTTGCTGAGCCGTTGCGGCCATAGCTTTGTGAATGTCGTTTTGAGAGTGTATTTGAAATTGGCATTCTGTAATTCAGAGAGAACGGCTTGAAGCTACTGTTAGCGTTCTTTTGGATTGTTGGATAGAGATGGCGAGAGTCTTTAAGTTTAAGCGCAGGCGTTTTTGGGAGAGAGGTTTACTCTTTTTGGGGACGATTTGGCTGGTGTTTGCCCTATGGCAAGCGCCTGTGGTGTCATTGGCGGCGTCAGATCAGATTCGCGGCGTGTGGATGACGAACTTAGGGGCGTCGCTGTCGTATTACACGCAACGGGCCGATGAGGTGGTGGCCAACATGGCGGCTCATCAGCTTAATACGCTGTATCCGTGCGTTTGGAATCGGGGCTATACGCTGCACAGTAGCGCGGTGGCCAAGGCTGCGGGCGGTGCGAGTAAGGAGATTTTGACGGATTTGCCGGTCTGGCCGGGGGATGATGTGCTGGCCGGACTGGTAAAACAGGCACATCGGCAGAATATGCGGATTTTGCCTTGGTTTGAGTATGGGCTGATGATTCCGGAGACGAGTGCGATCGCACAATCCCATCCAGACTGGCTAACAACAACAGCAAGTGGCGAAACCGTAGCAGCGCCAATGCAGGCAAATTCTGCTTTTCCACAGTGGCTGAAAAACTTTCAGCTAGAGTTTGTCGGTGGTAACCTAGCCTGGCTCAACCCTGCACATCCAGAGGTACAGGATTTTCTCACGGATTTAATTGTAGAAGTGGTCGAGCGTTACCCAGTAGAGGGTATTCAGCTAGACGATCATTTTGGGTTGCCCGTAGCCTTCGGTTACGATCCGTATACGGTGGAGCTATACAAGGCTGACCATGACGGTTTGGAACCGCCCACAGATGAGACCAACCCGGAGTGGGTGGCTTGGCGAGCCGATCACATTACCCAGCTGATGGCCAAAATCTCTCAGGCGGTGAAAGCAGTGAATCCAAAAGCTGTTGTTTCGGTATCGCCAAATCCGCCCGCATTTGCCTATTCTAAATACTTGCAAGACTGGCGGCGCTGGGTGGATTTAGACCTGGTGGATGAAGTTGTTGTACAGGTCTATCGGAATGATTTGGCCGTACTGGAAAATGATTTATATAACAGTGGCTTTTATGATGTGCGTGAGCAAGTGCCTACGGCGATTGGTTTGTACACTGGGCCAGTAACGGCGGCAAAGTCTATTGAACGACTAAGTGATGAAATTCGTCTGGTGCAGGCAGCTGGCTATGGTGGTGTTTCTTTCTTTTCGTGGGAGACGACGTTATGGGCGCTGAAGGGCGATAGCAAGGCGCTGGTGCGTTCTGCGCTAGTAGAGAGATTTTCTTAGGATGCTTTTATCACTTGTTCAAGAGGCTATAGTTTTAAGTGCGCATAGGGTAGCAAAATGATTGTTTTTCATATTGTGGAAGCCTCTACTTGGGAGGCGGCAAAGGCGGTAGGTAAGTATCGTCCGGCGTCTTTAGAAAATGAGGAATTTATTCATTTTTCTACAGTAGAACAGGTGGTGGCGACAGCGAATCGATTTTATAAGGGGCAAGATGGATTGGTTTTGTTGGAGGTGTCGTGCGATCGCCTAACTGAACCTCTTTGCTACGAGGATGTCCCTGGGTACGGCATCTTTCCTCACCTGTATGCGCCTCTCCCCGTCAGCGCGGTGTTAAAGGTGTGGCCCTTTCCACATAATGCAGACGGTGCGTTTTCCTTGCCCTTTTCTCAGCGTTAACTCGCAATCTTGTCGCAGTATCTCTCGCTGTATCCCTAAGGCTTTGTAACGACTGTTTTATCCTCTCTGCAAACTGGGTATGTTCAACTCGGCACCCATCAAGCTTGCTTGACTGCTGGGAATTTTGCTCATTTATTCGTATGGGTATTTACTGCGTGCTGCCAAGAAATTGGTTTTGCGTAGGGGTAAAAAATAGTTGAACTAAGGGAAAGAGATATTATGGATTGGTTTGTTAAATGCCTTACTCAGAAGTATGCAGACTTTGAAGGAAGAGCTTCTAGGTCTGAGTATTGGTACTATACTTTGTTCTGGATACTCGCATTTATTGGCATTTTCATCGTTTCTGTTGTCCTAGTTGGCATTACAGGCTTAGAATTATTGGGAGTGCTCCCAGCTCTGTTTCTTTTTGGTACCGTAATTCCTACCTGGGCTGTGACTGCCCGTCGTCTACACGATACTGACCACAGCGGTTGGTGGCAGCTGTTGAATATAGTTCCCTTTGGCTGGGTTGTTATTCTTATTTTCTGTGTTCAAGACAGTACGTTTGGTCGTAATAGCTATGGGCCAAATCCTAAGCATCCTGCCACTGTCTGATATGTCGCGTAGACCAACCCTGCTAAAAAAGCATCGCTAATGAGAAGTTGAAGGACTATTCTTTCAACTTCTTTTTTTTTACACGTCCACGCTTTTCCACATATAAAAACAGGCGTCTATATAAAAAGGAATAGGCCTGCGTTTTATAGCGGTGGGAGTAAGTTGCTAGTCGGTGGGAGATTTGCCAGATACTGAGTGGCAATATGTGTGAGTGCCAGACTTTTTACGTGGGGCGATCGCATCTGTTCTGCATCCCTGAGTGCTATCTCAAATGCATTGAGCGTGACTGACTGTATCGCTCGGCGTAGCCGTAGGCTATCAGGCACGGCCAGTACAGCGTCTTGCTCAAATGCGCTGATGGCATCTTCCAAATACAGCTCTTCTTCTATGACCTCGCTCCGGAGCCAGTCGCTCTCTATGGATGCGGCCAGCTCAATGCCGATATTTCTCACCGCCGCTTGTGAAAGCACTTCAGCGCTGATAGAAGAAAAACTGTAGTAGGACTGAATCACGCGGCCTACTCTATCGATGCGTTCCATCCTGAGAAATTCGGGGTATACGTGGCCACCATTAATGCTCATTGACCCGATTTCTGCGGTGAGATCAACAAACTGCGCTTCTTCTAGCAGCTGTTTGGTTAGTGCGAGGGCCTCGTCCAACTGCTCTAGCGCTTGGTATTCTCTCACCATGCCTATGCCAGCATAAAGCTGTCTGCGGTGGGTGGGTAGGGCCGCTCGCAAGTCTTCTGCTAGGCTCTCTTGGCCTGCCGCAACCAAGTGAGCCGGGAGCTTATTGCTGAGATGATCGTAGTAGTCCTCTGGGTTTGGAATGGCCTCTGAGAGGGTGATTGCCTGCGCTGGCTCTCCGATGGAAATAAGAAACTCAGCGTAGTCGTGCGATCGCACGTGATAGCGATAAGATGTCCAGTTTTCTGCCGTAAGCGCTACTTGACCAAACTCATCGGCGATCGCCTCAGACATCTGCTGGGCTAAAGCCACTTCGCCTAGTGAGACATATGCTTTGGCAATTTCTATGAGTGCTTCCCACTGTTCGTCGTTATCTGCTAGCTGGGACACAAGCGTTTGAGCTTCGGCTAGGAGCGCTAGGCGATATTCTAGGGGTAGTGAAAAGGTCGCTGATTCGACCTCGTAGGGTAGCCTGCGCATCATGTAGATTATCTTGTCTACAGGTGCATCACTTTCGCTCATGTAGGTGCGTATTCTCTGGTAGCCCTGGTCAAAGTCCCCTGCTCGAATCATTGCTTTGGCTGTTACCCAGGCGTAATTTGCGTAAAAGCCAAAGCAATGATTCGAGCAGGGGACTTTGACCAGGGCTACCAGAGAATACGCACCTACATGAGCGAAAGTGATGCACCTGTAGACAAGATAATCTACATGATGCGCAGGCTACCC
>JBCBKQ010000197.1:0-10955 GCA_038521595.1 Cyanobacteria bacterium J06627_28 | reverse complement strand
ATTTTCCTAAACCTAGCTCAACCTCAGCAGCAGATAGACTTTCAGCTAGTTATTCGTTTTTTGTCCTGTACATAGTTTGAGCTATAGCTTCTCTCACTTAGCTTACGCCACTACAAAAGGCTACAGCCCTCGTTCTATAAAGCTAAGTGAGTAGCAAAGCGCGGAATGCATTCTGCGCTTTGCCATAACGCAGGAGACTATTCTAAGAATTGTAATTTAATTATTTGAAACGTTGTGGTCGTTAAACGCTACTAACGTGAAATAACCCGTTATCTTAGGACGTACTTGCCTTTAGTGGGTTTTTAGATCAAGTTTTGGATCAGTAGAGTGTATGGCGGAGATTAATGTCAATCGGATAAAGCTTTCGCAGCTGCGGGCATTGGTTGCGATCGCACAAACAGGCACCTTTAGCGATGCGGCCTCTCAGCTGGATTTATCACAGTCTGCGGTGAGTCATGCGATCGCCACCCTAGAAGAAGAGCTAGGCGTCAGCTTACTCAGCCGAGGCCGCCAGGGAGCAGTCCTTACCCCCGTGGGTCAGCAGGTAACCACCGAAGCCAAGACCATGCTCGCCCACCTCAAAAATATTGGCCGCAAAGCCCAAGACGCCAAAGGCTTACAGGCCGGGCTCGTGCGCGTCGTTGGCTTCCGTAGCGTCGCCACCCACGTGCTCCCCGTTGTCATCGAAGAATTTAGACGACAGTACCCCGGTATCAGCGTCTCCATTGGCGAAGGCAACGACGTACGCGGCGCAGAGGAAATTTTACGTCGGGGCGAAGCCGACATTGGATTTACCTACCTCCCAGTCGGCGAGGCCTTCGATGCCTGGGAGCTGTTCCGCGACGACTACGTAGCCCTACTACCAGCAGCGAAGGCACCCAAAGGCGACCGGCCCCTTACCTGGGAGCAGCTCACTGCCCTCCCCCTGATTTTGCCAATGCCAGAAGATGGCTGCCGCTACAATGTCGATCAATACCTGCTCAACCACGGACAATCGGTCACCCCCGCCTACGAAGTCAAAGAAGACTCCACCGTTGTCAGCATGGTACGCCGAGGCCTAGGCGCAACCATCATTGCCAAGCTCGCTGCCGAGCCTATTCCGGAAGACGTCGCTGTCTGCACGCTACCTGCGCCTTTACAGCGTGTGATTGGCGTCATTACCGTAGCCGACGCCCTACAAACACCCCCTGTCTTTGCGTTTTTAGACACCCTAAAAGCAACCTGGCAACAACAAGAAGAAGATATTGTTGCTTAGCGCCCTACAAAACCTCGATAGCAGAAATTATATGGTCACGATTCGTCCTTTTGAATCCGATGACTGGGCTGCAGTCTGGCAGATTATTCAGCCTGTTTTTCGCGCGGGTGAAACCTATGCATTTTCACCAGAAATTTCTGAAGCAGAGGCTCAAACAGTTTGGATTACAGCACCCAGCCAAACCTATGTTGCCACTAATAAAAGAGACAAGATAATAGGCACCTACTACATCAAGCCGAATCAACCCACGCTGGGTGCACATGTTTGCAACTGCGGTTATATCGTCAGTCATACCGTGCGGGGCCAAGGCATTGGGACGCTGATGTGTACGCATTCCCAAGCAGAAGCCAAGCGACTCGGTTTTCGCGCCATGCAGTTCAACTTAGTCGTTGCCACCAACAGCGCTGCTATTCACCTCTGGCAAAAAATGGGCTTTGAAACGGTAGGCACTTTGCCTGGCGCTTTTCACCATTTGCAGATTGGCTATGTAGACGCGTTAGTGATGTTCAAGTCACTCATCTAAAAAATTAGAGAACATTTCTAAGCTGGGTATCTTGTGGTGTGGCAAGCGTCCTGATGCATTAGGACGCTTGTGCAGAAGAGCTGCCCGTTTGATAAGAGCTGTAGCCCCTAGGAGTGGCTTAAGCAACTCTTCGAAAGCCATAATTCGAAAGCCATAAGTAATGCAAAAAGCGTGCCATCGATGATTCCTCAGCAGCAACCAAGCAACTCACCCAAAAGCAGCTCGCCCGCAAAACGCTTGAGACAGCGATGGACAACGGGTGCGCTGTTGGTTGGTTGTGTTGCAACCGGATACTTTTTGCTCAGCCGCTTAGAGCTTATGGTGCCTATCTCTCAGCTTCCCGCAGTCCTTTGCCTCCCCAGCTGTGAGGCTGACTCATCCATTCATACCCCTCTGCCAGAAGGAGACTTTATGAATGCAGATAGTTCATTACAGGACTTACTCGGCACATCAAATGAATACGACAACGCCCAAGTCTCCTTACTCATCGAAAAGGGCCAGCATCGCGTAACGCTCTACTACGAGTCACAGCCCATAAAGTCATACGAAGCCGTGTTTGGCACAGCGCCTATAGGAGACAAGCGTTTTGAAGGTGACAGAAAAACCCCAGAAGGTATTTTTCGGATTCATGACCTCTACCCACATGACGAGTGGTCAAAATTTATCTGGCTAGACTATCCCACACCCCAATCATGGCGAAAGCACTTACGCTCAAAGCTATCTGGAGAAATTAGCCTCGGCACAACCATTGGTGGCCAAATCGGTATTCACGGCGTCCCAGAAGGTGCAGATGGATTGATTGAGACACGCTCGGACTGGACCTGGGGCTGCATTTCTCTTAAAAATTCGGATGTTAATGAAATATACGAATTCGTCACCCACGGCACTGTAGTAGAGATTGTTCCGTAGCAGTTGTTCTATAAAGCTAAGTGCGAACGGCTATAGACGCGAGGCACCGCAATTAGCTCGGCTCCCAATTAAAACAGAAAGCATGAAACAGAAAGCATGAAACAGAAAGTGATTCGATATTTTTCTGTAGGTGCGTTGGGCACAGTAGCATTGGCCTCACTCTGGATAGGCTTTTTGCGCTGGGCTCCGGCTCCCTGGCTGTACTCAAAACAATTTAGAATCAGCGAGGAATTAATCGAAACGATAGACACTTTTCAGGCGGTTTACAACAGAACACCTAGCGAACAAGAACTATTAGAAATCCTCTCGCAGCAAGGAAAATTTTCTCTGAGTGAACGCTGTCCGTGCTATCGCCCTTTGACGAAGTCGACCTATCAAGTTTGGTTTGGTTACCAGTCTGTGGGAACTTCCATGGTCTACCACTCGGATAGTCAAACTTGGCAAAAGCAAGAGTGAGTGGCTCTACTCGTTTTACCGGCCTTCAACAACATTATTGAGGCTAAATTCACTGCCTTCTTCTATGTCGTGCAGCGTGTAGTTGTCGTCTGTAATCTTGGCGCTATTGACCGTTAGCTTGCCTTGCTCATCCACATCAAAAATGATGCTCTCTAGGCCATTACTACCCGTAAAGGTGCCACCTTCAATCAACAAATCGCTCTGGTCGCCATACACATGAATATGCGCCGTTGTACCATTTCCCCCTCGCAAGAAAGGATCGTCGCTCACAATATCGACCATGCGAGTTTCTCCCCAAATCCGAAAGTTTCGCTTGTTATCTGAGGCTTTTGCACGGATCATCACGGTGCCGTTAGACTTTAGGTCATAGCCGCCGTCTGTATTTCCAGAAGCTGACGTATCTTCGTAGGTAATATCGTAAGTGCCAGATTCTGTCACAAAGCCATCGGCATTCCAATAGACAGACGCGTCTCTTGTTTGTGTTGCATTGTTCATCGTTACACGTCGATGAACAATATTATTTGCCGTACCCATAATATGTACACCCATCGCAAAGTTGTCACCATCTTGCCGCTGCGAATCGCCAAAGACATCTTCGATTAGTACATTGTTGCTATCGTACTGCAAGCGAATCGCGCCTTTAGAAAAACCATGTACTTCTACATCGCGTATGGTCAAATCCGTAACAGAGGCGGTTTCAGCCTCACCAGAGACATAGTTTTCAACAAACCGCCGCACATTCGTTGCCGTGACATCTTCAATGGTGATGCCTTCTAGGTCACCGCCCAATCGAAAAGCGCCATTGCCGACGTTCTTAAAGTCCAAGTTACTAAAGTGCAGATGATTTGCACCGTCAAGCAGCCGGAAGACGTCTTCGCCATTGGCTTTTCCAGGGGCCCAGTCTTCTGCACGGCTGCCAACCAACAGCGGCGTATCGTTACCACCGGCCACAGAAGCGACGCCCTTTATATAGATGTCTCCAGCCTGTGTGCTACCACTATCAATCACCAAGACTTGTCCGGCGAGATCGTAAGTCCCTAAGTCACCCGCAATCCAAATTTCATCGCCTGGTGAAGCCATTTCAATGAGGCCATCAAGATCGTTAATGCGCGCAGCTTGCTCCCAGCTACTACCATCACCCGTTCCGTTAGGACTAATGTAGTAAACAGTATTTTCTCTCTGCGCAAGGGGGCTGCTTGGCAAGGTACCCATATCAGTCACTGGGTTAGCCACCCATCCATTCTGATCTCCACCAATAGGCGTTTCACCTGTTGGCGCGTCAGAGATCTCTGGCAGGAGCGTATTTAGATCAAAACTAGAATCAGAGAGTTGCTGGGGTGTTTGATCTGCAGCAACAACTTCTAAGCCAGCGAGCTGTGCGACATTGTTGATGCCCGTCAGCTGAATGTCTAAAACGCCATCAGTCACTACGATACTTTCAAACTCTTTACGAAAAGCCTGGTGAGAGGCGACTTCACGATAAATGTCGGTATTTGAGCTGAGCGTTTGCCCTTCGATAGAGATGTCAAATAAGCGATCGCCGTCACCCACAGAAGAAATTTCAGTGAACAGCATATTAACGTGATAAGTGCCGTTAACAACATCTAGCTGATAGGTTAAATCTTGTCCATAGCGAATGCTTTGATACAGATCATCTTCATGGGTATCTAAGATGGAAGTATTGGTTTGTGCGGTATGGCCCTGCTGAAGAAATCGATCCGCGACCCAAAGCTGACCAAGACTATCTGTGTAGTCGTCGCCGCCTGCATTAATCCGCAGGCTAGCAGTAGCTACATCGTCCGTTAGCAACGCTGTGATAGAAGGCTTTTCAGCATTGCGATCTTCAATTGAGTCAGACTCAACCTGCTCAATAACAGGCGGTTCAATAACAGGAGGTTCAATAACAGGAGGTTCTACAACGGGCGCTGGCAATAGAGCTAACACTTCAATACCTGAAAGCTGGGCAAACTTTTTGACGCCAGTGAGCCCGATATCCAAGACTCCATCTGTAACAACAATACTCTCATATTCTTTATTGAAGGCCTGCTTAAAGCCAACGCTAGCACGTACATCTACCGCACTACTTAGAATGTCGTCTTCTATGGCAATGTCAAAGGTACGTGGTGCCTTTCCTCTCCAGCTCGTCTCTGCAAATAGCAAGTTGACATTGTAGGTGCCATTTTCTACAGGAATATGATATTTCAGCTGCTTACCAAAGCGCTTACTCCGATACAGCGTATCGTCTTGTGTGTCTTCTATTTCTGCCTTCCTGTGCCGTCGCCGTCTTCCTCCTTTAGAGAAAGTATCTGTACGCCAAAGATGACCACGACTATCTACATAGTCTTTACCACCGACGTTGATTCGAATATCTGCTGGCTGACTGAGTTCGTCATGGCTGCCATAGCCAGTAATAGCATCACGGGTTTCAGCTGTTTTCTTGTCGTCTAAAACAGCTTCACTTTGGTGGCTATCTTGAAAACTCTTAGCTAATGTATTCAAAGCAACGTCAAGAGAGTCAGCCAAATGATGGTTAAGTCCAATCTCTTTGGTATCAATCTCTTTGGTATCAATCTCTTTGGTATCTGCTCGAAGATGCTGCGTGATTCCAACGCCGACATGTTGAGCGCCATGAAGCGTTGGCAACAAAGCATTTTCTTCTATATAACCAACCGTTTCTTGAAGAAATGGAGAGGTCAAAATATTGTTGTTTGAGCTATCGAAAAACACTACAAATATCTCTCTAGCAGAGAGCGGTTGAATTTATGAGAACAGCTGTCGTTACTTCGCACAGCAAAGCTAGCCATCCTGCGACCAGACTTTGAGGGCGTAGACAAAACAGCTCAGGAGTTGTGCTTTTTGGGCATGTAAAAGTCTTCTGCAGTGGCACTTCGCAGAAAAAAAGGAGAGATTTTTGAAGGCGCTATCTTGGAGGCGTTATCTTATCGATGCGATCGCACCTTCAAAGAAATGATCAGAGCAGCCGTGTAAAAGCGATAAATTAAGCTTTAACCAGTAGCCTGCTTGCACCTAATATGTTCGTTTTAATACTTGATACAGAATAGAAAAAATACTTAAGTTATTGACAAGGCTTTACGATGATTGCGATCACAAACAAGCCCTCAAAACACCGACTTGCGACCCCAAAGCATCTGTATTTCCACTATCTATCGCCAGGCCAGATATTTGTCATCTCAACATTTTCAATGCTTTTGAACCTGAAAAAATAGATTCAATATCTGTATAAAATAGTTTTCCGGATGTGTGAACAGTGCGTATATCTATGGTTGATTTGCAAATTCATATCTAGCTATTACCACTGAAGCTGACTAATTTTGTATATTCTTTAGATGAAATCTGACCGCTGATTAGCTTCGGTGCGCTGTGTCTACCAGTGTTTGTGGTGGGACAGATATGTCAGAGAAATCACTGAAAAACCATGCAAAAACCGCTGAGCAACCCTTTTGAAACACCCCTTGAAAACAATAGCCACTCAACTGATCACAAAAATGAGCTGGTGCCTGTTTTAACTGAAGACGGATCAAGCACATTTTATTCACAGACATTTGGAGAGTGGTTTCACAGTCGCAAAGGCGCGTATAACGAGGCACAGCAGACATACGTCAAAGCAGCAAACATCACTCAGCGAGCGCAGAGCCCTCAGCTCAATATTTTAGATATTTGCTACGGGCTGGGGTACAACACAGCGGCGGCACTAGATGAGATCAGACAGATGAATGCTCATTGTCAGGTAGCGGTGAAGGCCCTAGAGCTAGATGTGGAAGTACCGAGACGTGCGATCGCACACAACCTCCTCCATCACTATTCAGCCCCCACTCAGCAAGTCCTCCACTCACTCGCAACAAACCACATCGCCAAAACCCAAACGCTCTGTGCCGAGCTACTCCTTGGCGACGCCCGCCAACAGATTCAACGCGTAGCAGCACAAAATTGGCTAGCAGACGTTATCTTCTTCGATCCTTTTTCTCCCCCCCACTGCCCTCAGCTCTGGACAGTCGAATTCTTTCAGCAGGTGGCCCAGCGTCTAAACACTCAGGGCGGCGTTTTAGTCACTTATTCCTGCGCAGCCGCAGTTCGAGCAGCTATGAAAATCTGTGGGCTGCTGATTGGTGAGATTCCAGCCGGTGGCCGTCAGTGGCCAGGTACAATTGCCTGGCATCCACAAGCGGCTGGCCCAGAGCAACAGATTGGAACACCCCTATCGCAGCAGGCTAAAGAACACCTCCAAACCCGAGCAGCCGTACCTTATCGAGATCCGTCTTTGTGTGACCATACCCCACAAATTCTAGAGCGGCGACAGCAAGAGCAGTTGACCTCTAATCTGTTGTCAACAGGGCCATGGCGAAAGCATTGGAAGGCCATGGCAGCGGCAAAACATGTCGAGAGGAACACAGGCCATTGATATTTCTAGACCAACACTTTGAGACTGATATTTTGAGACTGATATTTTGAGACCGGCATCTTGAGACCGGCATCTTGAGACCGGCATGAAGTCAGTTAACAGCAGGCAACGTTTGGGATAATACATCCATAGCTGAGCAGTTTACTTTGCCCACTCACTTAGCTCACTTACTTAGCCCACTCGCAGATTCTAACAATGCACAATTCTCCTTATCTTGTAGACACGTCTTGGCTCTGTGAGCATCTCAACGATCCAAACTTAGTCATCATCGATACTCGCTTTTCTTTAGCCGAGCCTGAGCAGGGTAGACAAGCCTACAAAGAGGCACATATTCCAGGAGCTTACTATCTAGATCTCAATCAAGATTTGTCTAGCCCAGTAAAGGCCCACGGTGGGCGTCACCCGCTGCCCAACTGGAAGACATTTTCACAAAAGCTATCGCAGCTAGGTATTCACGCCGAGTCTCCAGAGGGGCCCACTCAAGTTGTCATCTACGATGATTCACGCTTTGCCTTTGCCGCGCGGCTGTGGTGGATGCTGAGATATCTTGGCCATGAAAAAGCTGCTGTTTTAGACGGTGGTATTCAAGCCTGGAAGGACGCTGACATGCCCTTGAGTCAAGACATTCCAAGTGCTCAGTCAGGCAACTTTACACCAAAAATGCAGTCAAACTGGATAGTCAACATTGAAGAAGTCAGACAGCGAAAAGACTTACCAGAGGTCACGGTAATAGACGCTAGATCGCCTGAGCGCTGGCGCGGGGAAGTAGAGCCTATTGATCCTGTCGCAGGCAGCGTCCCCGGCTCTATCAATTCATTTTGGAAAGAGGTCACCACAGAAAATGGCCAGCTCAAAAGTACCGAGCAGCTAAAGCATCGCTGGGCTCACGTGAACCCAGAGGCAGACGTAATTGTCTATTGCGGCTCAGGCGTAACCGCCTGCGTCAATTTATTTTCCCTAGTGGTTGCAGGGCATCCTATGCACAAGCTTTATCCTGGTGGATGGAGCGACTGGTGCTCGCACCTATAAAAGCAGGATGACAGCAGGATGACAGCAGGAATAGTCGATGCCGACCGATCACATTTTCTACGAGCTACTGAGAACCGCACCTGATATCTTTCTCAAGCTGATTGGGCAGCAAGCCAATCAGACATACGAGTTTCAAGCACCAGAAGTAAAACAGACAGCCTTTCGGCTGGACGGCATTTTATTACCAAAAGTTGAGAGTGAGCAAAACCCCGTTATTGTTGTCGAAGTACAGTTTCAGCACGACACCAACTTCTACAGGCGCTTTTTCTCAGAGATTTTCCTCTTTTTACGGCACAACCCTAACGTTCAGCACTGGCAAGCAGCCGCCATTTTTGAAAAGCGCAGCCGCGAGCCCGTAGACCAAACACCTTTTCAAGTTTTGCTAGAAAGCCCTCAAATCCACCGCATCTATTTAGAAGATTTCAAAAAAGTCGCCACCGACTCCATTGGCGAAGCCATCCTTCAGCTAATCGTCACCAAACCAAAATCTGCAGTGTCTAGAGCAAAGGCCCTAATCGCCCGTACCAGTACTCAATCAGACACCCAATCAGATCTTCAATCAGACACCCAATCAGAAATGAGTCTGTCCCCCTCCCAAATTTTGGGATTAATTGAGACAATAATGGTGTACAAGTTTCCAAATCTTGAACGAGAGGTCATTGCAGCAATGCTTGGAATTGACTCTGTAAAGCAAACCCGTGTCTACAAAGATGCGCTGATAGAAGGCCGTCAGGAAGGGCAGTGTGAACTGATTCTTCGGTTGCTACGTCGTAAGTTAGACGAATTGCCAGATTCGCTGGTGAGCAAAATTGAAAAGCTATCGAATCAGCAGCTAGAAACGTTAGGCGATCGCATCTTTGATCTGAGTTCTTTAGACGATCTGACAAACGACCTAGCCAAAATACAGCCTAATGAGACGCCCGTCGTATCAGACGACAAAACAGCCTGACAAAGAAACAGCATCATAAAGATAGCCTAGGCGCGCAATACCCACTCACTCACGCGGCGATCGCACATGGCAGTCCGAATTTACGGCAACCGACAAATTAAAACGCTGCCAGGGGAATCGACTCGGCCCACGTCATCAAAGGTACGAGAGGCACTATTTAACGTTTGGCAGGGGCGCGTGCGCGGTGCGCGGTGGCTAGATCTGTGCGCGGGCAGTGGCGCAATAGGTGCAGAAGCCCTATGCCGTGGAGCAGCGCAGGTCGTAGGGATAGAAAAGTCAGCAGCGGCGCTTCGAGTGGTGCAAGGCAACTGGCAAAAGGTCGCGAAAGCAGAACAAGCGCATGCGGTGATCAAAGGCGATGTTACAAAAAAACTCAGCACCCTAGGACAATTCTTTGATCTGATTTATTTTGATCCGCCCTATGCAGGTGACTTGTATTTGCCCGTACTGAGTCAGCTGGCAACGGTTCTCACTATCGAAGGTGAGGCGGCCATTGAGTATGACCCTCAGCATTGGCAACTGACTCAGCTGCCCGAAAGCCTGACCTTAGTCAAAGAGAAACGTTACGGTCGCACACATTTAGCGTTTTTGAAACGTCAGTAATTTTTTACAGTCAGGCGCAGAAAGCTATCTATGATGAGCCCAATAAGTATTAATTACCATTTTGGGGTGCCGAGATGGGCAATTTGCGGCACAATATGAATTAAGCAACATTTTTGTTGCTAAACTCGCTGACAAGGTTAGGAGAGCTAATGATGGTTGCTGCTGTACAAACTAAAGAATCCGTTCAAAAGCGCCTGTCTATGCAGGTAGAAGGCATTGCCGAGAATACGACGACGCTGCGATCGCAAGATTGGGATCGCGATCGCTTCGATATCGAGTTCGGCCTGCAAAACGGCACAACCTATAACTCCTTCCTCATTCGCGGCGAAAAAATTGCCCTCGTCGATACCTCCCACGCTAAGTTTCGCGAGCAGTACATTGCCGCACTGAAGGGCGAAATCGACCCGGCAAAAATTGACTACATCGTGGTTAGCCACACAGAACCCGACCACAGCGGATTGATCAAAGACGTGCTGGCACTAGCGCCCAATGCAGTTGTCGTTGGGGCTAAAGTTGCGATCGCATTCCTAGAAGACCTGATCCACGCCCCCTTTGAGCGCCAAATTGTCAAAAGCGGCGAAACCCTCGACCTTGGCAACGGCCACCTACTCGAATTTATTAACGCGCCAAACCTCCACTGGCCCGACACCATCTTTACCTTCGACCATAAAACCAGCATTCTCTACACCTGTGATGCCTTCGGTGCTCACTACTGCACAGACGAAACCTTTGACGAAAATCTAGACGCCCTGTCTCCAGACTTCCGCTTTTACTACGAGTGCCTGATGGGGCCAAACGCCCGCTCTGTGGT
>JBCBKQ010000196.1:0-10965 GCA_038521595.1 Cyanobacteria bacterium J06627_28 | reverse complement strand
TTGTTTTTCCCTTTTTGTTTTCTTTCGTAGGGTGTCAATACGACCATTGCTAAAATTGAATAGCTGTTTTGAAAGTGGAAATCTCCAACAAAAATAAAAAAGTCTCCTAAGGTTCGTGGCAGAGCCCTATTTAACCTGATAAACTGATACATAGCCCCAAACAGTTAAGCCTTAAAACCATTAGGCAAACCATGCTTTTGTGACTTGTTATTCTACAATCTACTGGTCTGATGTGGTATGTCGGTAAAGTGGTTGTGAGGCAGTCATATCAGCCGATTTACTGCCTGAGCATAGGTGCCCCCCTATTGACGGCAGATTAGGTTTTAATGTTGTTTATGGATGATTCAAGTGAAGGTTGTTCTTGTTGTTGATAGCCTGGGCTAGGGCTCTCACCGCCTTTTCAATCATTAGTGTTTTCATTCACTTAAGAAACATCCCGCCCTTCCGTTTTACGTAATACGGCCTTTGTTGTTTGTATTGCAATCTTAGATAGCTTGTAACTGAGTGAGGCAAACTTGCAAATGCTCCAAGACGCCAGAGTAATTCGCTTCTACCAGCGGATTACCGATACCCTCGTAGACTACTGGAATAAAGGTTATCGCTCTGATGAACTCAGGCTCTACCTAGAGGGCTATGTCACTTCTCTTCGTCACTCCGGTGCTATCGAATCTTATCTAATTAA
The DNA here is from genome assembly GCA_038521595.1 of Cyanobacteria bacterium J06627_28. Classification (GTDB taxonomy): domain Bacteria; phylum Cyanobacteriota; class Cyanobacteriia; order Phormidesmidales; family Phormidesmidaceae; genus Phormidesmis. The sequence continues at coordinate 10,283 of JBCBKQ010000196.1, read as the reverse complement.
TAAATTAGAGCAAGAAGCGCTGCGGTTCCTGTACGATACATCGAATTTTATCTTGGCTCAGCCCGAGGTTGAAACCGACTACTACTAATTCAGCATGATACTGATTCAGCCTGACAAATAATCACTAGCTCAAATTGCTGGCTCAATAGTTGGCCTAGATATCAAAAGCGCATGAGTAACCATAATGAGGTTGCTCATGCGCTTTTGGTTTGACCTTTTAGTTTGGTTGCTCTGTCTGTCTTCTGTGCGCTTGCTGAATCGCGTGTCTAGGACGCCAATGCAACTTCTACGGTTTCTTGGAGGTTGCCTTCTTGGTACATCTTGATCATGATGTCCGAGCCGCCAATGAATTCACCGTTGATATATACCTGGGGAATGGTAGGCCAGCTGGAGTATTCTTTGATGCCCTGTCGTACATCTGGATTTGCCAAAACGTCTAGGGTTTCGTAAGGGACGCCAAGGGAGTTGAGAATTTGCACCACGTTATTTGAAAAGCCGCACTGGGGCATCAGCTTGTTGCCTTTCATAAACACCATGATTTTGTTGTCTGTGACGAGGCTGTCAATTTTTGATTTAGTTTCTGGAGACATCACTATCCTGAAAAATAGAAATCCTGAACAACTTTAAATTTTAGATTTTACGCTGCGCTCCCCAATTGTAGGAGATTCATCGCTATTTGCTTAGCTTGCAGCTGCAACTTCGCTAGGGGTGCTGGTTTCCAGCGAGAGGGCATGAATCGCCTCTGATGACATGGCCGAGTCAACTGCTTTGTAAACCAGCTGATGGCGTTTTACCAGGCTCAAGCCTTCAAAGGCTGTAGAAACGATAGCAACTTGGTAGTGATCACCACCGCCTGTGAGGTCTTGTACGGCTACCTCTGCGTCGGGCAGTCCCGACTTAATCATGGCTTCTACTTGGTCAGGGCTAATCATGTAGACCTCCTATTTGATAAGACATCTACCTATTATGCCGCACACGTTGGCCTTACACGGGTTGAGTTTGCTCGGTGGGCTATTGGCCGGGTGCCTCGTAGGGAATGCCGACAAAGCCCAGTTCATATAGCTGCTGGTAGGCCTGCTGCCCAAGTGAGCGGGTGGGCTGCTGACTGCCGACGACTTCTACCAGTAGGGGTACCGCGAGGTCGGGGCGGCTTTGGGCACGGTAGACAACTGCGAGCTGGTAGCTGGCTTGGTCACGAACCTGGGCGGCCTCTAGAGCCAGGTCGCGTAGGTCGCTGGTGACGCGGCTATCAATGCCAACAAAGACACCGGATAGGTTTTGGTAGTAGGTGGAAACATCGTTGAGTGCTTTGCGGGCTTCGACGAGGTTTTGGGCGGCGGCGGTGTAGTTTTGCGAGGCGATCGCGCTTTCGGCCTGGCTCATGAGTGACTGACCGGCGGCAATCCCGATGGGGCTGTTAGATTGCTCGACAGCGCGAGCAGCGCCAGAGGCTTCTGTGGGGGGCTGTGTCTCAGGCAGGTCGATGGATTGGGCGGCGGAAGTATGGGGCAGGGCCATAGGAAGCGCGATCGCACTGGCTGCTGCTATAGCTACCGCTTTGGGTGACACGCCAGACAGCAAAGCTTTCATCAGGGAAACCATAGTCTTTTAGAACAGCCGTTTTATAGAACAGCTTTGGTAAGTGATTTACCCTAGATTAGGACATGGCGTTCTCTGTTGTCGCTTTTTTTGTGCCGCTTGCCCAAGTGGATAGCGTCTGTGGTGCTGTAGAGAGGCCACTTTTACCGTTGTTTTAAAGGAGGTGCCTAGCGATGGCTAGTGTGAAGTTAAAGCCGTGCGATCGCTGTCAGCAACTTGTCAAAATTCGCTATCGCATTCAGTACACCGCCGAGGCTCAGTGGTTTTTAATTTGCCCTACCTGCTGGCACGAGGTGCGTCCAAATAACCCTTACTATCGCTATGGCGGCACCTGGAAAGCCCGTCGTCGTTAGCGTAAATATTCAGAGCAAATATCAGAGCAAATACCAGAGTTAGGTTTGATGAGTTCGTCTGACACCCCATCCAAAAACCAAAATAACGATCCAGCGCTCAGCCAGTCAGCGCCCGGTAGCGAGCTAGAAACGGATAAAGGCGTTTTGCCGGGGCAAGAAGGTGTCATCCTGCAGCGGGCGGGTGAGGAGCTGCGGCTGACAAAGGTGCCAAACCGCCTTTCATTTTGCCTCAGTGACGCCTCGGCCCTAAATGCATTGGTCGCAACTTGGCAGCCCAAAGCCGCGCGAGAAATCACCCCCCAAGGCGCAGCAAACGATCACCTCGTTGTGGAATGGCAGCTCAATAAAAGGCAGCTGGAGGCGGCTCTAAGTGCATTGCGTAGCGATTCAAATGTGCTGTATGCCAGTCATGTGTATGAGCTGGCCGTCAGCCCAAATACCTATGTGTATTTGGCTAATGAGCTGACGGTGCAGTTTGCCTCTGCGATGTCGATGCGTCAGATTGAGGCTATTGCCGTTGAGCGAGGGTTAGTGCGATCGCACGCCCTATCCGGCAGCGGCAACACCCACTGCTTCCGAGTGGGCCCCACTGCTCGCCAAAACCCTCTAAAACTCGCTAATGTCCTCACTCGCCATCCTCAAGTGCTGATGGCAGAGCCCAACATCATCATGGCGATCGCGCCTCTCTATCGACCTACAGATACTCGTTACCCCGAGCAGTGGCACCTGCATCACCGAGGGGGTCGCTCACTCGCTGCCAACTCTCACGTCTTCGCCGAAAAAGCCTGGGATATCACCCGAGGCAGCCGTTCAATCACCATTGCCGTCACAGACGATGGCTTTGACCTCACCCATCCAGATTTGCAAGGTGCAGGCAAAATTGTTGCGCCACAAGATCTCAAAAATCGTGATTCATTGCCTACGCCCTTACAAAACGAAAATCACGGTACAGCCGTCGCAGGCGTTGCCCTCGCCGAAGAAAATGGGCAGGGTGTCGTTGGCATTGCGCCAGGCTGTAGCCTCATGCCCATCCAAACGACAGGTTATTTAGACGACCGCTCGATTGAGCAGTTGTTTGACTGGGCGATTGAGCAGGGCGCGGATGTCATTTCCTGTAGCTGGTCTCCGGCCTCTGTGTATTTCCCGCTGTCGAGACGCATTAGCCGCGCGATTAATAAAGCCGCGACGGAAGGGCGAGACGGCAAAGGCTGCGTTGTGTTGTTTTCAGCGGGCAATGCCAATCGCCCGGTAGAAGGAAAAGTAACCGAATCGGGCTGGCCACGCAATCTACTACGCGGCGTTACCACTTGGCTTAGCGGCTTTGCCATCCATCCCGATGTGATTACGGTCTCTGCCTGCACCAGTCTGAATCGCAAGGCGGCCTACAGCAACTGGGGACGCCATATTTCTGTCGCGGCTCCCAGTAATAATGCGCCGCCTTCTATGTCGCTCTCTGAAGGGACGTTTGATACGGGGCCACCGATTCGTACGCGGCTGCCGGGGCGGGTGGTGTTGACCAGCGATCGCACCGGAGACAAAGGCTATACCGATGACGACTATGCCGGATTTGGCGGCACCTCTAGCGCCTGTCCTTTAGTGGCGGGTATTGTCGGCCTGATGCTATCTGCCAATCCTGACCTGACGGCCAAAGACGTCAAGCAGTTATTACAGACCACCACAGACAAAATTACCGACAAAGAGCCCGATCCTCAGCTGGGCAGAACCCATGGTCTGTACGACAGCAGCGGGCACTCATTTTGGTTTGGCTATGGCAAGGTCAATGCCTATAAGGCGGTGAAGGCAGCCAAGGAGAGAGGGGCGCGCGATCGCACCCTTCGCAAAACCCTCTCCGTCCAAAACCGTTCCTCTTTTGCCATTCCAGACAACAACCCCAGAGGTATTTTCAGCACCGTCACCATTGCTGAACGCGGTAAGCTGCAAGACATCAAAGTCTACATCCAAGCAGAGCACGAGTTCTTCAGCGACGTCTCGTTTACGCTGATCAACCCCCAGGGCCAAAAAGTCCTCATCCAAGGCCGTACCCTAGGCCGCAAAAACCGTCTACAAAGAACCTACTCTTTGGTCAGCACGCCAGCCCTACGCCGCCTGCTCAATAGCGAAGTCAAAGGACGCTGGCAGCTTCAAGTCATTGATCATGTTCCCGACAGTGTCGGTCGATTGAATCGCTGGGAACTGATTGTGGGGATTTAGGCGCGAGTTTGATGGCTCACATTGATAGCTCATATTGCAAGCCCACCTTGACAGAGCATATTGCCAGCCGACCTTCGACGACGCTCAGTTCTATCACCCTGCTCTATGCTGTTAGCTCTATTAACCTGCCGCTAGCTCAACCAGCGAAGCTTGCAAATCTTCAGTCAGCTGCTTCGACTGTTCCTTACAGTCGCCCGCCCTGTAGTTTGCAACCGAAAGCGGCTTGCCGATGCGTACAGACACCGTCCCGCGCCATTTAGGGCAAGCTTCGCTATACACCAAGCTAATGGGCACGACCTTTACATCCAAGTTAGAGCGACTGCGCTCAGCTCGAAGTGCAATTCTTGAGAGTCCTGGCTTTAGCGTATGAATGCCATCGCGAAAAATATCGCCCTCTGGATAAATCACCAGCATCTCTTTGTCTTGCAACAGCTGCACCCCGTGGCGCAGCGTCTTTACCGAAGGCTTGCGCACATGCACTGGAAAGCCGCCTAACCGGCGGATAAACCAGCCCTGAATGCCCAAGCATTCATCTGCAGTGACCATGAAGCGTAGGTAGCGGCCAACGCGCTTACCCAAAAGGCCAACCAGTAGAGAGTCCCACCGTGCCTGATGGGTCGGCGCAAGTACAATCGGCCCTGTTTCCGGAATGTTCTCTTCGCCGATGATGTCTATCTTGCTGAAGAAGGCAGGGAGAATGATTTTTTCGCCTAGGCCGTACATGAGCGGCGCCAGCCAGGGGGAAAGCTGCGATCGCATGGCCGGACAGCGATGACCCGCAACCACTATCCGATTGGCAGAAACCATATTTGCAGGAGAAGAAGTAAGCATAAAAGGAAGAAGCACCAAGACAAGCGAGTGAGCACAAATGCTTCAGTCCAACATAGGCGGCTGAGCACGTCCAATTCATCGACAAACTGACACTTTCGAGGGTGGTCTGCGATGTCGCAGACGATGCTGAGGCAGCCTAAAGGCGTCCTGAGCGTATGCTTAACTCACACCATGTTAAATCAACTCCAGGTGTTAAGTAATTATACCGGGTAAAAATGCGGAAGAATTTTTGTTTTGATACGCAGGCGCAGCGTGAAATTAAAGCCTATTGACTGTAAAGCCTATTGACCGTGTTTCTCAGTTTGGCGTTTCTCAGCTCGGCGAGATTGCCGCCGCTGCTGGAACCAAGCCTGTAGCTGCTGACGGCAAGGCACTTCTAAAATGCCGCCCAGCACGTCTAGCTTATGGTTTGAGCAGTCGCTATCTGGCAGGTTTAACACCGACCTTACCGCGCCCGTTTTAAAGTCATCTGCCCCGTACACCAGCTGCGCCACTCTAGCGTGCACTATGGCCCCTGCGCACATCATGCAGGGCTCTAGGGTCACGTACAAAACGCAGCCGGTAAGATGCCAGTTGCCCAACTGTTTGCCTGCGGCTCTGAGTGCGAGGACTTCCGCGTGACCAGTGGGGTCGCCGTCTCGTTCTTTGCGGTTGGTCGCTTCGGCAAGCAGCCTATTGTCTGGGCCGACGACGATGGCTGCGACGGGGACTTCGCCTGCGTTGCCTGCGGTTTCTGCAAGTGCGATCGCCCGCAGCATCCACGCCCGATGGCGCAAATAAATCTCATTATCGATAGCAGGTGGCTCAATCCCATAGAGCAGTACATCAGAGAGCAGTGCACCAGAGGGCAGTGTCTCAGAGAGCATAGGCTTACCGTGTGAGCTGTCCGTCATTTCCATTTATTAACCTCGCTGCGTCCACCTTCAGTTTCCTGTTAATCTTTCTTTGCCTCGCAACCCGTTAAATTGCGGATTTTTGCACCGTCGATATTAGAATCAGGTGCCATACTGAATAGAACCCATTGACACTTCCTGATATATGGTCACCGCCACTATCGATTTTCTACAGCAGCTCAATCCTGCTCAGCGTCAATCCGTTGAGCATTATTGTGGCCCGCTCCTGGTGGTGGCCGGTGCAGGCTCAGGTAAAACCAGGGCGCTCACCTATCGCATCGCCAACCTCATTCTCAACCATGGCGTAGATCCCGAAAACATCCTAGCGGTCACCTTTACCAATAAAGCCGCTCGCGAAATGAAAGAGCGCATCGAAAAGCTCTTCGCCGAACAAGAATCCCTCGCTCGCCATAGCAAACCCCTCCACATGCTGCCCGAGCGCGAACAAGTTCAGCTGCGCTCCTACGTCTACAAAAACTTTATCAAAGGCCTGTGGGTTGGCACCTTCCACGCCCTCTGTGCCCGCATCCTCCGCTACGACATCGAAAAATACAAAAGCCCCGATGGCCAAAGCTGGACAAAAAGCTTCTCCATCTTCGACGAGTCAGACGCCCAGAGCCTCGTCAAAGGCATCGTCATCGGCCAAATGAACCTAGACGACCGTAAATTTAACCCGCGCTCTGTCCGCTTCGCCATCAGCAATGCCAAAAATCAGGGCTTTACCCCTGATGAGTACGAGCAGGAAAATCCTCATTTCAAAGGCCGCACCATTGCCGAAGTCTACCGCCACTACCAAAAAGGCCTCTCTGCAAACAACGCCTTAGATTTTGACGATCTCATTCGGATGCCCGTTCAGCTATTTCGTCAGGTGCCCCAAGTGCTGGACTATTGGCACCGCCGATTTCGCCATATTTTAGTAGACGAATACCAAGACACCAATCGCACTCAGTACGACCTCATCCAGCTACTCGCGACCAACGGCAAAGGTAATAAAACCTTCGATGGCTGGGAGGGCCGCTCTGTATTCGTCGTAGGCGATGCTGATCAAAGTATCTACTCTTTTCGTGCCGCCGACTTTACGATTTTGATGGGCTTTCAAGAAGAGTTTGGCGATGGACTTTCCGATGATGAAACCAACACCCTCGTCAAACTAGAGGAAAACTACCGCTCCACGTCTAACATTCTCGATGTCGCCAATCATCTCATCGACAACAACACAGAGCGTATCGACAAAGTGCTACGGGCCACCCGTGGTGAAGGCGACGCCATTATGTGTCACCGGGCCGACAATGAAACGATGGAGGCCGAGTACGTCGTCGGCCAGATTCGCGCCCTAGAGCTAAAAAATCCAGAACTCAACTGGAAGGACTTCGCCATCCTCTACCGCACAAACGTCCAGTCCCGTGCGATGGAAGAAGTCTTAACGCGCTTCAGCATTCCCTACCGTGTCGTCGGTGGCCTCAAGTTTTACGACCGCCGTGAAATCAAAGATCTGCTCGCCTACATGCGCCTCGCGGTCAATCCCGCTGATAGCGTCAGCCTCAAGCGCATTATCAATACCCCCCGTCGTGGCATTGGCAAAACAACCCTAGACAACTTAGACCGCGCTGCTAATGAATTGGGCGTGCCCCTGTGGGACATCGTGCAAGACGAAACGTCCGTAAAAACGTTGGCTGGGCGGGCCAGTAAAAAAGTCACTGGCTTTGCCAGTATGGTCAAAGGCTGGCAAGAGCGCGTAGAGTCCGACTCTCCCTCTGCCCTAGTGCAAGACGTGCTAGAGCAAACCGGCTACATTGACTCTCTCAAGGCCAAAGGCACCGAAGAAGACGAAACCCGCATCGAAAATATTCAAGAGCTGTACAACGCGGTCGTCCAGTTCGAAGAAGAAAACGACGATGCCTCCCTGCTCACTTTTCTTGCCAATGCCTCCCTCAGCACAGACAAAGACGATAATGCCGAGGGCAACGAAGTCACGCTCATGACGCTCCATGCCTCAAAGGGCTTAGAATTTCCAGTTGTCTTTCTAGTCGGGTTAGAGCAGGGCCTATTCCCTAGTTTCCGCTCCCTAGAAGATGCCGCAGCCATCGAAGAAGAGCGACGCCTTTGCTACGTTGGAATCACCCGCGCCCAAGACAAGCTCTACATTTCCCACGCCCGGGAGCGCCGCACCTACGGCCATATGCGCGAGCTCTCCACGCCCTCTATCTTCCTTAGCGAGCTGCCCCGCGACTACATCATGGCCACCATCCCTAGCGCCCTCCCAGAGCGCTGGACCACCACAAACCGAGAGGCCAAGCTCAAAAACCCACAGCCTAACCTCAACAAACCCAACACCCACGAAAACGACTGGACAGTTGGCGATCCAGTTGCCCATAAGGCCTTTGGTAATGGCAAAGTGACTCATATTTTTGGTGCAGGCAATAAAATCTGCCTCGCCATTCACTTCCCCGGTATTGGCAAAAAGATCGTTGATCCACGCACAACCGTGCTCACGCGCCCATGAAGGTGCAATGGCAAACCGACCATTTGCATTGATCGCAAGTCCACTATCACCGTGAGCATTTACGCTGCTGACGTTGCGATTTCTTTACCGTCAAATAGGTCGTCTGGCTCATATAGGTATTCAAACCAGTTTCCAAAGGGGTCGCGGCCATAAAAAGAGGCTGTTCCGTCTCGGTGGTCGTGAATTTTGCCAACTTTGACACCCTCGGCTTTTAGCTTGTTGTAGGCAGTGTCAATTTCTGATCGCTCACTGAAAACGAACCCAAAGTGCGGGCCTGCTTGGTCATACTCAGGACTCATGAGCGCTAGGCCATCATTGCCAGCTTTTAGGTAGGCCCAGTCGCTGTCTTGCCAAACGAGCTTCATTCCCAGATTTTTATAAAACTCGGCAGCTTTTGCGACATCTTCTACACAGACGGCCACATGGCCTAGGCGCTTCATTTGCATCGTAATTGTTCTCCTCAAAGGCCCTGAGAGCCAGTTTTATGTTGCTATCTGTATTTTAAGACAGTCATCTTAAAACAGTCAGATTACTCCGGACTCACAGTTTCTAGACTTTCTTTTTGCATAAGTCTCCTTGGCTCATGTGTGGCTTAGGCGGTATTTACGACCGTTGCCCTATTTCCTCAGATAAATTCTGCCGTTACTATAAATGTATTGAGAAATGTATTGCGCAAAATGAACAGAGCAAACTGCGAGTAGGCATAAGCGTACTTTTTGCCAGAGCATCTCTATCTCAATTGCAGGAGCGTTGCGAGGACTTTTTAATGGAAACTACTTTTGATTCGGATAAGCGAAAACTGTTATCTGCTGTCTCCCACGGTTCTATCTTTTTTAGCCAGTTAATTTTTTCTGCAGGCGTGCCTTTGGCATTGCTGGTGTTGTCTGACGATCCGGTCGTCAAAGATAATTCCAGAGAAGCTTTGAACTTCCACTTCAATATGTGGCTGTACAGCGTTTTGCTGATTATTCCAGCTGCGTTGATTATTGGTCTGCCGCTGGTGGCGCTTTTGGGCCTTGTTCAAGTCATTATGCCTATTTTTGCCATCCTCAGCAGCGTGACGGCTCCAGATATGGCCTATCGCTATCCGTTTATTTTCCGCCCGCTCTGATGTTTTAGTCGTCAGGTTTAGTCGTTAGGTTGGTTTAGTCGTCAGGTTTCGTCGTTAGTTCAGCCGTCGGAAACTCAGCGTTAAAACATTGGTGGAATCGTCAGGCCTTTTAAGGGTCTGGCGATTTCTGCTTGTGTGAGTCCTTTGCTTTGAATGAGGACGCCAAAGTTCCCGAGTCCCATGGGACTAATCAATTGCTGTAGCGCTTCGCGGCGACGCATAATGGCTTGAATGTCTTGTCCTGTTGCAGGTTCGGTGTTGTTGGTTTGCGATAGATCGGCGAGGCGATCGCCCAATCCCAACGCCATCAAAAACAACCCCTGCTGCAAAAATCCCAACTTCTCGAGCCCTAGTTTCTCTCCCTGTTTTTCTAGCGCCGTAAAGTCCACATGCGCCGTAATGTCTTGCTTGCCAATGTGAATAAACGGATCGCTATGGTGGCTATGTTGGTAATAGCACTGCAGCGTGCCTTCTTTGCGGGCTGGACTGTAGTAGCGCTGGGCTGTATGGCCATAGTCGATGGTCAGCAGATATCCTCGTTTTAGTTTGCTCTCTATTTGGGCTAACCAATCAAGCGCAGCCAGGTTAACCTCTGTTCGATAACCTTCTGCATAGCCTGTCCTAAAGTCGATACCGATAAATTTAAAATAATCGACCAACCTGCTTGTAGAAAGGTCGGCAAGCAGGCTAGTAAATCCCTTGTCTGATGTGTAGGTAATCCAGACTTCTTTAAGCTGCTCTTGATGAAGCTCTACTAGATGTACGGGAAAGGCATCGACTAG
>JBCBKQ010000195.1:0-11000 GCA_038521595.1 Cyanobacteria bacterium J06627_28 | reverse complement strand
AGCAAGATGGGCTGTCAAGTAATCGAGTTCTCTGGCGAAAGCGACCATGTACATCTGTTGATAGATTTCCATCCTAGAAATTCGATATCAGCAGTTGTTGGTTCTCTCAAGTCCTCTACTAGTCGTATGGTGAAAAAAGAATTTCCTCAGCAATATGCAAAGCACTATTGGGGGAAAGTCGCCTTTTGGTCTAATGCTTACTATGTATCGAGTGCTGGCGGTGCACCTATCGAAGTGCTAAAGAGGTACATCCAAGGCCAAGATAAGCCGCAAGATTGACAGCACAGCTGTCCGCTATCCTGCCCTAATCTCAGCGTAGCGGATTAGGGACTGCCGCGATTCTGTTCAAACCTATGAAAATGAGCCTTTGATTACCACATGGCCTGTAATGACAGAGACTTGTTATCTACTACTCGTCCGCAAGGGAGTACAAGTACAACTCAAATTTATCGCTAACTATCGACAGAAGCTATTTCAGGTTTTCGACCTGCCGAAGAATAAAGGTGAAAGGCTATCGCAGCTGATGCAGCAGTATGCGGATTTACCGATGGATCTAGCAGATGCTTCTCTGGTAATTTTGGCTGAACATTTGGGAGAAGGCCGTATTTTTTCTGTCGATCAACGCGACTTCAATACCTATCGGTGGAACAATACCCATCCTTTTCAGAATTTGCTTGGCCCTCTGAGCTGATTACGGTTTGTTCTGATTGCGATATTTTGTCGCTTCGACTACTCTTTTTGCTCTAGTTCTCTATCTGTTGTCTCGATGTTTCCTTCTGGAGCTATCGAGTGCGCGGTTGCCATTTCACCTTCACTACTGGCAGCTCATCCCCGCATTAAGTGTCACCGGCTTCGCGATCGCAGACGTATCCAAATTTAGCTTCATACAGTTTGGGCTAGGCGTCGTCTCAATAGAGCGCAGCTTCATCATCAATCCTCGAAGGGTCTATGAAATATACCAAAATTTAGATAAAAGACAATCGGATAAAACATGCTACTAGCGAGCACTTTCTAGCTCGCCTGTGATGCTCCCCTCCCTAGAAGAACGAGGCATGATTAAGCCCTATTTACTCGCCTACTGTATGAGAACCATCAAAAGAGACAGTTACTAGCCCTCGGCTCAACCCTGACACTGAATCGATTGTATTCGTCGCATTCCACAGCGCTTCAACCTCAACCCATACTGGTGGATACTTGTAGCGCGACACATCTAAAATCAGCACCTGATCGGTATCCGCATCGTAGGCCGCCAACGGAGAAATATGTCCGCCACTTTCTTGACCTATTGATCGCCGCAAATAGTTGATGACAACAAAATTATTCGGCTCAGCTAAGTTGGTAGCAACTAGCTGCCGAAACTGATCTAGGCTCACGTCGCTGCCGTGATAGCGAGCTACCTCCACCGGATAGCTCGCTAAAATACTTGTCACCTCCTCTAGCGTTAGCCCCTGTCGCGCAATCCTCTCGCGAGGAATGATTGCTTCTGTTTGAGCGTTAAACAGGTTTTCCTGGGTAAAGTAGTCCCGATTCCATTCGGGCGCATTAGGCGCAGGCACTCCAAGGCTATTGAGCACCATCACCATGCTGGCAATGCCGCAAAAGGCCTGATTTTCCTGGGTAACATACTGGCTCATCAGCGGCAAGAAGTCAGTCTGCGCCTCGCTCTCCTGGAGCAGTGTCTGACCTGTAGGCGATGTGAGATCGGTTAGATGCTCAGGTAGAGGCAGCGGCTGCGCTTGCAGCTGAGAAGATCCTACTGCTAGACCAAAGCTAGCTAGCACTGAGGCTAGCCATAATCGACGTTGTCGCTGGAACATGATAGATAGGAGCATGAGGCGAGATCTACGAATACTCTTTTGTACAAACGCTAACAGCAAGTTCGTTCTAATTGTATAACGACAATAGATAGACACAAGCACAACGATCTCGCCAAAGATACGCTCGCTGTGCTTGTGTTGTTTTAGATTAGTGGAGGATGCATCTAGCAGTTGGGTGGTAACCCTTTTGAAGACTGACTACTCTATCAACTTCATGTGGATATCATGGCGAGTGCAGTCCGCATCCCTCAAATCAGCAACTGTCCGAATGCTTCCAACGTAAGAAGCAGGAAATGCTAACCGCTCGCACCCGGCAATGACCAATGCCTTGTACCAAGAAAACGGCAGTAAGCTATCGTCGATATAAGCAGAGGCCGCTAGATAGATCATGCAATCCCCAAAGCCATCTATAGTCATGAGCGTTCTGTCGTAACCTGCACCTGCCCCTTCAGCCCGATCAAGCAACGGTATCTCTCTTTTGTCAATATCGTAGATGGCAACAAAAGCAGTCTTGTCTTGCTGCCGGATAAGATTGCATTTTCCTGAAAAGTCTCGGTAGCCGCGTTTATGAAACCGGAGGGCGTAGTGGGCGATCTCACTAGTTCCAACAAGCCGTGCAGAGGGCGTTCTCTGCTGAAGTCGAAAAGGAAGAAGGTTGGAGCCGTAGGCAGCATAGAGCATCTGGCAATAGCAAATTGAAACCACGAGCGTGGGAGACAAACCATACCAACTTATCCCACTCTACGAGTATATGAGTTGGTATTTACTTGCGCGCTCGGCGTGGCCTTGTCATTATCAGTGCCGCCCGATAGAGTGAACACTGAATTAACCACAACTACCCAACGTATAGGCGGCCTCACTCTGTGCAAATTATCAAACGAAACATTGGTTTGACAGTAGATGACAGTCTGATGCGGGTATATGTCGCTACGCCAGAACCGGCAGGTCAGTATCCTGGCATTCTGTTCTATTCAGATATTTACCAGCTAGGCGGACCCATTACACGCTTAGCCAATCGCCTAGCAGGGTACGGCTACGTGGTAGTAGCGCCAGAGATTTTTCATCGGCTAGAGCCGACTGGGACAGTCATCAAGCCAGATGAGTTGGGGAAACTGCGGGGAAATGATAATGCCAGGCGAAGTGAAATTGCAAACTACGATGCCGATGCTCAAGCTGTTTTAGAGTGGTTTCAGACTGAAGAAACTGTACTGCCTAAACAGATAGCAGCCTTTGGCTTTTGCATTGGTGGACACCTAGCTTTTCGCGTTGCCCTTCAGGATTCGGTAAAGGCCGCAGTCTGCTGCTATCCCACAGGCATTCACAGTGGCAAGCTAGGCCGAGGCGTCGCCGATACGATTGAACGAGTTAGCGAACTAAACGCTGAAGTGCTCACAGTATTTGGTACTTTAGATCCTCACGTACCACCAGAAGGGCGGCAGAAGATTTTGCAGGCATTGAACAATGCTAATGTTGTCCATAAGACATTGTTGTACGAAGCTAACCATACGTTCATGAGAGACGATGGCTATCGCTATGATCCAGTTGCAACAGATGCAGCTTGGAAAGAAAGCATTACATTCCTTAGTCGAGTGCTGTCTTAATTGACAGAGTCTCCCGCACGGCAATTCTGTAGCTTCTCCGACTCTCCTCCACAACAACCGGAAGTTACACCAGTATCGCCAGCTAGCGCTGTTTTCGCTGTACGGGAATTTGAATATCGCTGCGCTTCAGCCCGTCGGGAATAAACGGCCCATCATAGAAGAAGCGTCTTGGTGGCCCTACCACACTGTACTCAGGATGTGCCGCTAGCCAACTCTGCAACTGCTCTATTCCCTTCGTATAGATGTCGTAGTCGTAGCCTCCTCTTACGCCAAAGCTAACGACCGTCATTGGTGGCGTATCTTCTACCTGTACGGCTTGCTCGACTTCTTTGGGTACGATGTCTAAACTTCGATAGAGGAAAGAAACTTCGGTATTTCCCTGAGATGCGGCACTAGCCTGAAGCGTCTCTGCTGGATATTGTGCCTCTACTGGGGCGGTCATTGAGATGCCATTGTCACTAATATGGCGAAACAAGGGTGAGAATCCTCTAGAAGAGGCCGACCCCAAATCTCCTTTGACTTGAACTGTCGCCGAGCGGTAAGCCGGATACTGTTTAACGTCTATTTTGCCATCAGCAGTTGGCGAGGGGAACCCCTCTGGTAAGGGCGCAGAAGCCGCGCTATAGGCCCCAAATAGTAGCGCTCCGATTAAAACTACCCCTACTACTGCAAACCCTTGGCTCAATTTCATCGCGGCAAACCCAATGCGTCTGTGTATAGTTTAACGATCTGGGTTGATCGGCTCAAAGCTAGCAATAGTTGATAGTAGGTGTGATTGCGATCATGGCCTTATTCGTGTTGCTTTTTGAGCCTATTTATAAAGTGACACGAATAATAAGCGCAATATATTTAATCACTATTCAAGAAGACTAGCGCTGCTGGAACGTCTAATAGATATGTTTGAATCATTTCTAACGAGAGCAGATTAGGTAATGCCTGTTGGAATTTGCTAAGTCTATATTCTGGTAGTTCGCAGAGTATAAAAGACTGAGTTGCAGGACTTTCCCAGAAGCGCCGGGTGCGCATTTCCCTAAGTGAGAGATTGAGCGTGTTAGGTCCGACACTATCACCTTCGATTTTGAGGCGGAAGTTGTCGGCGACAATTTTCCAGTCGTGACCGTATTGCAGTCCGTATTTTAGAGTGTGGTTAATCTGTCCGCCTGCAAATGTCCACCAGATTGCTCGCTCGCCTTCGTACTGAATATATTGTTCTTTTGCTTGCCTAAGCTGTGTGCCTAAGTCATCTCTAGACGCCTCTAAACGCGCCTGAGTGTGCTCATCAATGTAGGGTATGGCTGCACTTCCTTTGAGTACTGCGGCAATCTGCTGGCATATTTCGTAGCCAAGTAGCTGCGGTACAAATCCACCCCAGCTTGGTTTTTTGCCTCTGGGTGCAGGCTCTACTCGAATGGTGCGATCGCTATGATTAACGTGCTTCACAACCCAGGCTCGTCCGCCCAATAAAAAAGAGCTGATCTCTTCTACTAGCTTGTCAACAAAGGCTTGTTCTAATGAACCAACAACGTAGCCTGCTTTGGTCGTTACCTTATACAGTACAGGGCTGCTGAACACGGCGTACAGCTCCATAAAGTTTTTACGGCCAAAGACTTTCTCGGCTTTGTCACCCATCGAGAGTAATCCGCCAGACTCGTAGAGAAAGCCTTCTTGCAGCATGTGGGCAATCAGGGTATCAAATTCTGCGGCGGTGATGTCAGAAAAATCGGTAATAACATTGAGCTGCTCCCAGCAGCGCTCGGCACTGATGGCTCCGAACTGAAGCGTAAGCGCCAGTAGCTGATGTACTAGCACCGGCCAAGCTCTGGTGTTCAATCGTACTGACTCTACCCAGCCAGTGCGAACTAGCTCAATAATGGCGATCGCCTGCAACGCCGGTTCGATATCCTCACAAAAAAAAGTCGTGTTGGCTCGCTGTTCGGCTCGCCTGCCGGTGCGCCCTAACCGCTGAAGAAAAGAAGAGGCTGTAGAAGGTGCATTGGCTTGAAAGACCAAATCAAGGTCGCCTACGTCTATCCCTAACTCTAGCGTAGACGTACAGACGATGCTGGCGTTTTCTCCCTCATAAAACCGTTTTTCGGCTGCGTTACGCTCTTCTAAAGAGACAGAGCTGTGATGAACGAACACATCGGTGCCTCGGTTGCGCAGTCGTTCGGCAATGTCTTCAGCCAAAGATCGGCTCTCGCAAAAGAACAGACTTTTTTGACCGGCGGCTTTTTGACTGGCTTCGGTAGCGATCGCACCCAATGTCTCTCTCAAGTGAATTTTCAAATCCTTCGGTGAAGGCTGCTTCGGCGGATCGACCACGCAGCCTTCTCTTTGAGACGTTCCTTGCATCCAACGCAAGATAGCCTCTGGATTGCCTACAGTAGCGCTAAGGCCAACGCGCTGAATGTCGTTGTTGGTATTGCGGGCGATTCGCTCTAGAACAGAGATGAGGTGAGTGCCGCGATCGCTGCCTGCTAGCGCATGAACTTCGTCTATCACGACACCCCTTAAGTCCTTGAAAAGCTTCGTATGCGGCACCTTTGCGGAAAGCAGCATGACCTCAAGCGATTCGGGCGTGGTCATCAGCAAGGTAGCTGGTTCTTTGATGAACGAGCGCTTTTGCGAGGCTTTAACGTCGCCGTGCCATAGAAAGCGGCGCAGTCCTACCATCTCGGTATACAGCCCTAGCCGCTCGGCCTGGTTGTTTAGCAGCGCTTTGATCGGGGCGATATAGAGTAATCCGATGCCTTCTGGCTCGCGTTCCATCAGCTGAGCGAGCATCGGAAACATAGAGGCTTCTGTTTTTCCGCCTGCGGTGGGTGCTAGGATGACGGCGTTTTTGCCATCGAGTAGCGCGTGGCTAGAGAGTTCTTGGACGGGGCGCAATGCGCTCCAGCCTAAGCGAGAAACAATGGCTTCTTGAAGTCGGGGCGGAAAACGTGAAAAAGCCGAAGCCATAAAGAAAGCAGTCCTATTTCAAAGTCTCTTCGTTAGGGATATGCACTGTGCTGAATATTAAAACGCTAAATATTAAAACTCGACGAGCGCATAGCCCTTTTCGTCTTCAGGTTCGGGGTCAAACGATGGCTGTCCGGCACGTACTCGGGTTTCGTCTTCGTTTAAGTTTGTTGGATCAAAGCCTTCTTCTGTCATCGGATCGTAATCTTCGTTTTGGTTAACAAGATCTAGCACGTTGATAAACTCGCGTAGAAACTGGCGCGGCACGACCCCAACGTCTCCTTTGAAGCCAGCGGTGACTTTATCTACAAGCTTTTCAATAAAGTCTGTCGTCACTTTATCCCTGATTCTATCTGGGTGGGAGGTTGGGAAGATCTCTTTAAGCTTGAGCGCGACATCTCTAAGCCTGGATGCATCAAAGGGGGTAAGGGCTAGCTGAGGCTGCCGGGTGTTGACGAACTTACCCTTTTGTTCAAACCTGATGCGATCATGTAAGGGGGCAAGTCCGGCAACGCCGCGCTTGGTGTCAAAGAATTCTGGAGTGCCCGTAAAGATCCAAAGTAGTCCTGGATAGCGGCCAGCCGCATCGCAGATTTGGCGAATGCCGTTGAGCGATTTGCCACGAATATCTGAGCGCATTCGCAGTATTGTTTCAGCTTCGTCGATGACGATCACTAGCCCTTTATACCCTGCGGCTTTAACAATTTCTAAGATGCCGTGCAGGTAATCTAAGGCTTCTCGGCTACCAATATCACCTTTAACCCCGGCTACTTTCTTGGCGCTCGCGGCTACATTCTCACTGCCAGAAAGCCAGGAGATGAGCGCACTCGCTTCACCGATTTTTCCGGCTTGCTTGAGGCTAAAGATAGCTCGCAGCACGCGGGCCATATCTTCGGGCGCTTGGCCGCCTGTAAGAGACGCGAGATCGTCTTCTAGTCTGGTTTGTACCTGCGTGTCAAAATCTTCGGCATCTTCGTCTGCGCCTGCTGCTATCAAGGCATCTTCTACTTTCACGATCCAGCGGTCAATAATGTCGCTAAGTGCGCCTCTCGAACAGGTTTGAGTACTGAGTTCTTGAACGACTTTACGATAGACATCATCAAACTTGTGAAAGTGAAGATCGTTATCGGAGACAACCACAAAGCTAGTGGCAAAGCCTTTAGTTTGCGCGTCGAGTACAGCTAAGCGAGACATGAAGGTTTTGCCGCAGCCGTAGCCCCCTCGAAAAAATTTGAACGCGCCTTCTCTGTCGGCGGCGAGCTTGAGCTGTCGGTCGATTTCGCTGCGCTGCTTATCAATGCCAACGGCAAAAGCTTCGAGCGATCTGTCTGGCACCACGCCAAAGCGTAGTTTCTCGAAGATATGGGTGATGTCTCTTTTGCTGATCGGCATTTGTGCTGTTTCCTTTGTTTAGCTTTTTGGGGTTTGGCTTTCTAGGGTTGGGCTTTCTGGCTTAGAACCTTCTTTTATGTAGCGCTTTCCGTTCGCTGTTGATTCTACTCGAACCAGGAACGGCAGCTTAGATAAATAGGTTTCAAAGTTTGCTGAAAATCGACGACCTTTGCGGGGACTGCCCAATAGAGCGATAAGTTCTGCTTCGGTGATGGCGTTGTGCTGCTGAATGTGGACGAATACCTGGCGAACGGATTCGTCTTCTAGGCTAGTTTGCCAGTCTTGAGCAGGTTTGGGGGTTGTTTTAGATGGGCTGCGTGTCTCGTCAGAATCAGCTTTAGGATTAACTTTAGTCCCTGCCGCTGCAAAGTAATCATCGACGAGCGCTGGGGTGACATCTTCTGCGCCATCTGATTGATACACCTCAACTTTGACGCGCTCATCTTGTAAGCTCACCATGTTGAATAGAACCTCTACCCAGTTGCCTGCGACTTCAGCTTGAACCTGCTGGTTGTTTAGCACTGCGCCCGGTGCTTCGGCAATGGTGAGGTCAATATCGGGGCGGTTGGGAACGCGCAGTGAGAGATTTATTGTTTTTGCACCTGTAAAGCTGAGAACGCCTTGAGCGGCAGGGGTGACTTTTGCTCGCAAGCGGCTATAGCCTGCAATGCTCGGTTGGGCTTGGGCTTCGATGCTGTATTTGACCAGTTGGAGATTGTTGTTTTGACGGTGCGAGAGGGTGAGTACGGGAATGACGCGCTCTTGCAGGCTGTTGCCGCCGTGGATGAAGGTGGCGATCGCACTTCCTTTTACAAAAGGGTTGGTAGTGGTAGAAAAGTGCAAATATCCGGCGGCTGGCCCCGACTGGCTTTGATAGCCGAGGGCGCTGAGTGAAACGCTGACAATCTTTGACTCTTTGCGGGCGTTGGGTAGCAGTACATGGCGGCGCTTGGGCGCTTTGCCCCATTGAATGCCTTCTACAGCGGTATCGTCTTGCAACAGAAAGCCGTGGTCGGCAGTGAAGACAAATTCGTTATAGCCAAGGTTCTTGAGTCGGTTCCAGGCGGCTTTGAGCTGCTGTAGCCAGCGCTCGAAGGTAGTGATGCCGATGTTGGATTCTCCGGCTTTGTCGATTTCTTGGCTGCGAATGATGGCGAAGTTGGCTTTTTCGAGCTGGGCGTTGAAGCTTTTGGTTGATTTTTCGCAGATGTCGGCGAGGGTGAAGAGTTTGGGCTGGTTTTTGACGCTGCTGCTGCGATCGCCCATGGCCCGCACTCGGTTTTCAAAGGTGCTGACGTTATATTCTCCGGCTCTAAATCCTTTGAAGTCTGTTTCTTTGTGGAGGGTGAGCTGGCCGTTTTGCTGTACGGGGGCGAGTGCGTTCATGCCGACTGAGGTGAGGGTGGGCAGTTCGGCGTAGCGAGCGCTGAGGCGGAGGGTGGTGCTGTCGGTAATGTCGGCTTGGAGCGTGCCATGCAGGGCGGCGGCCATTTCGTAGCGCAGGGCATCGACTAGGAAGTAGGCAACTTTGGCTTCGCCTTTAGCGGCGCTTTTAACCAGCGGATGAACGGTCTGGTCGTACAGCATTCGCTGCTGCAAGTCGGCTTCGGGAAGGAAGCCTTTGGCTTCGCAGAGGGCTGCAAAGCTTTTGGCCCACTGGTTGGCCCAGTCACGGTAGTGCTGGCGCAGGTCGTTGGCGCAGGCGGTAAGGGCGTTGAAGTGGGGGAGGGTGCTTTCTAAAAGCTGCGATCGCTTTTGTTCTAGCTGGCGGTGGGCTAGGTCTACGCGGTAGCCGATTTGGGTGTAGGCATCTAGCGCTTCTCGTAGGGTTTGCGCTTTGCTCAGTGGCGTAGTGCCGACTTGTTCTATTTTGGTGCCGAGGTGGGCCATGCTTTGAATCAGCGTCCATTCGATGCGGCGTTCGGGGGAGCGCTGAAGCCAAAAGGACTGGGCCCCTTTAGTATTTCTACTGGCGTTTTTGCGTTTGTTCTTTTTAGGTGTAGTCGTTGAATAGCTGCTGGTGAGTCTGACTTCTGCCCAGCTCAGCGCTTGCGGCCATTGGCGCTGGCGAAGGCTGGTGAGTGCGCCGTCTTCAAAGACGGTGGTTTCTTCGATGCGGAAGGTGTCAATTTTGCCGAGGTCTTCGGGGCGGAGGGCGGTGAATTCTTCGCTGAGGCGGCTTTCGGTGGCGTCGGCGATGGTGACGTAGCTGGTGGGGTGGCGATCGCGCAGGTGGCGAATGAGGCGATCACATTCTGCAACTAGCGGTTTAGAGAGGCGCTTGAGCGGCTTGAGTGCTGGCTCCTTTGGGTCGCGCTGCAAGTCGTGGACGTATTCGACGCACATGAGCCAGGCGCAGAAGGCTTCGCTGAGGTTGGCAAAGCTGTAGGCGGCTGCGGAAGGTTTGGTTTGTAGGTAGAAGCTGAGGAAGGCGGTGTCGAGGCCGGTGTTGCGATAGAGATGGTCTGTGAGCTGCGATCGCGCGGCTTCGGTATCGAATTTTTGCTTGAAGGAGCGTTTGGGTGAGAGGAGTTCGTCGAGGATGTCGGCGAGATCGTCTAGGGCGAGGGTGGTATTGGTAGGAGTGACTGTAAAGGAAGGTTGTGCGATCGCTTCGGCTAGCCACTGCTCAGCGCCTTCTAAGCTAATGCCGTCCCGACTGAGATAGGCGTCTACCTCACTGGGGCCTACTTTGCCTGCGGCGGTTTCTTTTAGCAGCGTGTCGAGGGCTTTGCGATAGCGATGTCCGGCGCGGTACAGCTCTAGCACGGGCGTTTTGCGAATGGTGTCTTCGGTGTGCCCTGGCATGTGGATGAGGAGAATATCGGGCGCTGCTCTGTTGCCGTAGTCTTGTAGGGCAAGCATCATTTCTAGGTAGCTGCCGCGAAAGGCGACGACGGGCGCGAAGAAGTCTCCTTTGGCACGACGTTCGATCAGCTGGTCTACGTAGGGAGTGTAGTGACTGTCTTTATCGAGCCAGATGACCAAGCTTTGGTTGCGTAGCCTGCTGCTGAGTTCGGATTCTAGTTTTTCGGTGATGGGGCCGAGGGTGGGCATAAGGCGTCAGCAGAAGTTATAGACAGTGAAGGTTACAGTTCAGCGATCAGGAAAGAGAAGATTTTGAAAGGGTTGAGTGTTATTCCAACGGTACACACTGAAGTCTCTTCTATCTATCGTGAGGATGCGACCATCTTTGAGTTCTTCAGCCATTACCACCAAAGAGGCATCT
>JBCBKQ010000194.1:0-11065 GCA_038521595.1 Cyanobacteria bacterium J06627_28 | reverse complement strand
TTGTTGGCTCGGATCTGCCGGGTGACCTCATAGCCATCTAGCCCTGGCATCATGACATCTAACAAAATTAAGTCTGGTGGAGACTCTACAGTATAATCTAGTGCTGCCTGGCCATCTTCCACGCAGTGAAGATGGTACGGATCGACATCGCCCAAGATAGATTCTAAAATAAACAGATTATACTGTAGAGTCTCCACCAGACTTAATTTTGTTAGATGTCATGATGCCAGGGCTAGATGGCTATGAGGTCACCCGGCAGATCCGAGCCAACAAATCACTCCCCTACATTCCTATTTTGCTGGTGACGGCCCACGACCATACAAGCCTGAGTGAAGGCCTAGACTCTGGTGCGGACGATTTTATTCGTAAGCCGTTTGATATTGATGAGCTAATGGCCAGGGTGCGATCGCTCCTTCGCCTCAAGCGTAGCCTAGACGATCAGACTGCCATGATTCGCCAGCGAGACGACTTTGTTGCCCGTCTCACCCACGATTTGCGCACGCCCCTAGTGGCTGCCAATAGAATGCTGCAAATGTCTTTAGACGGCCTCTTTGGCACACCGCCCGCTGAGATGAACGAAGCCCTTAGCAGCGTCATCACCAATAATGAAAACCTGTTGCAGATGACTAACAATGTGCTTCAGGTATATCGCCACGAAGCCGGCCAAAAGAAGTTTGTGCGATCGCCGATTTCTGTTTATCTACTGGCCAAAGAAGTTGTTCAAGAGCTAAGGCCCCTAGCGGATGAAAAGCATATCGCATTGACTTTGGACACACCTTCTGAGGAAAGCGCTCAGCTGCCAGAAACTTACAAAACGAGCGGCGATCGCCTCGAGCTCAGGCGATTGCTGACCAATATTCTTGGCAATGCTATCAAGTTTACAGACCAAGGCAGCATCGCCGTGCAGCTATCGATAAATCCTGACAGCTGTGAAGCCATCCCCTCCAAAGAGGCTATTTTGGTCGCCATAAAAGACACTGGCCCTGGGATAAAACCCGAAGCTCAAGACCAAATTTTTGAATGGTTTCAGCAAGGCGATCACATGCGAGCAGGCAGCGGGTTGGGCCTGCACCTGTCCAAGCGCATTGCTGAAATGCACCAAGGGACCCTTGAGCTGGAGTCTGAGGTTGGGCAGGGCAGTACGTTTACGCTGGCACTGCCGGTTTTGAAATAGTCGCGGTTAGGCTACCGAGGGCCGAGCGTAGATCGGCTGTTGGGTGCAACGCAACGTGCGCAAAGCTATAAAAAGTCTGTGAGCCCTACAGACCTTTGACCTCTAAATTTGCTATCGAGCCTGTAAATCTAGTGATTTCGATCACCGCATCGGAGCTGGCCTGAAAGCCACTAACGCCATCGTTCAAGCTCAAGAAAGTTCTTAAGTTATTGCCGGTGCCATGGGTAAAGGTTGCTGCACCGTTGGCGACAAAGGTTGTCGCATCTAGCAATAGCTCGATGTCAGCCTCATTTAGCGAATTGACCGGGCCAAGCTGCATGATGCTTCCGGCAGCGACGGCAGAAGGGCCTTTGATGCTGTCTTGGTTGGCGTTGAGATCGGCGATCGCGTCGTAACCATTCAGCTGCGAATCACTAAAGGCAACATACTCAAAGGTATCGCTACCACCGCCGCCCAACAGCGTATCGGCACCCGCGCCACCTCGTAAAATGTCGCCGCCCCCCAGGCCAGCGAGCATGTCATTGCCGTCGTTACCGCGCAAAATGTTGCTATCGTTTGCGCCTGTAATCACATCGTCAAAGTCTGATCCGGTTACCCTTTCAATGGCGATTAGCACATCGCCCTCGGCATCACCGCCGCTGGCTGAGCCCGTTGCCGACGATAAATCTACAACAATACCTGCTGCCGAGCCACGATAGTCCACCGTGTCTTTGCCATCATTGCCGTCTAGCAAGTCTGCACCTGCGCCGCCTCTCAGGGTGTCATTGCCCAGGCCACCAAAGAGACTGTCATCACCGCCGTAGCCAAACAATGTGTTGTTATTATCGTCTCCAGCAATGGTGTCATCGTGGTGCGAGCCAAAAATACGTTCAATTTCTGAGACCGTATCACCTTCAGCATCGCCACCCATAAATTCATTGAGCAACAGATTAATCAAAACTCCACTCTGGGAGCCGCGATAGTCAATAACATCATTGCCATCGCCGCCACTTAGCAAATCAGCCCCCGCGCCGCCCCTCAAAAAGTCATTACCCTCCCCGCCAAAGAGCGCATCTGCGCCAGCATGACCCATCAACACATTGTTGTTGTCATCACCAACCAACGTATCGTCAAAGTCAGAGCCGAAGATTTTTTCAATGCTAATGAGCATATCGCCCTCCGCATCGCCGCCCGTGTAGATACCGTTAAAAAGATCGACAAATACGCCTGCCGACGACCTGCGATAGTCAGCAATATCGCTACCGCTGCCGCCATCGATTAGGTCTGCGCCCGCACCACCTATGAGCAGGTCATTGCCCCCTGCGCCCATCAGCTGATCGGCCCCGTCGTAGCCCGCGAGCATATTGCGGCCATCATCACCCTCTAAAATGTCGTCATAGTTAGAGGCAATGACATTTTCAAAGTTTGCGATGGTATCCATAAAGGCATCGCCGCCGCTGACGGCCCCCGTTGCTAGATTCACCGCGACCGCTTCGGGCGAAGAACGATAGTCCAGCGTATCGATGCCGTTATTGCCATCGAGCGTGTCGGCGCCACCGCCACCCTGAATGACATCATTGCCCCCTAGTCCAGAAATAACGTCATCGCCACTGTAGCCATTGAGACGATTGCTTTGCTCTGTGCCCATGAGAGAATCGTCAAAGTTTGAGCCAAACACACGCTCAAAGCCATCAATATCGTCACCATTTGCGTCACCGCCAATGGCGCTATTGGCAAACAGCACCACATCTACACCCGCCGATGACTGGCGATAGCTCACCGTATCGCTGCCATCACCGCCGCGCAATATATCGCTGCCTTCACCGCCTTCTATGATGTCATTGCCGTCTCCTCCCAGGATGGTATCGTTATCGGCCTCACCAAATAAGCGATCATTGCCACCATTGCCAACGATATCGTCATCCCCTTCGCCACCACGGATATTGTCGTTGCCTTCGTGACCGTTAATTAAATCTGCCGTTGGCGAGCCAAAGCTTCCTCCCTCAAACGCACCAATATCTAAGTCGCCAATCAGACGCAAAAAGAAAGGGCCTCGCTGATCAAAAACGGGAGCGCTCTCACCGGCCGCCGCATCAATAGCAGGACTATTTGGCGTTAGCGCGTGGGTCTTGGTCAGGCCACCATTGTCGGCCAGCGTGGTATTGATCACGCCTGCAAGGTCAACACCGAGACCGGCCAGGGTCAAATCAGTGCCTGTCCCGATAGAGCCATTGGTAATGCCTGCAAGGTCACCCACTAGGTTGGCATCATCGCCATTAATCACGCCATTGAGGCCAAATAATGGCTCCGATGTGGTGAAGCCGTCTGGCCCTTGGGCACTGGTATTGCCGGCAAAAATAGAAGTCTCTAAATTGACTGCGCCGGTGGTACTGATGCCGCCGCCGGAGTTTGTCGCGGTGTTGAGCACAATTGTGCTGTTGCGAATGCCAACCAAGCCAGCCCCTACGGCAATACCACCGCCAGAATTTGCCGCATGGTTACCGCTGATAGTGCTGCTGATAATGGTGGCATTTCCGGCAGCGCCTGGCACAAAGGTATTGATCAGACCGCCGCCACCATAGGTGCCCGTTGCCGTGTTGCTATTTAGGGTGCTGTAGGCAACTGTCAGCTCGCCATCGTTGCGAATGCCGCCGCCGTTTTTGGCGGTATTTTCACTCAGCGTGCTAGAGCCTACGGTCAGCGTACCGCCTGTGGTGTTGATAATTGCGCCGCCGCCACTGGTGCTGCTGGTCCCCACAGACACATTGTTGCTGAGGGTACTGCCGGTAATGGTGAGCGTGCCATCGTTACGGATGCCACCGCCGTCATCGCTGGCTTCGTTCCCGGTAATCACACTGTTCGTGATCGACAGCGTGCCCCCTCGGTGCCAAATCGCGCCGCCGTCATCGTTTGAGTCTGCGCCGGTCGCTAGGCCGCCGGTTATGGTGACATCGGAGATAGAAACGTTTAACGTCGCGATATTGCCCGTTTCAAAAACGCGCCCGGCTTGTGCCCCGTCAATAGTGATCTCATCATCACCTTGAATCGTTAGGTTTTTGTCGATGATAATGTTCGCTTCGGTGTGGATATTGTCAGCACCGCCGGTGACGATAATGGTGTCGCCGTCTGTAGCGGCTGCGATCGCATCTGAAATTAGCAGAAAATCGCCTGCGCCATTGTCATCAACGGTAAATGTAGTCGGCATAGTATTGCAGCGTAAGGAGAGTAGGTGAAAGGAGAGAAGGTGGCTAACTAAAGCATGCCCATATCCCCTTAGCCCTATGGAAGGCAACCTCACCCATTTTTTGGCCAAACGTGCATAGTCTTTTGGCCTCGTCCCTAAGTAAACCCCGAAGGCCTCAGTGCCCCACTGACGCTCAAAATGCCAAGGGACGCTTCCAATTATGGGTACGCCACAAACCATCAAACCTTGCCACCTGCGCCTCGCTTTAAACCGCACGTCTAAGCGTGTGGTGTTGTCGCTAGGTGAGGCGACGCCAAACGGTATTCCCGTAACGCTACAAATCGGTGATGAGGGGCAGCTGCCCACCGTAGAGACGACTGGATGGCTGCCGTCAGTAGGGCACTTGCTATCGAGCTATGCCACTTGGAAGGCGACCTATAGACAGTTGGATTTGTCTCAGATGCGGCTGTCTATGCCAGCTGTGCAGGTCACGAATGTGAGCTTTCAAGAAAGGAAATTGGTGTGCGATCGCGCCCAAAAATCTCTCCGAACCCAGCTAAACAGCTGGCTAAACGCAGACCTATTTCGCCCTGTTAAAGAAACTCTCCTGGCCTACCTTCACCCTTCTGAGTCAGTTCGGCTAACTCTAAAAACCAACAATCTAGAGATACAACAGTTACCCCTACATTTGTGGGACTGGTTCGACCGTTATGTCAAAGCAGAGCTGGTTGTGAGCAATCGTAATACGGCATCTGTTTCTTCTCGCTCTTCTGTTGATTGGAGTGCGGGCGTTGTCAAAGTTCTTGTTATTTTGGGCGATAGTCGTGGACTAAATCTGGAGCATGACCTGTCTTTACTAGAAGCAATGCCAAATGTCGAAGTGACCTGTTTGAGAGATAGCGTACGCTCGAACCTAAACGATGCCCTCTGGGAAAACCGCTGGGACGTCATCCTCTTTGCTGGACACAGCACTGCCGACCATCAGCTCCGCATCAACAAAACAGAAACCCTCAGACTCAAAGACCTCCGCCATGGGCTCACACAAGCTATCAAAAACGACCTCAAGCTCCTAATTCTCAATACCTGCGATAGCCTACAGCTCATCGAAGATCTGGGGTGCAGCGTGCCCTCTATCATTGCCATGCGAGAACTCGTGCCAGATCGTGTTGCCCACTCGTTTTTAAAGTATTTCCTATCCGCCTCTGCCCGAGGCAACACCATCACTCAATCCGTCCGGATTGCCCGAGAGCGACTACAGGGCATAGAGGGCCAATATCCCTTTGCAACCTGGCTTCCTATATTGTGTGAATAGTCGTGGTTGTCTAAACAAACTAGAACATTAAGCTTCTTCCGGTTCTATTTTTTCAGTTGCAGACGCCTTGGTTGTCTTCTTTGCGGCTGCCGTTTTTGTTGTCCTTTTAGCGGTCGTAGACTTTGCCTTTGTTCCTGCTGCTTTTGTTGTTTTCTTAGCTGTGGTTGCTTTTTTAGTCGTTGCTTTTTTAGTGGTTTCTTTCTTTGCCGTAGACTTCTTCGCAGTTGTCTTTTTCTTTGTTGTTGTTTTCTTCTTAGTAGTTTTCTTTTTCTTGACCTCGCCGCCTTTTTCTTTGAGCAGCTCTACGGCCTCTTCTACCGTGACCTCTTCAGGCTTTTTGCCCTCAGGCACCGACACGTTTACCTTGCCATGCTTAATGTATGGGCCATAGGGGCCGTCATACACATTAATCGGTTCTTCATCCACAGGATGCTTACCAATGGCATGAATCGGTGTTGCTGCCTTACGACCACGACCGGCTTTAGGCTGTGCCAACATTTCTAGCGCTCGCTCTAGCCCAATGGTAAGGACGTCATCATCTCCTTTAATGGAGCGATAGTCGTCCTTGCCATCTTCTTTACCTTTGGTATGGACAACGTAAGGGCCAAAGCGACCTAAGCTCGCCTTAATATTGTTACCTGTGGTCGGATGGACACCCAGCAATCTGGGTAAACGCAGTAGCCCAACGGCCATTTCTTCTGTCACGGTTTCTGGGGTGACGCCTTTTGGCAAAGACATGCGCTTGGGTTTTTTGTTTTCTTCGGTGACATCGCCAAGCTGTACATAGGGGCCATAGCGACCGATCAAAACATAAATGGGCTCACCCGTTTCAGGATGCAGACCTAGCTTTTCTGGGCCTTCTGTTTTTTGCTTGAGTAGGACTTCGACTTGTTCATCATCCAAGTCTGCTG
This sequence comes from Cyanobacteria bacterium J06627_28, assembly GCA_038521595.1. Classification (GTDB taxonomy): domain Bacteria; phylum Cyanobacteriota; class Cyanobacteriia; order Phormidesmidales; family Phormidesmidaceae; genus Phormidesmis. The sequence goes on along the minus strand of JBCBKQ010000194.1, from coordinate 4,505 downwards.
GACTCACGCCGTTGGGAATGGAGGCCCGTACGGTCTCTTCGTCTTTTTCGAGTTCTACATATGCGCCATATTTACCGATGCGTACCTTGGCTGCCAAATCGTCGAGGTCAACGGTACGCGCTTCTGTCGGATCAATGTTACCTTGTCGCTCTTCTACTTGCTGGGCTAGGCCGTCGTCGCCCCCATAAAATCCTTTTAGGTACGGCAGCCATTCGGCATTGCCCATGGAAATGTCGTCCAGGGTCTGTTCCATTTTTGCGGTGAAATGGACATCGACCAGGTCAGGGAAGTTTTGCTCTAGCAGTTCGGTGACGGCAAAGGCGGTGAAGGTCGGCACGAGACTATTGCCGATAAGCTCTGCGTATTTGCGAGCAACCACAGTACTGATAACAGTGGCGTAGGTACTAGGGCGACCAATGCCTTCTTTTTCAAGCGTTTTTACTAGGGAGGCTTCTGTGTAGCGAGCAGGCGGTTGCGTTTCGTGTCCGATGGCCTCTAGCCCTTTGCAGTCCAAGGCATCGCCTGCTTTTACTGCGGGGAGAACAACTTCTTGGTTCTCGATGGCGGCATCAGGATTGTCAGAGCCTTCGACATAGGCACGGAAAAATCCGGGGAAGTCAATGCGCTTGCCAGTGGCCTTAAAGATGGCATCATCCACTTCGATTTGCATGGTGATGTTGGTCTGGCGAGCTTCAGCCATTTGGGTGGCAACGGTGCGTTTCCAAATGAGGTCGTATAGTCTGAGTTCGCGCTCTTTGAGCGGGGTGTCTTGGGGCGTACGAAAGACTTCCCCGGAGGGACGAATGGCTTCGTGGGCCTCTTGGGCACCTTTGCTCTTGGTGGAAAATTGGCGAGGCTTGGCGCTGAGGTAGTCTTTGCCGTATTTGTTTTCGACACAGCTGCGGGCGGCAGCGATCGCCTGCTTAGACAGACTGGTTGAGTCAGTACGCATGTAGGTAATGAACCCCTTCTCGTACAGCCCCTGCGCCGTTCTCATCGTGTCGCGAGCAGATAGGCCCAGCTTACGGTTTGCCTCTTGCTGAAGCGTAGACGTGGTGAACGGTGGCGCAGGTTTGCGAGTGTTGGGGCGCTCATCTAGGCTAGAGACCGTCCAAGCGCTGCTTTCTAAGCGTGTGCGTAGGGCGGTTGCTTCTTCCTCATTTAGCAATAAGACATTGCGACCGGCCTTGACTTTACCCGTCGATTCGTCAAAGTCGCTGCCATTGGCCACGCGAGTGCCACCGACCGAAACGAGCTTGGCATCGAAGGGGTTCTTTTTATCGGCAGCTTTGAGCAGCGCGGCTTTGAGATCCCAGTAAGAACCCCGGCGGAAGGCGCGTCTGGCCCGTTCACGCTCAACCAGTAGGCGTACAGAGACAGACTGAACGCGTCCAGCGGAGAGGCCAAATGCAATTTTTTTCCAAAGCAGCGGCGAAACGGTGTAGCCTACCAGACGATCAAGAATGCGGCGAGTTTCTTGGGCATGGACAAGCTTGTCGTCAATGGTGCGGCAGTTAGTCAGTGCGTCCTGAATGGCTTCCTTGGTAATTTCGTGGAAAACCATGCGCTTGGTTGGTACCTTGGGCTTTAGCACCTGTAGAAGGTGCCAGCTAATGCTTTCGCCTTCTCGGTCTTCGTCAGTTGCCAGAATGAGTTCGTCTGCACCTTTGAGGGCGTCCTTCAGGGTTTTGACGACCTTTTTTTTGTCAGTGGGGACGATGTAGAGGGGCTCGAAGTCTGCCTCTGTATTGACGCCTATCTGAGCCCACTTTTCCTTTTTGACCTTCGCCGGAATTTCTTTGGCCGACTTGGGCAAGTCACGGACGTGACCCATCGAAGCCTCTACTTTGTAGCCCTTTGGCAAGTAGTTGCGAATGGTTTTGGCTTTTGTAGGAGACTCAACGATGACAAGCGTAGACATACGACCTATGCGGTTTTAACTGTATTGGATGGTGGTTTAGTTGGCAGTTTAACTAAGCTTTGAGCGGTGTGCTCAACCCCTGCGGTAGCTGGCTAAAGCATTCCCACAAGCCTATGGGGAGGGCTACACCGATTGCGAAAAAGTAAGGTATTCCCTAGTAAGTAATCTCTGGGACCTCTTCTGGGGCCTCTATATATGTCTATATATAAGCGATAGACCAAAAAGGTTCATTTCGTCTACCCTCACCTTAAAGTTTTGGCTCAATGTTTGGACGAGTTTGACAGGTAGTGTGTGCAAGCCGTCAGTGATATCAGGTCTTTGATGGTGCTGTTTTTCTTTGTAGCGCTTATTGCCTGATTCTGTCTATTAATTTTTTTTGGTGAAGCTAGTGAGCGGGATGGGCGATGGGCCAACTTGCTGGGACTTGCTCTAGCATTTTGCTCGATAGTCTGACCTCGAACTAGCGTATTTCTACAAAAAACTTCCTTGGGTCGTAGGGTTATCGGGAAATACAAGGTAAGATTTCAAGTGGAAAACCTTATCTGGCCACTTTGCTGGGCCGCACTCGATGGACTTTGCCAATATTGCCGCGCAGCTAAATGCAGGCATCATCTTGCCTGAAGGAATCGTCATCATTACGATCATGGCAATTATTGTCACGGATATTATCGGGGGCCGAAAGGTCACACCGTGGCTTCCTTATCTTGCGATCGCAGGCCTTTTGAGCGCCGTTGCTGACCTCTTTTTACAGTGGGGCGCAGCCGATCCGATTGCCTTTTTGGGTAGCTTCAACGGCGACGACTTAAGCATTGTCTTTCGCGGCATCATTGCGCTTTCGGCAGCGGTCACGATCCCGATGTGTATTCGCTACATCGAGCGCTCGGGTACCGCGCTGGCAGAGTTCTTAGCGATTTTGCTTACGGCGACGCTAGGCGGCATGTTCCTCTCGGGGGCCGATGAGCTGGTCACGGTTTTTGTCTCTTTAGAAACGCTGAGTATTTCGTCGTATTTGCTGACGGGCTATATGAAGCGCGACCCTCGCTCAAACGAGGCGGCGCTGAAATATTTGCTGATTGGTGCGGCCAGTGCGGCAATTTTTTTGTATGGCATGAGTTTGCTCTATGGCTTGTCGGGTGGCGAGACAAATTTGAGTGCGATCGCAGATCAGCTAGCGCTCAACAATACCGAAGCCCCCATTGGCCTCATCATTGCCCTGGTCTTCGTCATCGCCGGGATTGCCTTTAAGGTCGCCGCCGTTCCCTTTCACCAGTGGACACCAGATGTTTACGAAGGCTCCCCAACGCCTGTCGTGGCCTTCCTCTCCGTAGGCTCTAAAACCGCAGGGTTTGCCCTCGCCATGCGCCTGTTGCTCACTGCCTTTCCCATGGTGGCCGAGCAGTGGCGATTTGTCTTTGCCGCGCTGGCCGTCCTGAGTATGGTACTTGGCAACGTCGTCGCCCTCGCACAAACCAGCATGAAGCGCCTACTGGCCTACTCCTCCATCGGCCAAGCTGGCATTATCATGATTGGTTTCATCATCGGTACCGATGCAGGCTACTCCAGCGTCATCTTCTACCTCTTCATTTATTTATTTATGAACCTAGGCGCCTTTACCTGCGTCATTTTGTTCTCCCTGCGCACGGGCACAGATCAAATCAGCGAATACAGTGGCCTCTATCAAAAAGATCCTCTGCTGACCCTCTGTCTGAGCGTTTGCTTGCTATCACTCGGTGGCATTCCCCCTCTCGCAGGCTTCTTCGGTAAAATTTATGTCTTTTGGGCGGGCTGGCAAGCAGGCTCATACACCCTCGTACTCGTCGGCCTGATCACTAGTGTGATCTCCATCTACTACTACATCCGTGTAGTAAAAATGATGGTGGTCAAAGAGCCTCAGGAAATGTCTGACTCTGTGAAGGCTTACATTGACAACGACTGGACACTCCCCGGCATGAGACCACTACAGGTGAGTCTCATTCTTGCCGTTGTCGTCACCGCGCTCTCTGGCGTTTTGGCCAATCCTTTACTGACCCTAGCTAACAGCTCAGTCGCGAGAACGCCTCTACTGCAGCGTTCAGTTTTAGCGAGAACAGCTGAGATCGCGGCAGCAGAGACTGTTGAGATTGCACCTGTTATTTCAGAATGATGGTTTGTCTGTCAGACAAAGAGCATTGGAAGTGACAGAGCTATTATTGGAGTTGAAATATTTTCACTCTCAACAACATTGCCGTAACTTACAGCGGCCTAAGTAATGCTTCTTTTGGTGGTGAAGCGACCTGGTCTTGCTCAGCCAAACAAGACAGGTTTAATGCGTCTCAAGACATCTTGAACAACAAGCTCTGGGCAACGCGAAGCATAATGAGCTTTCCTAGATTTGAAGTCGAGCGATCGCAGTTGGTCAGCCATAATAACGCCTGAGACATAATCTGCCTCAGGGATAGAGACATAAAAGGGACTTTGCCGCTGAGTATTACTGATAGGACATACAAAGGCGAATCCTATCCTGCGATTGAAGTTTTCAGGACTCAAAACTAAAGCAGGTCGATTCTCTATCCCTGAGGCAGATTATGTCTCAGGCGTTATTATG
>JBCBKQ010000193.1:0-11086 GCA_038521595.1 Cyanobacteria bacterium J06627_28 | reverse complement strand
GTCAGCAGTTTCAGCGTTCCCAAGGAAAAAGTATAAGCGGTTTTACCAAACGCTTTCAAAAGCAGCTGGCAAATATCTCAAAGGCACCCTGGTTAATGTCAAAGCGACAAGATTTATGCTGGCCCACAACAACGGGAGGAACGCTCACTCCGATAGATCGACTGCTGCAATCCTACTCTGAACAATTACTTCGGCTTGGAACAGAAAATTCTGATGTCCATCAAACTTTATTAAAGGTGGTGAACATGGTTGAGCCAACTAGTATAGTTTTCCAGCCCAGTATTTTAGGACAGGTTTTGGTGAAGGTTTCGGAACAAGCTATCAGTAGGAAAGCAGTGCAGACAAACCTTAGGGAAAGCCTCAGAATTTGATTAAATCTCATTTTTGCATCTGAACGCTGACTTGCATTCACTTCAAAGGACAAATCTTAAAAAAGCTCACAAACAACTACAGACAATACTCTACATCCATCTCGTAATAAAGCTTTTGGTCATATGGAGCTTCATCGTAAAAACCCTTCAATTATTCCTTTCCCCGAAACTTACTCTAACGATCAACCAGTGGCGTTGCCGATCCAAACGTCGATTTTCAGAAAAGCGCTCTTAATCTATCCGTTGTTTCCACCTTCATTTTGGTCTTTTGAGGGGGTACTTGCGCTTTCACAAAAAAAGGCTTTATTGCCTCCCTTGGGTCTGATCACTATAGCGGCTATATTGCCTCAGACATGGAAATATAAGCTGGTTGATCGAAATGTAAGAGAGGTCACCTCAGAAGAGTGGGATTGGGCCGATCTAGTCATCATCTCCGGCATGATTGTTCAAAAAGAAGATTTTCTAGCCTGTGTCAGAGAGGCCAAACTTCATCAAACACCTGTGGCGGCAGGAGGGCCCTATGTCACAGCACTCTATCCAGAAATTCAGGCTCATGGGGCAGATTATTTAGTATTGGATGAAGGAGAGATTACCTTGCCACTGCTGGTAAAAGCTTTAGAGAAAGGTGAACCTAGTGGAATCTTTCGGGCCTCCGCAAGACCTGATGTCACTCTCACGCCGATTCCCCGGTTTGATCTGTTAGAGATGGGTGTGTATGATTCTATGTCGGTTCAGTTTTCGAGAGGGTGTCCGTTTCAATGTGAGTTTTGCGACATTATTGTTCTTTATGGTCGCAAGCCAAGAACAAAAGCACCTCAACAGCTCCTGCAAGAATTAGATGCCCTATACGATTTAGGGTGGCGCGGTGTGGTTTTTATTGTAGATGATAACTTTATCGGCAATAAGCGTAATGTAAAAGGTTTATTGCGTGAACTTCAGGGTTGGCAGAAGGAGCGAGGCTATCCATTTTTATTGCTGACTGAGGCCTCAGTGGACTTAGCCGACGACTCGGAGCTGATGGATTTGATGGCAAATTGTGGCTTTTATTGGGTCTTTCTGGGCCTTGAAACTCCTGATGAGTCCAGTCTAAAGGTCACAAAGAAATTTCAAAATATTCGCAGCCCGATGCTAGAGGCTATTGATAAGATCTATGCCAAGGGAATCCGTGTAACCGCCGGATTGATCATCGGCTTTGATGGAGAAAAGCCCGGAGCGGGTCAGCGAATTGTTGACTTTGCTGATCAGGCGGCTATTCCAGTATCTATGTTGAATCTGTTGCAGGCACTGCCAGATACAGCCCTTTGGAATCGATTGAGAGCTGAAAATCGGCTTTTGGATAGCATTGGAACCGGCAACAACACCGCGCTTATAAACTTTATCCCTGACCGTCCGATTGAAGAGATCGTGACAGAATATTTGGATGCGCTGAGCCAACTTTTTGATCCAGAGCGCTATCTCGATCGGGTTTACAAGCAGTTTATGCGCCTAGCGCCCCTGCCCCATTATATTAATCCGCCCAAGAATAGTCCTCGCAAGATGCGATTCTCTTTTAGAAAGACGCCGCCGCCGCAAAAGAGCTACACGCCTTCCCCTTGGATTTTTCTGACTTTTGTCTTGACGGTATTTTGGCGGCAAGGGCTGAAGAGATCAAGTCGTCGAAAATTTTGGGGCTATCTATTCTCTATCTGGCGAACTAAAAGGTATCAGCTGGTGCATTATCTGGGTACTTGCGCCATGGCTGAGCATTTCATTGATTACTACCCAAAAGTGAAAGCAGAAATTACAGTACAACTAACAGAGCATTTAGAGGCGAGACGGATGCTCTCTGACGACTATGCTGAACTCAAGACCGCTAAACTCAAGACCACTAGACTTAAAGACGCCTAAATTTACGGTGAACGTTGTCACTGGGAAGGGGGGCGGTGGTCACTATGCGACCTATCATGCGCTGGAATATTTGGCAAAAAGGCGGGGGCTACCCTGGAAGTTTCAGGTCACCGACATGGATGACATCCTGAAGGCCATGACTGAGAATCAAGGCAACCTCAATGTTTACAAGTGTCTAGGCATCTCAGGTACAGACCTATATAACAGTATGCTCAAGCACGGCTGGACATGGCTGTGGCCGCTACAGATGAGAATGAGTAAGCTGCTAATCAAGCGCAACTTCAGGTTTGCAGTTGATTATTTCAAGCGCTACTGGCAACAACAGCGTCCTGACATTGTTCTCTCTGTTGTCACAATGTGCAATAGAGTGCTGTGGCAGGCTCTCTATGAAACCTTGCCAGGTACGTCCTATGTCACTGTCATGACCGATTTTGCCGACACGCCGCCCGGCTATTGGATTGAGCCAGAAACAAACAGCTATCTGGTATGTGGTAAGCAGTATGCGGTGCAACAGGCTCTGGCTCTGGGCGTCAGCCAGGGAAAAATTATAGCAACCTCTGGTATGGTGATTCATCCCAAGTTTCGCCCACCCGACGATGAAGATCAATGGGACATCACACAAGCTCGTGTTGAGAAAGGATTACATCCCAATCGTCTAACGGGGCTGGGCATGTTTGGCGGAAATGGTGCTAAGGCAATGGTGGATATTGCGAAGGCTTTGAATGGGTTAGGCGATCGCATTCAGCTGATTTTCCTGTGCGGCTACAGCGAAGACATATTTGACCAGTTAAACAATCTACCCAGCGCTCAACATCATCTGGTCGTCAAGTTCACCTCAGTAGTGGCAGACTATATGGCCCTTTCAGACTTCTTTATAGGTAAACCCGGTCCCGGTAGTCTCAGCGAAGCGCTGGCGATGAATCTGCCGGTCATCACCGAACGTAATTTTTCTACGCTGTTGCAGGAGCGTTATAATGCAGACTGGATTGAACAAAAGGGTATGGGCATTGTGCTTCGAAGCTTTTCTAATGTGGCAAGCGCGGTAGAACAGTTTCTAGATCCTCCAACGTTTGAGCGCTATCAAAATAACGTTCGCGCTGATGACAACTACGCTGTAGAAGAAGTGTGTGATCTCATCTCAGCTTTGTTGGAAAATTAATCATAGAGGGAAAAAGAGCCTGTACCCTACTGGCTGATGGCTCAAGGATTCCGCTCGTTACTAGCCGAACAAGTCCTCAATTACGCCTATGTATAGAATCGGAGAAATTTTGGCCTTTAAGAGCTGAATTAACTGATATTAATAAGGTGTCAGGCTTGACTTCGATTTGAGACAAAGGAAAAATCAAGGCTCCTGAATGTCCATAGTCTGGCACTTGGAATTGCTGCTGCTGTACGGTCACACAATGCAAAGACTGCCAAAATAAAATTGTAATTGCTCAACCCGGTTGAAATAGCGAGCGGCCTGAGAGTACCGTTTGAATGGACTGAAGTGCAGATAGTCCCTGCCGTTTGCCAGTATTGACAACAGAGCGCACAGCAGCAAATAAGTCTTTGCCCCAGTCTGAACGGAAGCCATTGGTGACTTTCCGGAAGAGGGTACTCATCCGAATCGCTTGCTCACTAGAGTTGTTGGTCGGCGGAATCGAAGCATCTTCAAGGAACAAAAACAGATTACCTGTGATGCCTTCGTAGCGCTTCTTCAAGCGAATGCCATCAGCTTGGTCAGGCTCTAAAGCTAGTATTCTACGCAGCCGTCGCTTAATCCCTAGTCGATACTGGTAGCGCGTCGTCTCAGCGAGGTCTAAGCGTCGATGGTGAATATCGAGTGCCCGCTTGAAGAGCGCTTTCATTTCACCTGCAAAGATAGTATCGCCTGCATCGATAGCGTACTGGCAATCTCTGAGCTGATGAGCTAGGCAGACCTGCCACTGTTTAGCCGGATGGTTGGCCTGCGCGCCAAACAGATCAGATACCCACACCTCGGGTTCGTGGTCTTCGAGCACTGCGTAGATGGCACTGCCGCCTCGGGTGGCGAAGATGATATGAAAACAGACCTCTGGGTTCTGGAAAACCCATTCCCATTGGTTCTTACCGTTGACTCTAGCACTCGTCTCATCTGAGCAAATCATCTCAGCTTGTCGCAGGTGCGATAGGATTTCTGCCAAAGGCACTGCCAATCTCTCTTTCACACGCGTCAGTAGGTTGGCGAGTGCACCTTCTGATATCGATAGATTGAACACTTCGCCTAGCAACTGATGCAGACGTTCGTAGCTAATCGCATGACCATAACGCAAGTGTGTCACTAGACTCTCAATACTTTGGCCGAACGGCGAACCCGGTGCCAACTGCTCAGGCACTGACGCTATTGACTCAATGCCACATGTCCTACACGTTCCTTTATAGCGCTCTACCCTGGTCACTATCGGCGTTATCTTGGGCAGTTCTATGCGGTCGTAGCGACTGTGCAGGCGTTGGGCGTCCCTCGGCATTGAAGCGGCACACCCTGGGCAGCACTCTAGTTGGGCAACAACCGTTTCGTCTGGATGCAGCTTGAGCTTGCGACCACCGCCAGCTCTGCCAATACTCGCCGCCCGTCGCTCGCCGCCTTTCTTGCGCTTCGAGGGTTTCTTATTTGCTTTGAATCCTTTAGACGGCGGAATGCTTGAGTTCTGGCTTGTTTTCTTCGGCTTCTCCAGGTCGTCTAATCGCTGACGCAGCCGTTGAACTTCTTCCCACAACGCTATGATTAAGGCATCTTTGGCCTCGCTAGATAAACCGCTTAAGTCGGGAAGTTTTTCCATAGCATCAACTTAAAACTTTTCGTCTTTTCTGCAATACCCTTTTAGGGGGAGTTGAGCGATTACATAAAATTTACCCTTTTGGAGCACGAACTCACGCACAAAAAACAGTGCTGGTCAGAGCCTGCAAGACTCTTGAGCAATTGCTCTAATCCAGCTGGGCTAGAGCGTCTCCAGCTTCACATGCTTGAAGCTCGGGTATGTTAGATGTCAGCTGTAGATAAAGCCCCGGTACCACCAGGAGGGCGATCGCCGTTGCTGACACCAGACCGAACACAATAGCCATGCAGAGAGGAAACCACTGGGCACTGCTCAGGGCCAAAGGCACTAGACCAGCCACGGTGGTAATTGACGTGGTGAGGATGGGACGGAGGCGATCGCTGGCTCCTTGAGCAGCGGCGTGGCGTACGTCCCATCCTTCCCGACGACGCTCGTTCATGGTCTCTACCATGACAATAGCGTCATTGACCACGATACCCGTGAGAGCAATTACCCCAATCGCCACAGGAAAAGAGAAGGATTCCCCCAACAAGAACAGACCGAAAAAGGTACCGATCAGCGCAAAGGGAATGGTCATCATGATGATAAACGGCTGGGTGTAGGAGCCAAACTGCAGCACCAGCACCGCAAACACCAAGAAAATAGCGATTACGAGCATCTGCCCCGCCGAGCTAAAGGTCTCTCCCGTGGTATCGGCATCGCCGCCGAAGCGGTAGGTATAGCCACTAGGCCAGCGCTCAGCATTATCGGGGCTGCTCGGGTCATACTGTAGGGCCTCTAGCTTGGGCCGTAGCGCTGCCAAAACGTCGCTGTCAAACGTGTCTGAGCCTGGAATAGTTTTAGCCAATACCGTGACACTGCGCTGGGCGTCGCGATGGGTGATAGAGAGAGGCACGGCATCGGGCACTCGGGCCAACAGAGCATCGCCGGAGAGCACCTGACCCTGGGGGGTGACAAAGCGCAGGGTAGCAAACTCATCTAACCCGGTGGGTCCGCCGATGTCGCCTCTTTGGGAAGGCCACTGAGTGCTGAGGCGGATCTCCAAGTCCTCCTCGCCGTCGCCGACGGCGAAGTCTCCGATAGCGTTATCGGCAAGCAGGTAACGGCCTTGGGCACCCAAGTCGTCCTGGCCAATACCATAAAAGTCAAGCGCCTCCCGCTTAGGGACCAACTTATAATCATCTCGCAGATTCCCCAGATCATCTCGCACGTCCATGGTGCCGGGGATTTCTCGCAGGGCCTGCTGCACCTGGCTAGAGATCTGCCGTAGGGTTTGCAGGTCATCGCCGTAGATCTCTACCTGAATGGGGTCTTCGCTGCCGCCAGCTCGCTCGTATTGAAGAGAGAGTACTGCCCCTGGGTAGTCACGAATTACCTGATCTTCTAGGGTTTGCCTCAGCCCTGCCAAGTATGTGAAAGAGTCCTGAGATCGCAGCGATCGCTCCGTAAATACTGCCGACAGGCCAACAACGTAGTCGGCGCTGCTGGGCTTGAGTTCACCGGAGCTGACCAAGTTGCTGCGTTGCCCCACCAGCTTGACCACACTGGCAAATAAGGGGGGCTCACCATTAGCCGCACTGTCAAAATCTCTGTAGCTACGAACAATCTTGCCAAGGCGATCGGCCACCTCCTGCGATCGCGCCAGGGTAGCGGCGGGAGGCAGCTCCACATTAATACTCAGCTTGAGACGATCGGAGGCAGGAAACAGGGACACCGTCAGCTGAGCGAATAAAATTAACGACGCCACGAACAGGGCCACACTGCCCAGGGTCCATCGCCGCGCCGTTCGCCGATTCGCCACAGTGTTGTTCAAAGTCCACTGGGCAAATCGCGCTGAGCCGGTTTCCGTGAGGCGATCGATCAAGGTTTTGGAATGGAAGCCGCCGGGCCGATCTAACAGAAATTTAGAGAGGGGAATCACCGCCAGCAGGGCCAGCACGTAGCTGAGCACAAGGCAGGTGATGGCGCTGATGGGGATGAGGCGAATAAACTGCCCTAGCGTCCCTGAAATAGCCATCAGCGGTGCCATCGCCAAAATCGTCGTCAGCTGTCCGGCAAAGGCGGGAACGCCATAGGACCGGACCGTTTTAATAGCAGACTGGGCAAACGTAAGCTTCTCTACAAATAGCCCCTCATGCAACCCCTCCAGCATGAGGATAAACACATCCACCAGCAGCCCCAGGGCCAAGATCATCCCCACCATCACCATAGAGTTGAGGGTGTAGCCCATCATCCACAGCACAAATACAGCCCCGGCAAACGTCATGGGAATAGCGAGACCCGCCACCACCGCCTCTCGCCAGGTCAGGGCAATAAACAAGATGGCAAAGACGCACAGGGAGGCTTGCAGCACGTTACTGACCAAGTCCCCCAGCTCATTTTTGATCGACGCCGAGTCATCATTGAGGACACGGTAATCCATGCCGTAAGGCCACAGTTGTAGGTCTTGGCGGGCCGCTTCCAGGGCCGCGAGGGTATCGTCTACCACCTGGATCGTGTCGCTGCCCGCTGCTTTGACCACATCTAGGGTGACCGTAGGCGTAAATGGGTCACCCTGCCAGCTGAGAAACGCCCGCGAGGTCTCCCTCTCAGGTCCCTGAAACACCTCCGCAACTTCCGCCAGCCGCACTACGCGGTTCTCATCCAAGCGGGCCACTGGCACGCTTCGCAGATCGTCCAGGGTACGAAAGCGTCCATACAGGCGCACTTGCGCACCGATGTCGTCATCCCGCACCAAGTCCCAAGACACATCAGTATTGCCGGTCTGAATAGCACTTTCTACCTGGGTGGCCGAAATTCCCAGGGTGGTCAAACGGCTGGGCAACAGCTGTACATGCACCACCTCATCCCGTTGACCGGCGAGGTTCACTTCCCGCACGTTACTAACCGCTTCTAGTCGCTCCTGTAGTGCTTCTGCCGCTTGGCCCAGCAGCGTCTCATCCAACCCCTCTCCTACCAGAGCCAATGTCAACACCGGGGCATCTTGAGCCGATAGCTGCTGAAAGTCAGGCACCTCGCGTCCGCTGGCGGTATCGGGCAGCTCGGATTCGGCGTCGTCCACCTTGCCTCGCAGCGCTTGAATAGACTCACTAATAGGGGCCTCTGCCCGAAATGAGACATCAATAATAGCGGAGGAGTTAAAGGTGGCGCTGGTTAGATTGTCTAGCCCCTGTAGGCTTCTGATTTCTGTCTCCAGTTTATTAGTCACCTGATTTTCCAGGGTCTCCACATCGGTACCGCCCCACCGCGTGGTGATTCTGGCCCGAGCAATGTTGATGTCTGGCTCTCCTTCTTTCACCATAGAAACGTAGCCCACGATTCCACCTAGCAACAGCAGGGCGCAGAGGAGAGTGGCAAAAATCTGGCGGATAAAGAAGAAGTTCATCCAGCGGGGGATTTGACTCTCCTCTGTTTTAGAAGCTGTAGAAGCCTTTTGGGCGGGCATCTCTGGGACGGGATGGGCTTGATATTCAGTAGTCATTACGCTGTCTTGAGGGGGCAGGTCGCAAGGGTTATGGCTTTTCTAGGGTTAGGCTTCCAGATCTAGCGCTCTCCTGCTCGATAATGTTCACTGGCGCACCGTCCGTCAGGCGGTTCTGGCCTTCTACCACGACCAGATCCCCTGGCCTGACGCCAGAGCGCACCCCCACCGCTGAAAAGCCCCGAATGCCCTCGGTAATAGGGCGACGCTGAACCGTGTTATCAGCTTCGTTCACCACAAAAACGTAGGTTTCCTGGCCCCTAGAGGTCACGGCCCCCAAGGGCACCACAACGGCATCGGGGCTGGCATCGACTTCAATCCACACGTAAACCCGACCGTTCACGGTCAGATTGCGCACTAGCTGTAAATCACGGATGGTGACCTCAATGCCCCGTCCCTCTGGGGTCTGGGATGGACTCACCGCAAAGACGGTGCCAGCACTGCCCCGCTGCCTAGCGATATCGAGCAGGTCCTGTTGCGAAGCGCCGAAAGCCTGCACTTGATTCACCTGATCCTCAGGGACGACATACACCCGCTGCCCTGGACGGATGGCCGCTGCATTACTGGATTGAACCTCTAGTCGCACCTCAAACGACTCTGGGTTCACCACCACAATCGGGGCCGTGTCGATTAGGCTTTGGGCGCTACTGGTGTTGAGGTACTGCGTGTTCCAGTAGTCCCGCTCTTGGATATTGATGTAGGCGACCACGCCGTCTGAAGAGGCAATCAGCTGGGTGTCCTCTAGCGCGACCGCCGTGCTGTTTCGACTGGCCTGGGCTGCCTCCACGGAGGCTTGGGCCGAGACTACTCCCTCTTTAGCAGAGGCGACGCTCTGCCGGGCGGTTTCCACGCGGGCCTGGGCACTGTCCGCTTCGTTTTGGATCACATCGAGAGCGCTTTCAGAAATTGCCCCTTGCTCAAACAACTCTTGATTCCGCCGCCGCTCTGATTGCGCCAGCGCCAAGTCAGACTCGGCCGCCGCTAAGTTCGCTTGGGCTTCCTGCAGCGATGCTTCCGCCTGATTTCGCTGACTGACTGCCACTTGAATATCGGCTTCCGCCGCCGTGATGCTGGCGGTTTGCTGGCGGTCGTCAATGGTAGCCAGCAGTTGCCCCTGAAACACTGGGTCACCCGCTTTCAAAGGCACTCCGTTCACCTCCGCCAAATAGGTGACCGTGCCGCTCGCTTCAAAGGTGAGCGACTCTAGCTCCACCGGCAAGGAGACCCCTTCATCAAACACCCACTCTTTCACTGGGCCCGTTTGGACGCGCACCACCTGAACCGGCAGGCCGACATCCACGCTGCGCTGCAACTCACTGCTGGGGCTCGCTACCAGCCGCTGGTAAATCCGCCATCCCCCCAAGCCCGCGATCACAACTAGAGCCAGGGCGATCGCAGGCCAGTAGGATTTCTTAGGCTCACGGGGAACTCGAGTTTCGGATGTGGATACGCTATGCGGTTTGGGCGCTACGGGCGTGGGTTGGACCTCGGATTGAGCATTGGAACCTTCATCAATCATGATGTTTCGATGGGGGCTTTTCCGTTTTTTGGGGCAACTAAAATTAAAATTCTTCTGGAACAGACCGCAACAGCCGAAAGTTAACCGGCGTAACACTACTTGCAGCCTCAACATAGGACGCTGTCAGGTAGGGTAAATATGAATCATCGTCTAGCAAATGAACTCTCCCCTGGGCAATGGTTAGACTTAAGACCAAATTAGTGAATACTTCGCGTGCCTCACTGAGGGTGGCAAGCAGCTCACTATCCGCATCAGTCACGCCCAAAACTAGTTCCGTCAAAGCGGACGAGTGAGATGCATTTTCGCCCAAGTACAAATACTTTTGAGGTGTGGTCAAGTCCCGAAAGGCAACCAGTTGTTCTAACGCAACTGGTGCTGCCATATCAGCAGCGCCCCCGATAATGACAACGGGATGTTGGATCTGTGCCATCCCTCCCTCTCCAAACAAATTACTCACAGGTGCCAACGTGACAACCAGACCCACCCGCTCATCTGCCAAGCTGCCATCCGTCAACTGCTGAATGAGATCAGGTGATTCCCTCAGTTCCAACAATCTGCATTGAAGGGCAAGCCCAATGTTATTTTTTTCAGGTGCAATATCAGTCTCAAAGTTGCACTGACGCTGCAAACGCTCAATATTAACCGTTGCTCCCGATACAGCCAGAGCGGTATACCCACCAAACGAATGTCCCAAAAGACCCACGCGATCCATCTGAAGCCGACCTTGAAACTCAGTGCTATTGAGCGCCTCTAAGGCGTCAAGTAGGAAATGGATATCCAAGGGGCGATTGACGAATTCCATCACATCAAAAGACTCACCATGAAGGCCCCGAACAAAATCATTCTGATAATCCTTGTTACTGCCAACATGCTCTGGCAATGCAACGAAAAATCCGTTTTCAGCCAGTCTTCGAGCGGCTGCAACAAACTCCGGCTTAGTTCGCGTATCACCATAACCGTGAGAGAAAACCATCACGGGAATCGGCCCCGAACCGGTATTGAGATTATCAGGTAAGTAAATATCGACAGG
>JBCBKQ010000192.1:0-11097 GCA_038521595.1 Cyanobacteria bacterium J06627_28 | reverse complement strand
TGGTGTGCTGGATATTATTGAAGCGGCCATTGGAATTCCTTTGCCTGATATTTCTCCTGATATTTCTCCTGATATTTCTCCTGATATTTCTCCTGATATTTCTAATATAGGAGGCGCCTTCAACAGCCAAATTGGCTCAATGTATTCCTCACAGGGAGCAGGTGATGCTAGCAATTTTGAAGCTTTTCTCGCACCGGGCTCATCTCAATTAGTAGCGACATTTGTTAATACAAGTGGGATCTCGTAAGGATTGCTCATTGATCGATAGTAAGGAAAGGTGACAACTATGCAATTTCAAAGTCTGACATTAGAAAAAAAGTTCATTCTGAGTGCAGGGATAGGTTTTGTTATAGCTGTCACCTTTTCAATCGCGAGTACGCTTTATTAAAGCTCCAGCAGCTATATCAGCGTTCTGGTGGGCGAGTACTTATCAAGCTTTGAGCTTAATAGCTCTCCCAGTTGTTGTTTCATTGGGATTTTACTACGCGAAGAAATGGGATAGAGCGTATCCGTTTAAGCTGGTGATTATTCCTAATTTGCTCTTTGTTTTGTTGTTTATAATGACTCCCGCCTCTAGTTTTATATTCGCAGCAATGACGTTGGGGCAACTGTTCTTTTTGTTTCCGCGTATAAGGAAAACCCCAATTCTGAAAGCGTGGGCCTATGTCTACTGGGCAGCTGTGTGTCTCTTCTCTATCTTGCTACTTACATTGTCAGCTCAGGTCTTTACCGGCATGATTTAGGCTGTTGCGATCGCGCAGTGTACTGCTCATCCGAAAACGACCCTTGTGACACAGGTGTCTAGGATGGCAGGTTCTCAACGATTTTCTGCGATTCTCGGTGCATCAAAACTGGTTTCATTATCTGTGTACCAGTAGCAGCTTGCTTTACCGGGCTCTGAGCGAAAGAAAAACACGGCTCCTCCCTGTCTCTCAATTAGCAGTGGATAGAAGCTATCTCAGTAAAAGCCGTAGAAAATTTAGCTAGTCATCCCCAATTTTGAGGAACTCAATATCCTGCCTCGGAGCCATCGTGCGTCGTCGGGATTATGCTTCACAGACAGTGTAGCTACTTAAAAGGAATGCACCCCCTTGAATATATTTCACTAGCCTATTCCACTTGTCACTACTGTCTTTTTGCCATAGCCATGACCGACCCTACGCCAACACCCTCCTCACCCATCGCTCACTCCTCAACAGCGTATAAAGCGAACAAAAAAGTCATCTTTCTCTCGCTAGGCTACGGCCTCTTTTTTTTAGTTGTACTCATCACGGCTTACACAGGCGACTTGCCGGCGCATTACATTAGCCAGTTTCATAATGCAGATAAGGTTGGGCACCTAGTGCTGTACTTTATCCCCAGCTACTTGGGCCACCTACTCTGCCGCTGCCATCACATCAAACGGCTAAATCTACCTGTATTCCCAAGTCTGTTTGCGCTCTTTACCATTACCGAAGAACTTATACAGGGCTTTTCACCCAACCGTACGCTGGATGCTGGCGACATGGTTTGCAGCCTGCTGGGCATTGTGGTGGGCTACTGGCTGGCACAACGACAGGCACAGACGGCTAGAAGTTGAGGCCTCTCACAGAAGTGGAGCGCTGATTGGCGGGGATAACGTGGCGATTGACGACGGCTTTGTTGCTTTCTTGCTGAGTGGCCATATCGACTGCGATCGCAGCAATTTGCACATCCAAACAGCCCATGGGCACCTGCAAATCAGCAGTTGTTTCTAGATCACCTAGGGCATCCGTTCTGAGGTTAGTGAGTAGCTTGGGCTCACCGACTAGCGTACGGCTCTGGCGATCAATCATCCATAGCTTAATAAAGGGTTTGTACACACTGGGGCGGGTGCGCACCGTAATCGTGACTCTCTCACCCGCGACCAAATCACCAACGGGCACGCTGATGACAGGCAGCGCCATCTCAGGCAAATCTTCAGCATTTATGGATGAAGCAGCGCCTAATGGGCGAGCGGCTGAGGGGTCAGTACTTTGGGCTTTCCGGCTCGAATAGTTTGCCGAATATGCGGCGGCGGTGTCGGCAGCGCTGGGCAGCGGCGGCGGCGATTGAGGCGTTGACGCTGGAGAGGTCGGTACGACTGGAGAGGCTATCGAAGCAGGTGAAAGCGGCGCGGCAGGTGCTGACGACGATTTTACCCGTGGGGTTGCGGGAGCCGCAGCAGCGGGTGGCTGATCGTAAATAACGACTTCACTATTATCAGAATTGTCAGACAAATCCAGCGGTGGCAGCGGCGGTGGCGCTTGACGACTGGGGGTTACCCCTGCGGCCTTCATGTCTTTGGATAGCTGCGCGGCCTCCTGACGACTTTCATGGGTGAGGCTTGTCAACCGATTCCAGAAATGGTCTTTTAACTTGAGAGATTTAAAGGCGCTGCTGGCTTCTTCTTGCCAGGCTTGTTTCTGGGCCTGCTGCTGCGACTTACGTTGCGACTGGCGCTGCGACTGGCGCTGAAAGCGATTGTCAGGCTTGGCTGCTGCAGGCCTACCGGCATTCGAGCCATCTTCTGTCAGGGCGGAGGTTCGATGGGAGGTTTGATGGGAGGTTCGATGAGAGGTTTGATGAGAGGATTGATGAATGGGGTCACCAGTACCGCTCGCCGCAGCGTCACCGAGGGGATTGCGATGGGTGAGACCGTTGACAGACTGGCGAGCAGAATTTAGCTCGGGTAAGAGGCCTGCCACACCCGGCGCCTCTAAATCATTGACACCAGGCATTTCTGAGGCCAAATCGCTATCGATGTCTTCTAGCAGGGCGGCGATTTGCTCAGTTTCTAAATCATCATCTTCAATACTGGTGCCCATAAACTGAGCAGGCTGCGACACCATGGGGGGGCGCGAAATAGGTTGAGGCGGAAGGACATCGGCAGCGATCGCATCTACCGTATCTTGTAAGCTTCTCTCCTGGGGCGCCTCGTCTTGGAAAGCAGCTGATTGCAAGTCACCTGTGTCAAAGTTCTCAGGCGCAACGTCTTCAGCTGCAAAATTTTCAGACTCACCAGCGACCCCAGACAGCGGCGCATCTCCGTACACAGGGGCATCTTCAGCCCCATACGCATCAGTCACCATCAAAGGATTCGCCGCCGCAGGAAACGTCGGCAACTCAGGCTGCTGACCATTACGAGCGGCAAAGTCCTGACCATCTTGATTTAGCTTTGGTGGCAGCACAACGCCCACCGCTGGCATAGCTTCTTTATAGGTTGGGTCGAGCAAGGGCACAGAGAGAGACGAATCAAAGTCGCTCGCTTCCTCTGATGGCTCGGTCATCCCGGGGAACGTTGAGGTTTCTTCGTCAAAAACACCCGCATCTTGATTGGCCAAATCATCTAATAGCTGAGCGATCCCAGCTGTAATCGTAAAGGCCGTCGCACTCAAAACTTTGGGCTGGTCGCCAGGGTCGATAGCAGCTGTACGCAAAGAGACCTCACCCAAAACCACTCGGGTGGTGACATTGGCAGGCAGCTGAATTTTGACCTTAAAGTCAGCGGGCAAGCGCTCTAAACTCAGTGGCCTATGGGCCTCCATGATGACCTGAGCTGTTTTGGGATTTTGGAGCCTGAGCCACAGCTGACTGACCGTATCCCCTTGGGGAATGCCAGCCCGGTTTTGCACCTGGCCCATAATGGTCATTGGCTGGTTGCGACGGGCTAAAAAGGCCTGCTGCTTTAGATAGATAGAGTAAACAGCATCGGTGGGTTGCGCGTCTGCATCGTCTGCGGTGCCTTGTCGCTGCTGATTTTCCTGGAGTTCTGCCTGGGCCTGGGCAAGGGGAAGAGAGGCTAACAAATCAACCGCTGTTTCATTTTCGACGAGGCTGGTCGCAACAGAGCCGTCGTCTTCTGGAACAGGCCATTCTGCCGACCAGTCTTCATCTGTGTGGGCAAATACCTGCAGCTCTACGCTATATTCCCATTGCGCATCGATCACATCACCGATAGCATCGGCGCCGCTGCATTTGAGATCCCACTGACCGGGCTTAAGGTGCACAAAGGGCATAACCACTACTAGCCCTGCATCGCTGATGGTGCCGGTGCGCTTACGTACGCGGCGGCGGGGTGGCATTTCTTCTGTAATGAGCTGGCTAACGCGAATTTCAACCGGGACATCTTTGCGATCGGTATGGGCAACCACGCGATAGCGGCCCTCTAATATTTCGACCTGCTGCGTCTCTAGGGGCAGCCAAGTCTCATCGCCTTCTTTCTGAATCAGGAATTCCCAGTATTTCATGTTGCTCGCTTCAGATATCCAACTATGCGGGGTCAGGGCATAGCGTCATTACGTACTCACTAGCGCTAGATTAAATCAAACTTGCTTTAATCGACTTTACTTGATGCATCACGTCCCAAGTGTGCCCAAATAAAACCAGGAAACAAGTGAATCTACACTATATATAGGAGCAGTATAGGAGAAATCGTAGCAAAGAACCGCCTGACAGACATCGAGCGACTCTTTATCAAGGCAGTGCGCTTACCTCAAGTGCCGTTACTGCGTACACACAGGTACGAGACATTGGCTGATTAGCTTGCGTTACCGACCCACCCCGCCCTATCGGGCAACCCTGCCTCTGAAGGGGTGGCCGCAGCGCAGCGCAGGTCGGGGTGGGTAAGCCGGTAACTATGCGTCGCTGTCAATGGTCAGCGCCTAAAACTCATATGTACACGGTAGCCTAACGTCAAGAGTCGCTCTTACTGACGTCAAAGGTCGCTTATTCCTGATAATCGGTTTGAATCTCGACGGCGAGGGTCTCTTCGTCGATGGAGATATAGAGAATGTTTGGGCGGCAGCAGACTTGGCAGTCTTCGATGTAGGACTGAATGCTGCCTGCGCTGAGATCGATGAAGGTGGTACTGGTTTCACCGCAAAAGGCGCAGGAATATTCGGCAGTGGTTTGCATGGGGGGGTGGGGAGATTAGTGATTTGTGGCTTCTGCGCAGGCAGACGCTCCGCGAACGGCTCTGCCCAGCCAGCGAGATGGGCTAAGCAGAGCTAAATGATAAAGGCTACGAGTAAACGTCATAGCAACAGAGCGAATACCGAGGGCAAAGCGGAGCCGTAGAGCTTTGCTCTTCTCGAAGAGCAGTTCGGCTGGGTCTACGTAATCACAGTCGGCTTATCACGACCAGTCAACGCTTGCAGCTTAGACACTTCATCGGCAATCACAATCAGCGGCTTCAATGCCTCCTGTGGATCGACATTGTGCTTCGACTCGTCAGGCTCGTAGCTTTCTAGATACAAGCGAACAGTTGCCCCCTTTGTCCCTGTGCCCGACAGACGGAAAACCATGCGCGAGCCATCGGTAAAGCCAATGCGAACGCCCTGCTTTTTACTGACGCTGCCATCGATGGGGTCTTCGTAGCTGAAGTCGTCGGCATAGTCTACAGTGTAGTCGCCGAGGGCTTTACCAGGCAGCGTGTCAAACTGAGCGCGCAAGCCGTCCATCAGCTCATTGGCCTTGCCGCTATCGACACCTTCGTAGTCATGGCGTGAGTAAAAGTTGCGCCCGTAGGTCTTCCAATGCTCGACCACGATATCTTCAACCGACTGCTTGCGTTCAGCCAAAATATTCAGCCAGAACAGCACCGCCCACAGGCCATCTTTTTCGCGGACGTGGTTGGAGCCGGTACCAAAGCTTTCTTCACCACAGACAGTGATTTTGTCGGCGTCTAGCAAGTTGCCAAAAAATTTCCAGCCAGTAGGCGTTTCGTAGCAGTCTAAGCCGAGCTTTTCGGCGACGCGGTCGGCGGCTTGGCTGGTGGGCATGGAGCGGGCAATGCCAGAGAGGCCATCTTTGTAGCCAGGAACGAGCTTGGCATTGGCGGCGATGAGGGCCAGGGAGTCGCTGGGATTGACGAAGAAGTTGTTGCCGAGGATCATATTGCGATCGCCGTCCCCATCCGAAGCCGCCCCAAAATCAGGCGCATCTTTGGCAAACATGGTCTCGACCAAGTCATGCGCATATACCAGGTTTGGATCGGGGTGGCCGCCCCCAAAATCTTCTAATGGCTCACCATTGGTAACCGTACCGGCCTTTGCGCCCAGCGCCTGCTCAAAAATTTGCTTGGCATAGGGGCCAGTGACCGCATGGAGCGAATCCATACACATCGAGAAGTCGCTGGTGAGCAGCTGACGAATCTTGTCAAAGTCAAAGAGCTTTTCCATGAGTTCAACGTAGTCAGCCACAGAATCGACTACCTCTACGTCCATATCCTCGATAGTGCTAGCGCCTAGGCTATCGAGGTCAATATCCGCAGCGTCTACCGTTTTGTATTGGCTGATAGACTTGCTGTTTTCAAAAATGGCGTTGGTAATTTTCTCAGGCGCAGGGCCACCGTTAGAGACGTTGTACTTGACGCCAAAGTCGCCCTCTGGGCCGCCAGGGTTGTGGCTGGCAGATAAAATGATGCCGCCGATAGCGCCATATTTACGAATCAGGCAGCTGGCGGCAGGGGTGGACAGGATACCGCCTCGGCCAACGAGCACTTTGCCGACGCCATTAGCAGCGGCCATTTTGAGAATGGTTTGGATGGCGGGGCGATTGTAATAGCGACCATCTCCGCCGACGACCAGGGTTTTACCCGCTAACTCATCGAGGCTGTCAAAGGTGGCCTGGATAAAGTTTTCGAGGTAGTTGGGTTTTTGAAAGGTGGGAACTTGCTTTCGCAGGCCGGAGGTGCCGGGCTTTTGGTCGTCGAAGGGGGTTGTCGAAACCGTTTTAATAGGCATTTTTTCTGCGTCATCAACAAATACAGATAGCTGGGATAACCCGCATCTACAGTTGATGATCTCATAGATAAGGATACTGAAGAAAATCTTAAGGGGGATTGGCCAAAGAGACTGTGTTACAGATGTCTAAACGTCCCGTCTGGAATCTCAATCTAAAATTTTGACGACATCACCTATTGATAGTGAGCCTAGTGCCTGTGGGCTCGACTGTGGTCTTGACTGTGGGCTTGACTGTGGGCTTGACGTTTCTTGAATGAGATTTTGACCAAACCAGATTCCTTTATCCCAGGCGCGGTAGGTGGCCAGGGTGCAGCTGGGTTCTTGGGTGCGTTTTCCAGAGGATTGCTCCACGTTTGGCACTGAGCAGCGAGCACAGGGCTTTGACACGCTAAAGGTGACCTCACCCATTTGAATCCGCTTCCACTGATCTTCTGCGTGGGGCGCAAAGTCACCTGTTACTACAAAGTTTGGACGAAAGCGATTCATCGGGACTGGATCGGCTTGCTTTGCTATGAGCTTTTGATTGAGCCCATCTAAGGAAGCCTCTGACAGCAGAAGGTAGGGATAGGCATCGGCAAAACTGACAATTTCGGCGGGGCCAAGTTTGCCGTGGTCGGTGGGTCGATGGCTACTCTCTGGCATGTAGACGAGCTGGCAGGGGGTACCCAGAAAAGTACTAAACCAGGACTGGGCGGTGGGGCCGCAGGAGAGGGCAGGAGTGCGATCGCCCCAAACCTCGACCATCTGTTCTTGAGAAGCATTAAGAGGATCGACGAATAAGTCATCCATACCTGGTGCGGCAACCTTCAGCGAAGGCACCGCTGGCTCATTTACTGTCGAGGTCTCTACTGTCGAGGTCTCTACCGTCGATGTCACCACTGGCCGAATCAGGGCCATCTTTGGAAAACGGCGCTGGGTCATAAACTGACCCGCAGGGTCAACCACCATATAGCGACGGTCGCCCCAAAGACCTCTTGCCGTTAGGTCAGCAGTTGGCACAGAAATGCCAGCTGCCGACTTAATCGGATAAATGAATAAATCACTGAGCACAATCATGGCCATAGCCACCAGAAGAGAACCATCGAGCAAGCATCACAACGGTGTCAAAAAAAAGAGCCGCTGTCAATAAAGGCAGCGGCCCCAGGGGCCTGACTTTGTTTTTCTTAATTCCTTCCTAATCCAACGCGGCCTCCTCTGAGAGCATAGGAGTCAGCAGACAGTAGCCAAGGAGCGTCATCACACAAACAACAAGAAAAGAACAACAAGAAAAAAACAGCTTACGAATACCTGGCATCAAACGTCCTAAAAACAGCAAAAGAACAGAGTGATGAACAGATAGATCGGACACATTCTCTCCAGACACATTCTCTCCAGACACATTCTTTAAAGCTTTCATTTGATGCCAACAGGCTTGAAACCAAGCTGCTCTGAATTTACCGTTCCACTAAAGCCAAAAGGTTCTAATGGCAAGAAGTCAGCCGACGAATCCGTTTCAGCAACAGGCTCAAAAGCGGGCTCGCCTTGGGTGTAAATGAGGACGGCGCCCGAAGCGCCCCGATGCTCTACATCAGCATTGGGCACTGAAAAAATATAATGCGCCTGACTTTCTATCGTGTGACCGTCTACGACAAGGGAAGTACTGGACGCTGGTGCATTAGACACTGAACTATGCACCGAAGACTGCCCCTGCGCAGAGCGCTGGGCAACGACAACAAACAGACAGCTAATCAACATTAAGGCAAGAGCATCGACCCGAGAATAGCCTCCACGGCGCATCTTAAATTTGCCACAGGCGGCTGCCCTGTATCGAACTGGAGAACAACAGCGAATTAAGAAATGAAGCATCATCAAATACATAGCCGTTAGCCGATTATTAGCTGTTAAAAGATTAATTACCCTCTACGCAAAGCAGACCTCTACGAACAGACTGCTTCGGGCAGGAATGATTTATGCAGGGATTATTTACATAGCTGCATATAGCTGCGGGTAGGGAAGAAAAGTTTGCATCAGAACAACAACAAAATGACGTCGCCCTTAAGACAGAACAACGAACATAAACCTGTTGTCCTGATGCAAACTCGAACACCTTCTCTTCATACCTTTGTGTTCGTTGTTTATAGAATAGTCCATTAAGTAAGATAAGTAAGCCAGTGATCATACGGATATTTCTTTCTTTTATTACATTTTCCGTGAGATCTTTTTAGAAGCACTCTCAGTACTTACGCAGTTATCCCGTGCAATGTAAGCTTCACGTAAGGTTGTAAGTATGAATCACAGCAGCTTACAAAAAAGCCCCTGACCTTTGTAAAGATCAGGGGTAGTGCCATAGGTGAAAATTGGTTGGCGGCCCCAGTAGACAGACTGCGTTACTGGGGCGAGCTAAGGGCGATTACAACACGAAGTTGCTCTCATCTAGGGTGTTGGCATTGACATTGAGCAGGAGGGCGACCTGGTCGCTGCTGGCAAAGACAGCGGTGTGGTTACCAACTTGCTGTGTAGTAATGCCGTTGCCGAGGGAGACGCTGCCGTTTGTAATTTGGCTGAGATCGATGCGATCGCGCACAATCTCAAAGTCTTGAATGACATCGCCAAACTCACTGAGCGCCGTATAGGCAAAGATATCGTTGCCTTGACCGCCCGAGAGGAAGTCAGAGCCATCGCCGCCAGTGAGCATGTCGTGACCGCTGCCACCACGCAGCATGTCTTGGCCAGCGCCACCAAATAACAAGTCATCTTCACTGCCACCTGAGAGCAGGTCGTTGCCCAGGCCGCCGTCAAGCATATCGTTGCCGCTGCCACCATTCATGACATCCACACCCGCTTGACCGTAGGCAACATCATCGCCACTGCCGCTGTTGATAATGTCATCACCATCACCAGCTTCAATGTCGTCACCCGCACTGCCGCCGTTGAGCACATCGTTGCCTGTGCCGCCCAGCATGACATCCAGGTCACTACCGCCGTTGACAATATCGTTGCCAGCGCCGCCATCTAAGGTGTCGTTGTCGCTCAGACCGTTAATAATGTCGTCACCCGAACCGCCGGTAATGACATCATTACCACCAGAACCTGTGCCAACGTTAACGGCCTGTAGGAAGTCAGGGATGTTGTCATTGTTGGTATCTGGCGGTGTGCTGTCGCCTCCATCGCCGAAGCCATCGAGCAGATCAACAGGATCTAGGATGCCGTCACCATCGGTATCGATATTGCCATCGACAACACCATCACCGTCAAGATCAGCACCTTCGTTGCCGCCTTCAACAACATCTAGCAGGCCATCATCGTCGCTATCGAGGTCACGGAAGTTTGCACTGCCGTCGTTGTCGAGATCGGGTGCACCGTTATCGTTGGCATCGCCATAGCCGTCCGCTAGGTCAACCGAGTCAACAATGCCGTCGCCGTCGCTGTCTAAGCCGTCGGCTAGGCCATTGTTGTCTGTGTCTTCGTTGCCGCCTTCAATGACATCGTTAATGCCGTCGTTGTCGGAGTCGAGGTCACGGAAGTCGTTGATGCCATCGCCATCGGTGTCTGGATTTTCCAGAGGTGTTCCGCCATGGTCTGGGTCGAGAGCATCTGGGATGCCATCGCCATCGGTGTCGGTGCCACCTGTGTTGTCATCAATGCCGTCACCGTTGGCGTCGGTGCCGTTACCTTCAATAACATCGTTGATGCCGTCGTTGTCAGCGTCTAGATCTTTGTAGTCATCAACGCCGTCACCATCGGTGTCTACGGGTTCATTAGGCGTGCCATCTTTGTTGTAATCTGGCTCGCCGGACTCAGGTGTGGTTTCAACAGGATCGGCCAAACCGTTGAGACCAAAGCTGTTGTTGGGGTCAATGACGCCATTGCCGTCAGTATCAAGCAGTGCAATGTCGGCTGGGCTTAAGCCGGACTCTTCTAGGTCAGTGAGACCATCGCCATCGCTATCTAGATCGAGGTAATCAGGAATGCCGTCACTGTCGGTATCGCCATCGCCTTCTTCCTTATCTAGGATGCCATCGTTGTCAGAGTCGATGTCGAGATAGTTAGGAACACCATCACCATCAGTGTCATCGTTGAGCGGATTGCCATCTCCGTCTGCATCTTCATTGATCGTATCGATGCCATCACCGTCATCATCGACGTCTAGGTAATCAGGCGTGCCGTCGCCGTCTGTATCTTGAGCATCATCGGGGTTGCCGTCACCGTTGGGATCTGGATTCTCGAATTCACTATCAATGCCGTCGTTGTCGTCGTCGACATCGAGATAATCTGGCGTACCGTCGCCGTCTGTATCCTGCGCGTCATCAGGGTTGCCATCACCGTTTGGATCTGGGTTCTCGAATTCACTATCGACACCGTCGTTGTCGTCATC
>JBCBKQ010000191.1:0-11129 GCA_038521595.1 Cyanobacteria bacterium J06627_28 | reverse complement strand
AGACCTTCCAGGCATTTGTCCGGCGAAATCACGAATAACATCGTCACTCTCACGCACCTCCAAGTAGCGATGAACGCCAATGCTCGTCACGTACAGCAGGCCCTGAACCAAATTGCAGCAGAGACAGATTTAAGTACACCAGAAGGATTAACGATTGGTCTAAGAGAAACGCTGCTGACTTTATTGCGGACACCCGAGACTTGGACTCATGCGATCGCACAATCCAAAACCCTAGACAGCAAGCAAACCGCCAAACAGCGCTTCGAGGCCCTCTCCATGGAAGAGCGCAGCAAGTTTGACGTAGAGTCAATGACCAACGTAGATGGTCAAGTCAAGCGCCGCGACATCATCGAACGCACCGAAGACACCCCCTCCTACATCGTTGTCACCCTCATCGTCGGCACCGCCCACGACAGCGCCATCGTCGATCCTGTCATGTCCACCGAAGAGCTACGCACCGCACTCAAGCGTCTAGGCGCTATCACTCCCGACTACCTCATGATTTACGAAGTCCTTTGGTCACCCCAAGATGCCAGTGACAGCCTGACCGACGAAGAACTTCTACTGAACTACCCCAAAATGTTTCAGCTCTAATAATCTCAACCCAACTGCAATACAGCCATGATTTTTGAGTGGGATGAGCGTATTCATCTACTTTGCTCTGAGAAAAACATCCCATGCACCTCTCTCTGTCTTTATTTACGTTTTCCTTTATTTACGTTTTCGCCAGACAAGGACGCTACTAAAAACTAGCCCTGCAATCATGCCCGGTTCTGGTACAGCCGCAGACTTGCCGCCATTGATGTAGAACTGTGACTTTGCCCAGACCTGGTCACCAATCTCTCGGCCCATCGCACGGCCATTCACATCACCATCGGTAAAGTGAATGCCACCATATAGCCGAGATAGTCCCGCTTCGTCAGCTGCGGCTGTAAAGGTGTCCCAGCATAGTTCTACGGGTTTGTCAGGGGTATTGCTCTCAAAGGTAGAACTATTGGCTGGCTCTACATGACATAGACCAAAGTTATCGCTACCTGTGTATTGCAACAGCACCTCGGCAGCGGCAGCACTAAATGTACTGTGACCAGAGACATACTCTGCAAAAGGCGGCGTCAAAAAGGTAATGTCTTGGTAGGGTAGCCAGTCCGTACCCAAAATCCACTGTGAGCCCTGCTCTGGGCCGCCCCAGGCATAAATTTCCGTTTTCCCATCGGCGTTAATTCGCACATTGGGATCGTCGGTTGGCAACAGATTGTTCGCAGCCAAGTAGCGAATGGTGCTAATAGGACGAGCATAGTCATAATGCACTTTTGCATCCCAAGAAGAGATACTTGCATCAAAGACGGCATTGCCTAAGCCAAAGAACAACTTGACGTTTTCGTCTAATGACAAATTATCTCGCTGAGAAACGTACTGGCCAAACACCTGCCAGTGCCCCGGTGGTAGGACTGTTCTTGGCCCATCTGCCCAGTATTCCGCAATCACTTTTTCTTCGTCAGTTAACTCTGCGCTGTAGCGAATGACTTCTAGCGATTGATCGACAAAATCTTTATTGAGATTGCCATTACTATCGAGCAGTGGCTTTGGCGCAGGGGGCAGGAACTGATCGGCAGACTTGAGCGCAAAGGGCGTGACTTGATTCCAATGGGGCGTTAGATTTTCTTGAATATTGACGCCATTGTCAATACTGATGGGCTGCCATCTTTCAGGATTGTTGATTTTGTCCCAAGTATTAGCAGGTTGATAGCTAATGGTGCTGGCGTAGTCATTGGCTTGGTTAGATCCATCCGTTGCGCGAAAGTCCAACAGCGCTTGGGCAGCGAGGTTGCCCGTCACAGCTGCTTCGATTTGTGCATTTAATCCAGTGGCAAACTGAGTTGTTGTAATTGATGAGTCGTAGCCCATATCTGTCATGAGCGTATCAAAAAGACTTTGCTGCTGCGGGAATAGGTTGCTTAGGGTGCGGTAAGCCGCATAGCTGATAGCTGTTTGTTTATTGGTATCGGTGACGTTTGCAGAAGAGATCTGTAGCGTGTCGCCGAGCTGGGTGCCAATGGCCGTAGCGTCGTAGGCAGCCCAGGCGTCATACATGCTGGTGGAGGTAAGTGCGATCGCACGCGCAGTCGACGTGGGCGCAATTTTGGTTCGGCTAATCGCTTCTAACGTTGCTTCATTCCAGCGCAAAACAGGATCTGGATTACTCAGCTTAAAGTCAGCAGCCTTCGCAACCGTTGCCGTCGCACCAGCCATTGAAAAGCCCGCCATCATCAGAGGCAGTAGCAAACGTCCATTAATTCCCATAACCGTCAAGTTCCTATTTCTTTTCGCCCGCAGGCACTCGCAAAGACAGAGCCATTCCACAGCTGCACAAGAAACAACTGATAGACGAACAGCTACAGCTTAAGAGCTCATACAAAAAAGCTCATATACTAGCCTTTTCAGTCGTTAAAACGTTGAAAATATACTACAGAGCCGAGCCAGTTAAACAAACAAAAACAATGTACAAAATATGCTGTCTTCATACGATTGAAAAGCTCTGTAATTTCCTTTCTATTTTTCCGGCAACTTACAGAATTTCTTTATGAGTAGGCGATAGGTCTCCGAGAATCACGCTCTCTTTATTGCTCTCTCTTTATTGCCTGTAATTTCTATGGGATTGCTTTGGGATTGCTATGGGCGAGTCGTTGCAATACCCAGACTTACAGTCTCCACGGTTCGCAGCTGGTCCATCGCAGCAACAACCCGTCCATGTGAGGTTGTTTCATCTGCGCGAATAGTCACCAGCACAGGTCGTCCAGCGCCTTGTTCTCGAACGCGGCTGGCCAGGTTGGTTAGAGCAACAGGCGTCTCGCCTAAATAAAGCTCACCATTGGGTGTAATGGTGAGCGTCAAATCTATCTGGTTTTGAGGCGTTGCCGTCACTGCTTGCGGCAAGCTCACGGGCAATCCTTCATCTCTGGTGAGGTAGAGCGTAGACACTACAAAAAAGGCCAAGATCGCAAAGATTACGTCGATCATTGGCAAAATATTGACACTCGGACGATCGAGATCGGTCTCTTGGGGCAGACGCATAGACTTTATATAATCAATGTCTAATAGCAATGTCTGCCGGATTCTAATGCATTCAGGTCTAATACACAAACAGACCTAATGCATAAACAGACCTAATACACAAACAGGTCTAGTACACAAACCCAGAGGCAAATAAAACTACCGTTAAGACACCGACCAAAATCATGAGCGCCTGGCCCGCATCCCAGCTACCTTTCCAGGAATAATTCGACTTCTCTTTGTCAGCCATGTCGTGCTCCGGTTGAAACGTTACTTTTCTTATCATAGCGTTTGACAGGATAAGATTTCATCTTTCTAAGGAGGGGCTACTGCCTACAGCAAAGACATCTGCTGCCCTTGCTGCTGAAAGTAAAACTGCTCTACGCCCCAGCGGCGATACATCGGTGTTTTGCGCTTGAAAGATAGCCGACTCTCTACCTGAGCAGTCTCTAGCCGTTGCTGCGCTTCGTCTTGGCGACAGTTCAAAATTTTGGCCGCATCTTTCAAGCGAATCCACTGCTGGCCGAAGCGCTTGAGCAGTGTCTCGTCATCTTCATTTTGGATTTGAGTTAGCAGTATTTCTGCCAGTAGCCAGCAAGCTTTTGTATCCGCCTCGGCCCGGTGCGAGGTACTGATATCAAAGTCAAAATGCTTGATCAGGTTTGGCAGAGAGCGAGAGGGTAAATCTGCTAGCAGCATCCGTGACAGGACAACGGTGCACAGCTTTTGCAAAGGCGGCTTGTAAAAGCGAATGCCTAAACGCTTATATTCGGTGCGTAAAAATGAATAGTCAAAGTCTAGGTTGTGTGCGGTAAAGACCCGATCAGTTTCTAAGAGTGGCTGGCACTGTGGCCAAATTTCTTCGGGTGGTGGGGATGGATACACCATCTCTGGCGTAATTCCTGTGATGTTGGTGATAAATTCTGGGATTTTTACCTTCGGGTTAATCAGATGAGTTTCCTGGTGCTCTAGCCCGCTGGCCAGGCTGGCGTGTAATACAGAAACTTCTATGACGCGGGCGTTGTGCCCTAGTGCGCCAGTTGTCTCTACGTCTACAACGGTCAGTGGCGACTGGCTCACCTGGCGATAGTAGGTCAGTAGCTCATGGGAGAGCAGGGCAGATTGACCCTGAAATTTTGCGGCGTGAGCAACCATGGAAGAGAAGGATGAGGGATGAACGAGGAAGGCTGAATTAAGGCGTCCATCACTGCTGTGATAATCGCTTAACCTGTTCGCCTCCGATCATCTCATGTATTTTGGCGAGCCGTTGGGGAATTGTTGCGGCGTGGGGGCTGTTTTTTAGACTGGCGCTGAGATCTAGCCTGTCTAAGTTTTCTGCGCGGTTGCCGGGAAACCAGTGGCTGGCACCGCCTAGTAGGTTGTAACGAGCTTCGGCGTAGTCTTTCATGCCAAAGGCCTCGACGAGGTTGCCTAGCCAGAGTGCGATCGCAATATTGACATTGCCAGGGGTCGCCTGAATATCTGGTAGGCCTTCTTGCCAGGTGCGATACCAGTTTTCGCCTAAGGCTGCGATCGCCCGTTTCTCCAGCCGCTCCAAAATCGGCGGCAATATTTCATCCGCCTGCTCAACCAGTGGCAATACCTTCATATGCTCATCAAAATCTGACGGCTGCGCGGCCCCCAGGCTCAAAGTATGTACCTGTGGATGGCTGAGGCAAAACAAATCATTGAACACCATTGGACTCAACGGTTTGCACAGCTCTACCAGCTGCGGCGGTGGATTATACAAGTGACCACCCTTATTCGATGGGCTAATAATAAATACGCCCATATCTTGCCGGGTAGCCGCCTTTATCGCCCGCCAATTGTCTTGAAAAATGTAGTACCAATGGATATTGACATAGTCAAATAGGCCACTTTCTATGGCGTCGACAATTACCTGGGTTGGCCCATGGGTCGAAAAGCCGATATGACGAACTTTGCCCTCAGCCTGAAGCTTTTTGGCAACGTCCATGCAGCCACCAGGGCGAATGCTGTACTCTAGCGTTTCTACATTGTTGACGCCATGAAACCCGAGCAGGTCGATATAATCCAGCTGCAAATTAGACAGCGATGTTTCAACAATTTCAAGGAATTCTTGCGGGTCTGCTTTGGGTGAGACCTTGGTCTGTACGATGAGGCGATCGCGCTCAAACTTTGGCAGTACCTGACCCAGCTGAATCTCGGAAGTGCCATAGCCTCTAGCCGTTTCGATATGGTAGATGCCCAGCTCCAACGAACGGCGAATCGTTGCTTCTAAGTTCTCCTGATTTTTCTGTGGGATGTGCTCGAGGGGCACATCTCGCCATGAGTGCTGATAGCGCATGCCCCCACAGGAAAACACAGGCATTTGCAGTTCAGTGCGACCAAATCGACGATAGAGCATTCGATGAAAACGGTTGAAAAATGGGCTTTTTTTGATTGTAATCAATCCTCTGAACTTCTGAGCCTATCCTCTGATAAGATCTTCTGTACTACTAGATCGTAGCGGCATGCGGCGAGATTCAATTTTCTACAGGCTTTTCCAGCTATATCCAGCACTGCTATTCGAGCTGCTTCCAGAGCCACCAGACAATGCAGAAAGCTACCGATTTGACTCGGTCGCAGTCAAAGAGCCCAGATTTGAGATCGACGGCGTTATCTTGCCACCCGAGGGAAAGCCGGGAACTGTGTTCTTCGTCGAAGTCCAATTTCAAAAAGATGAGCGGCTTTATGAACGAGTACTTGCCGAATCCGCACTGTACTTTTATCGAAACCGGGAGCGCTTTAGGGATTGGCGATCTGTCATCATCTATCCGTCTCGCTCTATGGAACAAAGCGACCTATATCCTCATCTTCGTCTACTAGATAGTGGTCTATTCTATCGAGTTTTTTTAGATGAGCTTGGCGACATTCAGCAGCTACCGATTTGGGTGGCTGCCATGGTGCTAACAACGGTCAGTAAAGCCGAAGCCCCAGACGTTGCTAAGGATTTACTAAGGCGGCTAGAGGAGCCAGAGCATACTGCTGAAAGGCGTGGCATCATTAACATAATAACCACGATTATTTCATATCGATTCGATCAAATCAGTTGGCAAGAGGTGGAAGAAATGTTAGATATTTCATTCAAAGAAACCAGAGTTTATCGAGAAATCGCGGCTGAAGCGACAGCACAAGGCATCGCACAAGGCGAAGCTAGCATTATCACTCGCCTGTTGGGCAAACGCTTTGGTGAGCTTTCAGACGAGATGCGAGCCAGTATCTTTGACTTACCCGTTGCTGACTTAGAAAAGCTAAGCGAGGTATTACTAGATTTTGATACTGTATCTGAAGTAGAAAGCTGGATCAAAAGAGAAACTGGCACTGCCAAAAAATAATCTGCGTCACTATTATTCTTTTACGGGAGACTCTGTGTCAGTAATGGAGTCGGCTATCATGGCTGGGGCAGTTTCAGTTCTCTATCAGTTCTCTAAGAGATCGGTCTGATGCGTTTAATCTTTTGTCTTTGTTTAAGCCTGTGCTTTTGGGGGTTGCCCTATTTAGGCACCTCCTCCTTAAGATATGCAGAAGCAAAAGCAGGAGACAGCGTAGGCTTAGAACAACCTCTTGCCGCGCAGCCCAGTGCCCGTCCAATGACGTTTGCTAAAAGCACCTCTGCGACCACTGCCCCAACAGAAATTCTCTCTCGCCTCTTTACCGAACCAGAATTACAGAGAGACTGGTTCGCTGATTCTTTTTTGGCCCAAATTTCCCTTGCAGAAATCTCCCAAATTACCCAGGGCATTATCAGTAGCGTCGGCGCATACCAGAGCATCGAAGATGTTCCTAACGGGTTTGTTCTTACCTTTGAACGAGGCACAGTTCCTGCTCACCTGGCCCTCAATTCCCAAGGGCAAATCACAGGGCTGTTGTTTGAGACGCCTCAGCTTGCGGGACTTTCTCTGGACGATGTTTTAAGTGAGCTGTCTTCGCTGCCCGGTGAAGTGCATGTGCTGGCGACGCGCAACGGCGGTGAAGTGTCCGCTATTAATGCCGATAATGCTCTTGCTGTCGGCTCTACTTTCAAGCTGTTGATACTGCAGGCACTGCAAACTCAGATAGCCCAAGGTGCGCATCAGTGGGATGAGGTCGTCACGATAAAAGAGGAGTGGAAAAGTCTGCCTAGCGGCTTTTTGCAAACTTGGCCGGAGGGCAGTGCGCTAACGCTAGAGAGTTTAGCGACGCTGATGATTTCGCAGAGTGACAACACCGCGACCGATCATCTCTTGCACATTGTCGGTCGTGACACGCTCGAAGGCTTATCGCCTAGAAACCGTCCTTTTTTGACGACGAGAGAGGCTTTTGTCCTCAAAGATCCCGCCAATCGCAGCATTCTTCGACGCTGGCGATCGCGCGAAGAAAAGCGCAGTCTCATTTCAGCCCTGGCCGCGCTGCCCCTACCGGCAGTGAGCATCTTTAATGAGGGGCCACAGGCCATTGACATTGAATGGTTTTTCACAGCTCGCGAACTGTGCAATGCCATGGATGCCGTCGCCGATTTACCGCTGATGAGTGTCAATCCAGGCCTTGTCGATCCTGACCAGTGGGACAGCGTGGCCTTTAAGGGCGGTTCTGAGCCTGGTGTCGAAAACTTTACGACTCGTCTAGTCGATGACCAGGGAGCCCTGTGCGTCACAGCTACTTGGAACAACCCGGCTGGCATTGACGAGCTGAAATTTTCTACGCTGTACCGCAGCCTGATCGAAAGTGTTCGCAATCAGATGTCTTGACCAGACATGGCCCACGAAGAAACTACCCTCGTAGGTTCTTGGCAGCGTAACGGCAATATGTAAGTATTTTGACAGTTCGTTCACCGGCTTACACTTCAGCCAATTTCCTATGGCAATTCCTATTCCAGCGCGGCCCAGCGGCTATCGTTTGGGCCAGGTCGATGCACCTATCATGGCCGAAATGTTTTTAGACTTGGAGTGTCCATTTTCTAAACGAGGCTGGCAGAATGTAATGTCCGTCGTCGAGGCCTATAGTCCGCAGCAGGTGCGTTGGATATTTCAATTAATGACCCTAGGCAACCATCGCCAAAGCTGGGATGCGACCAAGGCAACTATCGCCGTTGCCGGAGATGACACCCAAAAGTTCATTGACTTTGTTAGCTATGTTTTCAGCAGGCAAGAAGAATTTGCCAATGAAGCCTGGAAAGACAAAACTCAAACAGACTTTCACAACTTACTCGCTGAATTTGCAGCTGAAGTGACCGAGCACAAAGACCAAGCTCAGTTCGTAGCGCTGATGAACAGTAAAGATGTCTATGCGCAAGCCCGCATTCCTGCTCGCCTTGCCACCATGCGTAGCGTTTGGTCTACGCCCACCTTCTTTATTAATGGTGCGGAAGCAACTAGCCTATCTTCTGGCTCTAGTTTAGAAGACTGGCGGGCAGTCCTCGATTCGCTTTTGTGAACGAGTGTGAACAAACATACTTCGCCTTCTTTGACTCAGCGCAGGCCCATACACGAATTTTGGAGCGGTGCTCGCGATATGATTCCGCTGATCGTCGGGGCCATTCCCTTCGGCATTATTTTTGGGACGCTGGCGACTACGAATGGACTGTCGGTCGGTGCGACCCTGGCAATGTCAGCATTTGTTTTTGCAGGGTCTTCTCAGTTCATCGCAGCCGGTATGATTGCTACGCAAACTGGCTGGTTGCTGATTGTACTGACTACGTTTGTGGTGAACCTGCGTCATTTGCTCTACTCGGTGAGCTTATTACCCTATGTGAAAACGCTGCCGCAGCCATGGAAAGTGCTGCTGGCTTTTTTGCTGACCGATGAGTCGTTTGCGATCGCAATTCGTCGCTACGAAGCCAAGGAAACAAGTTCTTTCAAGCACTGGTACTTCTTGGGCGCAGCCCTGGCGATGTATCTCAACTGGCAGCTGTGCACGCTGCTGGGCATTACCCTTGGTCAGATGATTCCCAATGCTGCCGAGTGGGGATTAGACTTTGCCATGTCTGTCACCTTTATCGGCATGGTGGTGCCCTATGTCAAAAATAAACCCATGGTGATAGCGGTTGCGATCGCAGGTTTTACCGCTGTCCTCACGGCCTCTTTTCCTAACAAAATTGGGCTAATGCTGGCTGCGATCGCAGGCATCAGTGCAGGCGTTGTTAGCGAGAGATTCTTTCCTAACAAAAACATGAGGAGCGGCATTTCATGAACGAAGCATTTTTGATTTTAGGCATGATGCTAGCCACGTTTTCCGTTCGCTACATTATGTTTGGCGCTAGCCGCTACATCAAGCTGTCGCCTGCGCTGCTAAATGCTCTGCGCTATGTGCCTCCGGTGGTACTGAGCGCGATTGTTGTACCAGAGGTGTTGCTGAGTAATGGCGAATTGTCTGTTGGACTCATGAATGCGAGATTGGTCGGTGCGATCGCAGCTATCATCATTAGCTACTCCACCCGCAACCTTTTGCTAACAATCGTTGTGGGAATGACAGTATTTTTCGGCTGGCAGGCCGTCATGTCATGATTTAACAGCTATCACGCGCAGCCGCCGATAGTCTGCCACCCATTCTCCATCTTGATACTGCTGAGGAATTTGGGCTTCTACCGCGCTGACGGTCTCTGCCCAGGCCTGCGGTGAAAGCTCTGGAAAAAATCGCAGGCTAAACATCTCTAACCAACCGGCTAAACCCGCTTCACCCAAAGGCGTAGGGCGATCAAATAAATGGGCAAACTCTACCGTGAGTCCAGCGGCCTCTAACCGCGTAACATACTCAAGCAGACTAGGAAAATACCAAGGATTGAGGTCTTCGCGATGGGTCACAGTCGCCAACGCACCCAAAATCGACTGCACATTGCCTTGCCCACCGAGTTCTGCAACAAAGCGTCCGCCGGGCTTTAGTGCTTTTGCAATACAGTCAATCGCGGCTTCTGCTTGTGTTACCCAATGTAGAACTGCATTTGAGAAAACCGCATCCATCGGAGCCTCTACCTGAAAATTGGCAGCATCTGCAACTTGAAAGGTGAGGTGCGCATAGTTGGCCTTGGCCTGCTCGACCATGGCGCGATCACGATCAAATCCCATCACCTGAGCGCCTTGCGCTGAAATCTCAGCGGTGAGCTGCCCTGTTCCACAGCCTAAATCCAGAATCTGCTCGCCCGCTTGAGCATTGAGTTGATGCAATAGACCTTTAGCATAATGCCAGACATAACCGTAACGAGCCTGATAGTCCTGTGCACGCCAAGTGGAATTATTCATAAAAGGGGGTCTATTCATCTTGCCTCTCAGCTGACTAGGTTCTCCATTGCTCCCAGACATATCCTATTACTGTTTTTTGCAAGGAATAGAAAGATCTAAGGTGACAGCTCAGAAGACTTTTCAGCACAAGACCATTCCAAACCTAACAGCTCAGGGGCTTCAATTTTTTTAGAAGGCTCATCTGATACACAGACGATGGCTTCAAAATCGCTTCCTGTCGCTTGTATACCCATAGCATAACTCTTCAAGCCTCTTTGCTTGGCACTAACAGTGATAACAAATTTAGTGTCGGCAGCCTCAGCAATTTCGTAATTATAGTTTTCTTCATCTACTAAGATTGCCTCAAAAGATGAATTAAATTCTTCAATAGTTTTAATAAATGGCTTATCCTCCATATGATTAATTAGCTGCTGAGATCTCATCAATGTCAGCATTCCACTAGTAGTTACTTCCATGAACTCTCTTTCTGCCTTGATCTTTTCTTTTCTAGGTAAGAGGGCAGTATATTCTTGATTGTACTCATACCTTAAATCTCTACTGCTTTCAAAAGCAGTGTCAATAGATGACTGAGGGTTATCTGAATCAAGAAATATAATGAAGCCCTCTATTTTTTTCTCCATTGATTCAGCTAAAAGTTCTGAGGCGGGCTGAGCGCATTTCTCCCATTGAATAGATTGCACATTTCGCCTAATGCTTTGCAAATCACTTATTTGTCC
This sequence comes from Cyanobacteria bacterium J06627_28, assembly GCA_038521595.1. Classification (GTDB taxonomy): domain Bacteria; phylum Cyanobacteriota; class Cyanobacteriia; order Phormidesmidales; family Phormidesmidaceae; genus Phormidesmis. The sequence goes on along the minus strand of JBCBKQ010000191.1, from coordinate 127 downwards.
AGATAAAGACCTTAGTGGTGCAGAGAAGTCTTGAAAGTGGTGAACTGCGTGGGGTCTTATTTTGAGACCAAGATAGCTGAGGCGGGGCATTCCATGAGAAGCTCAAGTTCCTCAACAAAAACTGTCT
>JBCBKQ010000190.1:0-11153 GCA_038521595.1 Cyanobacteria bacterium J06627_28 | reverse complement strand
GATATCGGGGTTGGGGGCGTATGAGCAATAGGGCGAATAGGCGAAAGGAGAAACGTGAACAGAAAAGTAGAATCTAGCTTTTGAGGATCTGGCCTTATCCGTATTAAAAATCCAGCAAATACCAGATTTCCATCTTCTTTTCTATATTTATAAGATTTTCCAACGCTTGCTCCTGTTCGAGCCAAAACAATATCGCCCTCGCTTAGATAGTTTTCATCTTTGGCTTCAATCTTAACTGAGACTTTTTGATCGCAAAGATAGTAACCTTCATTAGAAATGTCAGTTATTCTCAAATAAGCAGGCAAATCATCTGAGTAAGGTACAGCTGGTGCATTCACTCCATAATCGGGTTTTTTCAACAAAAAGTCTCCGAGTTTTCTCTCTTCCCATTTCCCCGCATCCCGAAACTCAGGAAACCTTCGCTTAGGCTCTAATTCACGTTTCTCCTTTCGCCTATTCGCCCTATTGCTCATACGCCCCCAACCCCGATATCTCTCGCCCTTCCGCCAGCTTATGCAACAGCGGCATTAGATCCTCCATAACATCAACTCCCCGGCTCTACTGGATTGTGAATTGCTAAACCCTCTATCCACTCAAAATCTTTGTCATTCGCCGTCGCTAACGGCAGACTGTGTTCCAAACAGGTCGCGGCAATCAGGGCATCGCCCAGCGATATTTTTCGTTGCTGGCGTAGAGCGATCGCAATTTCAATCGTGGCCTTGCCAATCATCAAAATAGTTAAGTTCTCTAGAATGGCTATCAACGCCTGTTTTTCAGCTTCACCTAAACGGTGATAACCCAATGTTTCCAGGCGACTTATGGCAGAGTAATGAGTGGCATACTTTATCAGCCAGCTACGCAGTCGAGCGTACGGCGGCTGTGTCGCATAAATAATCAAATTACTGTCAATCAACATCGTCCCGCCCTGGTAAGGTGCGGTCTTGGCGCTGTTCGCGCTGCCAAGCAACCGGGTCTGTAATCTCTGCAAAAGGGTTTGATGCTACTACTTGTTCTAGTGCTGCGGTCAGGCGATCGCGACGGGCTTGGTCTGAAACGGCAGGCGCGCTCTCCTGCGCTTTTTGTTCGAGATAGACTGCATAGTTGAGCAACTCTGCCTGCGATGATAACGGCAGGGCAGCCGCATGATGCTGAATTTGTTGCAGAATCGTATTCATGGCTGTCTTCCTGTGATTGATGTACTAGAAATACTATGACTATTCATAGGCTGCCAATCCCGAAATCTCCCGCCCCTCAGCAAGCTTATGCAACAGCGGAATTAGATCCTCCATCAGCGCCAGTTCTTTCTTCGTGCGAGCCTTCCAACCCAGCTCTAACGGAGTCAGCAGATCACTCAACTGCTCCCCATCAAAAATCATCCGCCGCAAAATGCCATCGACAAATGCCTGTAGCGCATCCGGTTCCAGCTCGTGCTTTGTCGCAATCGCCGCCAGTTCGCGACTGCTCCGTTCCGCCTTAAACGCTTCGTATCCTTCGCGGATGGCCTTCTCGTCTAAGCCCTGGCCCACTTCTAGCGTGTCGATATAGGCGGCAATGTCATCGCGATCGTCCATAAACTTTGCATCCGACTGGATTAGCCCAATCAGCTGATCGCGGCTCATCGTCTGCTTGCTCGGTTTTTCTTGGGTATAGCGAGCCAGCAGCTCCATGATGTAGTCGTAATCAATCACCGCCGAGGCAAACAGCACAAATTCAAAATCGAGCTGTTCTACTTCGGGGCTGCTGTCGCTGTCTTTGTCCTGCTGGGTCTTCAGGCGCTGAGCCGTTTCTAGATAGACCCCTCGGAATGCCTGTAGCTGGTCTGGCGTAATCACCTGGTCAACGACGGTGGCATTTTCTGGCGTGAGGTCGGTGTATTGGTCGAGCTGGGTCTTAAACCGCTGCACCTCCTTAAACAAGTTGACGAACTGACTCCGGGCCGCGTCCCCTTTCAGGTTGGGCACCTCTTCCGGCGCACAGGTCAGACCCTGGGATTGCATAAACTCATCTAGCTGCGTGACCGCTTCTTCCAGCTTGTCGATGACGGCTGGGGCCGGGTCAACCAGCCAGATTTCTTTTGCCTGCTCCTTGTGCTCGCCTGAGAAGAGGGCGATCGCTTGATCGACCGACTGCTGCTGCTGGCGAAAGTCGAGGATGCTGCCGTAGGGTTTAGTGTCGTTCAGCACTCGATTGGTGCGCGAAAACGCCTGAATTAGGCCGTGATACTTAAGGTTTTTATCGACATAGAGCGTATTCAAAAACTTAGAATCAAAGCCCGTGAGTAGCATATCCACCACGATTACTAAATCGACCTTCTGGGCGTGGGGCAAATCCTGATTGGGGTATTGCTGGTCTTTGATGCGCTTCTGCACATCCTGGTAGTAGAGGTCGAAATTGTTGATGTCGTGATTCGTGCCGTAGTGATCGTTGTAGTCGGCAATGATGGCCTTCAACGCTTCCTTCTTTTCGTTTGGGGCTTCCTGGTTATCAGCCTTTTCCTGGGGTAGGTCTTCCTGAATCTGCTGCACGTCCTTGTTGCCTTCGGCGGGCGGCGAAAACACGCAGGCAACATTCAGCGGTTGGCAGCGGGTATCTTCGCTTTGTCTTTGGGCCTGAATTTCCTTAAACAGGCGATGGTACTCAATCGCATCATTAATCGAGCTGGTTGCCAGAATCGCGTTAAATTTGCGCCCCGCAGTGGCGGCATCGTGCTTGGCAAGAATTGCCTCAATGGTGGCTCGCTTGGCCAGGGCTTCCCCTGGCTGGGGCGTCTGACTGCCTTCAGGCTTGTAATAGTCGATGTGGAAACGCAAGACATTGCGGTCTTCGATCGCGTCGGTGATAGTGTAAGCGTGCAGTTGCTGCTGAAAAATGTCTTCTGTGGTTTTGTATGAGGCTTGCTGACCTTCAATCTGCTGGTAGCTAGCGTTTTGCTCAAAAATTGGCGTGCCGGTAAAGCCAAATAGCTGAGCATGAGGAAAAAATTCTTTAATCGCCCGGTGGTTCTCACCAAATTGTGATCGATGGCATTCGTCGAAAATCAAGACGATGCGCTTTTGCCTGAGCGGTTCCAATCGTTTCTTGTAGTTGCGTTTGTGGGTGCCATCCAGCGCTAGCCCTAACTTTTGAATAGTGGTGACGATCACCTTGTCGGCGTAGTCGTCAGAGAGCAGCCGCTGCACTAAGGTTTCGGTGTTGGTGTTTTCTTCGACGCAGCCCTCCTGAAACCGGTTGAACTCCTCCCTCGTCTGGCGATCGAGATCCTTGCGATCCACTACGAACAGACATTTTTCAATATCTGGGTTGTCCTTAAGCAGTATCGATGCCTTGAAAGACGTCAGCGTCTTACCGCTACCGGTGGTGTGCCAAATGTAGCCGTTGCCGCAGTTTTGGTGAATGCAATCGACAATGGCCTTGACTGCATAAATCTGATAAGGGCGCATCATCATCAGCTTTTGCTCACTGGCCACCAGCACCATGTAGCGGCTGATCATTTGCCCCAGCGTACATTTAGCCAGAAACGTCTCGGCAAAGCTGTCCAGATGAGTAATTTTTTTGTTATCCACTCCAGCAAACTGATAGAGCGGTAGGAACCGTTCATCGGCGTTAAAGCTGAAGTGACGGCTATTGTTATTGGCAAAGTACCAGGTATCGCTGCGATTGCTAACGATAAACAGTTGTAGGAAGCATAGTAGGGTCTTGGTGTAGCCGTTGCCAGGATCATTTTTATAGTCAACAATCTGCTGCATGGCACGGCGCGGGCTAATCGTCAGGCTTTTTAGCTCAATCTGTACCGCTGGAATGCCGTTGATCAGCAGGAGCACATCGTAGCGGTGGTGGCTGCTATCGGTATTGATGCGGAGCTGGTTGACCACCTCAAAGATGTTTTTGCACCAGTGTTTGATATTGACCAGCGTGTAGAACAGAGGCGTGCCGTCTTCCCGCTCAAAGCTGTTGAGATCGCGCAGGTGCCGGGCTGCGGCAAAGACATCGGGGGTCACGATCTGATCTAGCAGTCGAGAAAATTCGCCGTCTGTAAGATGGACTCGGTTGAGCGCCTCGAACTTTTCGCGAAAGTTTTGCTCTAGCGTGGCGCGATCTCGAATGTCTGGACGATAGCTGTATTTGAGATCGCTCAGTTTCTCAATCAGGGCTTGTTCGATGGCTTGTTCAGTCATAGTCAAGCTTGGCGGTTACAAATAAGCAGTCTTTTGGCCGTTAGGTCCTCGGGCAAAGACCTAGTATATTAGGTGCTTCGGATGAACATGCGTTACATCTCAAAAGCGACGACTTCACTGACCTAGTGAGTTTATAGTAATTATTCTGCGAGTTCCTCTTATCGTTGAAAGAGCAATTTGAGCTGGAGAGACACCTCTACCGACTGTGTCTCAATCTCAACAAGTGGTAACACCGCAAGAGACCTTGAACTGAATATGTAGCTACTCTTCATCTTCTGTCTTTGGCCAAGTACCTTCTGAATCTGAAACGCTGATAGTATCGATACCACCGCTATTCTCAAGGCTCAGGTAAGCGTCGATCCGAACGGCGATAGATTCGCGAGTATCGTAATGATTGTCGTAGACCTCCTGAAAATACTGGACAAACTCCTGAAACTCCTCAAAGCTCCTTACCTCTCCGAAGTATCCCCAAGCTGGCATGGCATAAAAGGCTCGGAGTGCTTTGAGAATCATCGTGCGTCGCGTCTTGCGGTCGTGACTGTTGAGGTAACGCACGAGCAAACCGTCAGGGCTATCCGCCTTGGGACGATAACGAAAATTAAATTCAGCTTTTTCCGATTGACTCATTAAATTTGATCGCACTTGCTAAAAAGAAAAAATTGAGTATATGTGCCTATTCCTTTTGATTATTGAAATTACGGCTTAACCGCCACTTTGGCGCCCAAAAAGTGCCATCGATGTCACAAACTACCTTCGATAGTGGCGACTTAGAAATCACTTTATTTTTAGCAGATTTTTGGCGCTCTGATCGCGAAAAGGCAGTCGCCACTTTTATGGGTCTATCGTGCCATCGATGTCACAGACTACCCTTGATAGTGGCGGCTCTATCAGACTTGACTCTATCGATAGGAGGAGTCACCATAAGGTATGTAGGGCAAGGATTTCAGCGGTTGAGAGGAGCGAGCTATAGAAAAAGTTACTCTAGTGGAAATAGGCTGAGTTTTCCTTAGGAATGCCGCCCTTTTTTCGCTCGCAAGGGGACAGCCCCTTGACCCCGATGACAGAACCCGCGACTCCCAAAACTTCTAAACGCCGTAAGCATTACGTCAAGCTCAGCTTCAACGATACTGAGTTTGAACGAGTGACCGCCCTAGCTGAGCAAGCCGGACGCAAACCCGCGACCTACTGTCGCCTAAAAGCGCTAGAGCAAGACGCGCAACTGACCCATTGGCTACCTGAACTGCGGGAAGTTCATCGTGACTTAGGTCCTATTGGCAATAACCTCAACCAGACCGTGCGCCATCTCAATCGCGGTCATCAACTGGAAGAATCGCTGGCGCTACAGTTAGAAGCCGCCCTGCAAGAGACGCGCAACGAATTGCGACGAGTACAACAACTGCTACAGCCATGATTGGCAAGACCAGTCGCGGCAAAGGCTTTTATGGCACCTACCGCTATCTACTGCGGGAAGGAGATCGCGATCGCCGCGAGCAAGCCCACATTATTGGCGGCAACATGACGGGCTGGAATGCCAAAGAACTGAGCCGTGAAGTGCGTCCGATTCGCCGCATCAAGCCTCATATCAAACAACCTGTGTGGCATGTGTCGTTGAGCTTTCATCCCGAAGAGCAGCTTAACGACGATCAGCTACAGACCATCAGCGATCGCTTCTTAGATGACATGGGGGTTGACCGTAGGCGACACCAGCATCTGTATGTGCGTCATGAGGAATGCGAGCACGGGCATGTGCATCTGGTGGTGAACCGCATTGCCGATGACGGTCAGGTGTTTGATGTCCACAACGACCACTACCGCACCAAAGCCACGACCCGGAAGCTAGAGCAGGAGCTCGGCCTCAGACCTACTATCGAGCCCGGCAAGGACCCTGCCTTTCGAGACGTCTTGCAAAGCCACATTGACGCCATTCTGCAACCAGACCTCCCCCTGTCTGAGTTTTGTCAGCAGCTCGACTCGCAAGGCATCACGACAATATTCACGATTCGACGCGGTAAGCTGAGCGGTCTGAGCTATCACTACCAGGGCAGCGAAGTGCGGGGCTATAAGCTGGGCAAATCGTATAGCTTTCCGGGCCTGCAGCGAGAGCACGGCATTGACTATCAGTCGGAACGGGACGACGCGATCGTGCGGCCTGAGTATGTCCGGCGCAAAGGACGCACCCCACCGGCGTTGTTGCGCAAGCGTCAGTTTGATCCGCAGCAAAAGCAGATAAACGGCATGGCTAATTTCTTTAGCCAGTTTCTAGAGGTGACGGGGCAGAGTGCCTATCAAGGGCAGCGCAACCGCGTGGAACGGGACCAAGACAGGCTGACGCTGATGCGGGTGAGCGATCGCGATACTCTGCTAAACGTAAGCTGGGATGAGGCCAACCAGCGCTGGCAGCCGAATGAGCCCGCCAGATTGAAGCCGGACGATATTAGCCGCATCCGGTCGTTTGCTCAGCACGTGCATCAACAGCAGGCAGACATCACTCAGCAGCAGCGTGAACGGGTGCGATCGCGATCGCACGAACGAGAATTGGAGCTGTAGGCGATCGCGGTTTGCTCTGGCTGACGATAGACGTGTATGTGTTCTGTGGACACAGAGCCCATTGCTTGAGGTGCCAAAATGCCTCATCAGAAAAGTGAGCGCTCGCCGCTAGGCGTCACCAGGGACCTGTTGGGGGGAGGGGCGGCAGGTGGAGCGATTCAACTGGGTGTCCCCTGGTGGCCGCGAGAGTGTAGCACTGGGGTGGCCGTCAAGCGCTTTCGCGGCATAGACTCCCTCACTGTGTTCAGTCCGCTATTCCACGACACTTGACTCGGAAACCCAAGGGACTGCTGCGAACGAAGTCAGCGCAACAGCACTGTAACGGCATCTAGAGCCCTTGCAACAGCATTGCTGTTGAGAATTTGGGGCTAGCTGCAACAAGCTCGCGAGCGCTATCACTGGCAGTGAGCCCACCACCAGAGGACTGCCGCCATGAGAACCGCTACCCAAACGACTAACAATGATACTGCCCGCCGCCGCCGGTTGCGATCGCTGGTCAAAACCCTGGTCACCGAACTGGGCTATCTGGAGCACTGCCTCGCCGAGGGGCTGCACGATACCAACGTACACACCGCTGCTGCTGGCATTGATACCGCGATCGACTGCCTGAACGATCACCTGGCTGGATGAGGACTATCACATGGGGGCTTCTCCCTGCCTTCCCGGTTGCGGCCTATTCTGCAATCAAGACATCGAGGAGCCCCACCCATGTAACTCTCTTTCCGCTAAGCCTGAGTCTGCCTCCTTCCCCGATTCCAGATAACGACAGCGCCCTCAATCTCTGATTCCGCTTGCTGCTGGTAAGCGGGGTTTTTATTGCCCTGGCCAGGCTTCCGTGACTGGCATCACCGCCGCTCAGGTCCGCTTCGCCAAGCGCTCAGACTTCTCAGGAAGCGATTAAGTCAGGCTTATTTTCAGGTCAGGAGCGGCTCAGGAGTGGGCTCCACTATAGAACTCAAGATGATTAACCGATAAACCACTGACACCCAAGGAGTTCATCTCATGAAACGCATTGCCCTCGCCCTCACTGCTCTGACCGTTGCTTCTATCGCCATTGCTCCCGCTAGCTACGCCGCTCCTGACTTCGACGAGCTGCGTCGCGAGAACCTCGACAAGGATGCGGTCAACTTCGACGAACTACGCCGCGAAAACCTCGACAAGGATGCGGTGACTGAGATCCAAGTCAAGCGCATCAACTTCGATGAACTGCGCCGCGAGAATCTGGACAAAGATGCCGTAGACTTTGACGAACTACGTCGTGAGAACCTGGACAAGGACGCCGTAGTTGAAATCTATGCCGCAGTGGATTTCGATGAACTGCGCCGTGAAAACCTCGATAAAGACGCCGTCGATTTCGACGAGCTGCGTCGCGAGAATCTGGACAAAGATGCCGTTTACGAAGTCCTAGCTGGTGTTGACTTTGACGAGCTGCGTCACGAGAACCTCGACAAAGACGCGGTTGATTTTGATGAGCTGCGCCGTGAAAACCTCGACAAGGATGCTGTCAACTTCATCGCCTAGCATCCACTTCAGCCGTACCTGATTTCTCTCTACCTTCGTGGTTCACTGCTCCTCACACTCCCCCGCCTCCTCGATAGTCATTGAGGAGGCTTTATTGAAGCTTGGTGCCCGAACTCCCGTGAGAGTCAATCATCTTGCACCGAGGGCTCTAATCGCGTGAGCGATTGGAGCCTTTCTTGGTGGGCATCGGTTTGGTGCTCGCGTGGAATGAACCGTCCTTCTGCAGGGGCTTGACCCTGGCGCGGCACACTGAAGGGAGCGATCTGCGTGGGTAACAGTGAGAGCTGCAACCCGTCTTGCCAAGCATCATCAATCGAAAGCTGACCGTAGAACTCCGCCTTCAACCGTCTTTGTTTGGCGCGAAAGCGACTGTCGAACTGCAAATGACAGACCGTACAGAGCGCCTTGAGATTACTCGGGTCTTTGTTACTGGGCTGCTGATCGAGATGAGCGACGGTGAGGAGATAGCGGCGGGGCGCGTCCTCAAACTTGGCGGGACGTGGTGACTTTTCCCGCCGCCACTGCTTCGCTCGTTTGAGAAAATCAGCTAACGGTTCGCTGGGTTGACGACAAGGGCGCTGGCATTGCTGACAGCACCAGTTGGCATCGTGCTTAATCCGGAGCGCGATGAGGTTCCAATCCTTGGGGTACCGAGCACGAATGATGGGCATGGCCTCAACGTCCAGATGTCATCCCTAACGATAGCCAAGCCGCGCTGAGCTGAAACAGGCCCTCAAATAATAACCCCCCGCTGCCGTGGCACCGAGGGGTCGTTTCTTATAGGAAGTAAGACATAACGGATGAATTGAAAGCGTCCTAAGCGGACACCTTCAGAATGCCTGAGCCGATCTCTGAGCACCAGAGCGAATCCGCCAGATTCACCAAAACTCTGCAAATCTGGCCAATTCATAAACTCCTTATCAAGGCTGGGTACCGATCGCCCGTTCCACCCGCTCCAGACGAATCAACGCCGAGTTGATCAGCCCGGCCTGATGCTTTTGTCAGCAGCTAGAGACGGCAGGCGTGACCGTGCAGTTCGGCATCCGGCGTGGCAAGCTGAGCAAGTTGGACTACCTGTATCAGGGGAAAAGGCGAGTGGTGCTCAGCTTGGCGACGAGTTTACCTTCAAAGGATTGCAGCAGCAACTGGGCATCAATTATCAGCCGCAGCGGGATGATGCCGTCGTGAAAGCGCAGTACACGAAGTCGGGCAGAGAGCCAGCGGCAGTCGAGCAGGAAGCAATCTCACCTGTAGTTCAGCCATCCAAGCCAGACTTACCCGAACCCCAACGCCGACAGCGCGGCTGGGAGTTAGAGCTGTGAAGAAAGACGCTCGCCGCTGGGCATCACCGGGGGATGTCTCTGAGGAAAAGAGAAAGGCGGGTGGCTCGGTGGGGGACATCCCCCGGTGGCCGCCGATTATAGCGAGGGGCTGGCCCATCAAGCCCAAGCCTGCGGCTCCCTCCGGTCGGGCTTGATTCGAGATTACAGGGTGGGATGAGGACTGGACCGATGAATCTGTTTTTGGGAATGCCATCATGACTCAGCCGTTTGAAAACGAGCACCAACCGCCACCGGAAGCCGACCGGCTAAAAGCCTTTCAACAACAGCAAGAAGCTGACCAGCAGCGGCGTCAGCAAGAAGACGAGATGGCACAGCAACAGCAGCTAGAGCAGGAACTACAAGCCTTTCAGGAACAGCGCGACACCGAGTATCAGCGGCAGCGTGATGAAGACTATCAACGCCAGCTCGATGCCGATCTCCAACGAGCTGAAGACGTCGCCGCGAGGAGATCGACGCCCAGTGCCAAAGCAAGCGCAGTCCTCGAGCTGAGAAGCCACACCAAACCCAGCAGCGCCCCCGGAAGCTCCTGCCCTGATGCTCACAGACACACATTAAAACAGTAAAATTACCGTGTATCTGGTTGGAGGAAGCGTTAGCTTCTTAATTATGGGTCGCCTACATGAATAGAATAAACATAAGTTTGTGTTGAATGATACAAACTGTACAGCCAGTCCTCTAGGATTTTGCCTGGATCTATAACTATTTATGTAGCTAATCTCAAAAGAAAAATGAGGAATGTATGAGATTTTTTAGATCCATCAGAATTATTAGAGATAGACCTCAAGCTACAGATATAACTCATCTATTCTCTAAACGCCCTGTTTTGCATAGCAACCTTTCCCAAGAAACTTTGCAGAATGCGATTGGAGAACTACAGGATATCTTATATGCAAAGGGATATCTAGCACGTCTGAGCGGATTGTTTGATCAAGAAACTGAGCAAGCAGTGAAGGCATTTCAGAAGGATAGCCATCTTATACCAGATGGTGTCGTGGGACCTATAACGTGGGCGTGTTTACGGTATCCCATGCTCCAGCGACAAGGCGGGAATTTTCCTTCAGATATGCAGATGGCAACCAAAGAGCTTCAGTCTCTTTTGAGGGGAGAGGGATTGCAGGTCAAAGATCCGGAAGGACAATTTGGGCAAAGCACGGAGAAAGCTGTTAAACGTTTCCAGAGGTTACATGGCTTGAAATCCGATGGCGTTGTTGGAGCATCAACATGGTCAATTTTATTGGGAGTCCGATTACCTAAAAGAGGCAGCTTAAACAAGCACATATGGAACCATCGAAATTTGCAAAACATTTTAAGCAAAGCCAGAAACTTTTTGTTGTTTTGCTCTGGTGCAAACGTTGAGACCCTTTTAAGAGATGAATTTATTGTTGAGCGCTACAAATATGAAGCTATCGGCATGTCTATTCTCTTTATGGCTACTATGGCCTCTATGTCAGGAGGATACATATTTTATATTCTATTTTCATCAAGCGTTATAGCTATTGCTTTGGGAATATTGTGTGGAGTGGTTATTCTTGCTTTAGATCGCTTTCTTTTTTCAACTATCAAAAGG
>JBCBKQ010000189.1:0-11226 GCA_038521595.1 Cyanobacteria bacterium J06627_28 | reverse complement strand
GGCTGTGTTTGAGTCGGCTGCACAGGCGGACGAAAAGGCACTGGCGCAGCTTGAGATCGAGGCTGGCCCGTGGGTGGTGTCGGCGCCACAGCATCGCTAGAAACGGAAGCATCTGGCAAAGTCGGCAGCACGTCTTGCGCCATGACGGACTGAGCACTGGTCAAGCTACCTACCAGAGTCAAACACAGTAAGAGTAAATAATGGGGTTTTCTGGCAGATTGCATAGCGACACTCTAAAAAAAGACGAGAAGGCGGCAGAAAAAACGGATTTGCTGGAATCTATCGGCTCAAATCTATCGGCTCAAATCTATCGGCTTGAATCTATCAGCCTGAACTAGCGCACTCGAACTAACGAACAGTACGCCCAGCACCATTCACAACCTGACGAGCAGCCGGCAGCCGCCCTAGCTGCTCTTCTGGCAAGATGGTCTCATTCATGGCAATGCCCAGCAGTGGCGCACCGCTCTTACGCAGCTGCTGCACCGTATCGGCCAGCACGCTGCGAGGGGTATAGCCCGGCCGCGTCACCAGCAGTAGACCATCGGTCATTTGGCTCATGGTCACCGCATCTGCTGAGCTATCAACCGGCGCAGTATCAATCAAAATCAGGTCATAATCTCGCACCAGATTGCCCAGCAAAACGCGCATGGCCGCAGATTCTGTGACCGTAGATGGTCGATTGAGCGCAGGCCCGTAGGGCAACACTGACAAGCGACCAATCGTAGTGAGCTTGACCGCACTAGATAGCGGCTGAGCATGATTGACCACATCGGTTAAACCAGGATGCGACTCTACCTGCAGGTAAAGATGCTGTACCGGGTTAATCGGGTTGGCCTCAATAATGAGCGTCCGACGACCTAACATGGCCGACACCGCGCCTAGGCAAGTGGCTACGGAGGAAGTGCCCTCATTGCTCGTTGGGCTACTCACCACCACCACTTGAGGCGTCTGTACAGCAGAGGAGCGACCGTCGGCAAAAAAGCCGCCTTCTAAGGTAGAGCGTCCACCAGCACCATTAGCCACTGCGGTCGCTCCATTTCGAATGGCGACTTCACGCATTCTCTGGCGAGATTCAATGGTTTTTAGCAGGGCCCGATAGGGTTCTACATGGCGTGGACTATCCAAAAAGGCATCCAGTCCGGCAATATCCACCAAATCTGCTGACAGGCGTGGCAGATAACCCAGTACAGGCAGCTTGACCAGCTTCTCGACTTCTTCGCCGCTTTGCAAAGACGCATCGAACAGATCCAGCAGCAAAATAGCGCCCACTGAGAGAATGGCACCTGCGATCGCACCCAAAGCCAAAACGGCGAACGGCTTGGGTGAAACCGGGTTCAAATCTGGCTCTGCCCGACCAATGATGCGCACATTGCTCACCAGCTGAGCTTCCGCAATCCGCGCTTCTTCTAGCTTGGTACGAATCAGCTCCAAGGACTCAGCCGCATCCTCACGCTCACGGGTCAGCACGGCCAAAGGCTGCTGCACCGCAGGCTGGTCAACCAAGAAGCTCCTTACCTGCACAAGATCGCGCTGCACGAGCGCCAGTCGGTTAGCCAATGCCTCGGACTCAATGGAGCTATTAATCGACTGCGCAATCAGATCTTGGCTCAAATCGTTGCTAGAGAGCGCCGCAGCAACCCCGCCTAGCCCTTCCGGACTAATTTGACTCAGCCGCTGCTGATAAAGCGACTGCAGGCTATTAAATTCGTCGGTTAGCGCCAGTAGCTCTGGATGCAGATCGCCTAGGCGCGATCGCGCTTCAGCCAGCTGGGTTGCCGCCGTCGTAATCTGTGCCTGTAGCGTTTGCAGCTGCGGATCTTGTCCCACCCGGGCAATGTCATAGGCCGTCTCCGGCGAGGTAATGCCCGTCACGTCCTGCAGTCGCCGATCGCGAGTGGTCACCTCTTCGAGCGCCGCAGCCAAGGCCCTTTCTTCTTGCTCCAGTTCGGCCAAGCTGGTCACGAGCTGGCGGTTCTGAGCATCGACATCAATCACGCCGTTAGTTTGGCGATACAGACTTTCCGCCTGCTCAGCCTGCTGCAACCTCGCCTGGAGCGGCCTGATTCGAGACTCCAAAAACTCTCTAACAGCTGACGCTTCTAAGTTGATATCCTCAGTATTTTGGTTGACGGCTTCTTGCGCGACCGCATTGACCAAATCCGCAGCCATCAGCGGGTCTTGGCTGCGATACGTCATCTCAACAATATTGGTCGCAGGCACGATGTTAACAATGAGGTCTTCTGCCAGGCTATCGACCGTTGGCATACCGTTTGCCCCGGCCTGCGGCGAGGGGCGACCCGCCGAAGAAGCAGCCGCATCTGGCGCAGAAGATTGCCCCCTTGACGCTCTGTAGCGGTCTAGGGCTGCTCGCAGTACACCTTGCGATCGCACCACTTCAGCCTGCGTCACAATCGGATTAGCCCCTCCCACCTCTTCCGTTTCAGTCAGCGTTTGGCCCAAGCTAGAAACACTGGTACGCTCGTCCTCCACAGAGAGCCGAACGGTGGCTTCATAGGTCCGGGGCACCAGGGTAAGGTAGGCCAATGCACCACCCATCGTCGCCAGAAAAGCAGGAATCGCAATCCACCAATGACGTCGAAAAGGGGAGAGAGCCGTACGAGAAGAGGAATTAATCACAGGAGTCAGCACACCTTACGTAAAATTAATTAACGGGGAATTAATCAACGGAAAATCAATTAACAGTCAAAATAATGGGCAAAAAAATAAAATGGGCAAAAAAATAGAATGAGCAAAAAAATAGAACGAGCAAAAAATTAGACAAGCCAGATGAGTTAACAGAGAAGAAGACGCCAAGGACGGCAAACAATTAAAAAATACTAAAGAAGCCGGGTTAAGTCTACGGAAGCGTGTCAGTTATTAGCCCCTATTTTTCGGCTGTTATGAGGACAAAATCACAAAAGGCAAATACTGCCGGGCAACTTAGGCAGACCTAAATTTCAGTAGTTTTACGCTTAACCGCAGTCTTTTTTTGGTCACTTTATCGCAAAACCCAAAGATTCTCCGGTGATCTACTGACGAAACGCCGACAAAGAATACGGAACCTCTGTGTTTGCAATATATAGTGTGGCTGATTTTTTACCCGCACAGTCGGCAAATTCACACAGTTTTTTCAGCCAATTGTTAAGGGTTGATATGTTTTTAGTCATCATTAGCCAGTCATCACTGACGGGCGTCACAAGGCATTTGTGGCGTGGTCTATCATGGCCAAAGCAATCCCTACCGAAACCCTCAGGCGCTCACAACCATTATTTCTATGACTGTATTTCTATGACTGTTGGTCTGCCCTTTGATCGGCTCACACAAATGAGCGATCGCACCGAAGATAACTTCGCCATCACCTTTGCGCCGCTCTCACTCGACCATGCCTACGGCCTAGCGGACGATGGTGCCAATGGTGCGATCGCCCTCTTCAGCGGCATGGTGCGCAACCAAACCGACGGCCAGCCCGTCGTCGCGTTGGAATATCAAGCCTACGAACCCATGGCGATCGCAGTCTTTAAGCAAATCGCTGCCGAAATTCGCAAGCAGTGGCCTGACATTACCCGTATCGTCATCCACCACCGCACTGGCAAACTGACGGTGGGCGAAATCAGCGTCCTCGTCGCCATCGGCAGCCCCCACCGCAGCGAAGCCTTCGCCGCCTGCCAATACACCATCGACACCCTCAAACACAACGCCCCCATCTGGAAAAAAGAGCATTGGCAAGACGGTTCCACCAGCTGGGTCAGCATTAGTGCCTGTGAAGATGTCAGCAATTCACACTCAAACCCTGCACGTCCCCAAAAATGATCGCCGTGAGGAGAGCATCTGCTTTTCGTAACTACTGACACAGCACTCAATCGCTCAATTCGGTACTGTACAGAACGTTATCTTGAAATAGTGTCTTGAAAGGTTGAGTTCGCCGCTGAGCGCGCCTATGTATGGTCTTTTCCTCAGATAAAGCATTGCAGGCAGCTTACGCCCAATATTTACAGGACAAAGGTCATAGCGTAGTCGTCAATATCCCAATTGGCCAGCAGGGCAGTACCGTTGACATCCTGACCGAGACAGAAGTTATAAAATGTGCGTGTCAGCTGACATCCGCCAGTGCCGTAGCCATGAAATCATATTTTGATTTCTACGGCAGGTTTTATGCCAAATGGCAAAAGGTAGTTGTCGTACAAGAAGTGATTGACCCAGCTAGCGTGCCATTGCTTACGAACGCAGGTATCAAGCTCGTCAAAGTCCCAAAAAGTCTTGAAAAGCAGCCAGTATCACCCAAAGCCACACCATCAGCCAAGGCCCCGCCGTATCCGTCGTATCCATCATCCAAGCCACAGGGTCGTCAGATAGGAGAGGGTAAAGGAGGCCTAGCAGGCCTCTTAGCAATTGGGCTAGTTATCTTACTAGGGCTAATCGGTATGCTAGCCGCAAACAGTCGTACTTCTACTGCCTCGCCCATCAGCAGTCGTGGCGGCTATGGCCTTGAGGGAGGCCCTGACGATGACAAAATGCCTTTCCCTCGTTTTTCAACTGGGTTTAGCGCTTTTAACTTGCTCTGACGAGCGTCAATCACAGACCCCAGCTGCTGTGCAAACCGAGGGGACGTGGTCAGTATTTGTTGAACCGCTTTAATTTCTAAAATCAAAACTTCCATATCTTCGGTAGCCGTCACCGTCATCGGACTAGGCTCGTTGGCCAAGAGTGCAGAATAGCCAAAAAAGTCGCCCCTGGTCAGGTCGGCAATCGTATGGCTGCGGCCTGAGGCATCTTGGCAAATCGCGATCGCACTTCCCGCCAGCAAAAAGTGCACCTTGACGTTTTCCTGATCCTGCACAATCGCCGATTCTCCTCGACCAAAATGTCCCAAACTTGCCTCACTAGCCACCTCTTCGAGCACATCATCACTGACCATAGCCAGCGTCGGTAGCGACTTCATATAGGATGCCAACCGTCGCAAAGGCTCATCGGCTTTTTCTTTGGGTAGGTGATGGTGATACACGTCTCGAATGGGAAACGGAATCGATAGGCCATTGCGCCGAGCCGCATACCAGATGCGCGTCACAAACTCATTGCGAATGCTCGGCACCTGAGCATAGTCTTCTAAAAAGAGCCTGACGACATAGCCAATGGAAAAATCATCGTAAGAGGCCGTCACCACAATTGGCCTCGGATGAGACAACACACCCGTGGTCGAGAGCGCCGTCTCGAGCATGACCTGCTTTACTTTATTGGGCGGATCGTCGTAAGAAAATCCAATGAGCACAGGTTCAATATGGCGCTTGCTAGGTTTATTGAAGTTGCGAATGACCGCCTGAGACAGCACAGAGTTGGGCACGACTAGCTGCTCTAACTCGCGGGTTTCTAGATGCACAGAGCGCCAGTTAACCTCAATGACTCTGCCTTTTTGACCATCGACCTCCAGCCAATCGCCAATTTGGAAGGGCTGTTCAAACAACAGCGCAACCCCCGAAAACAGGTTGCCTAGCGTGTCTTGCAGCGCAAAGCCCAAAACAATACCACCGACCCCTAACGCCGTAAACAGACCCGTGAGATTAACCCCAAATACGGCTTTAAGCACAATGGCAAAACCCACCGCAATCAGCAGCGTCCGCACCAAATCACGAAACAGCTTGGGCATCTCATTTTGCCAGGTGCCCGGCTTTGCCCCAGTAAACAGCAGCACGTTTACAAACGACAGCGCCACAAAAATCAGCGAGACCCAGGCAAGCGTCTCTACCACCTGAATAGGCCTGAGCGCCTCTGGCAGTTCTAAAACCTTAGTCAGCAGAAAAAATAGAGCGGCTGACGGCAACACCCAGTTACGTAGGTTGCGAACCACCTCCACCATGGGATGCTGTCGCCTTTCTAGCTGTAGTATCAGCTCGCCAATGGCCAACATCAACAGCGGAAAAAGCAACATGAGGCCGATACCCCAAGGCAGCCACTGATCTGTCAACGAAATGCCCATGTTTTTATCCTAGTTTTTCACGCGTCCTAACTTTTTACTCATCCCAATTTTTCACGCGTCCTAATTTTTTACTTTCAGAATCGACACTTGCTCACTATGGCGAGCAGTAATTTCACCTTTTGGCTCAAACTCATAAATATCGACCAAACTATTGGCGACGGCCTGGCTGACATATACGCTGCCTGGCTGTGCCGCCGACTGTACATAGTGAGCTGTCACCACCGTGTCACCCCACACATCGTAAATGAGTCGCTGGCTACCGACCGTTCCCGCCATCACTCCACCAGCATGAATCCCCGCTCGAATCTCTAAATGAATGTCCCAGGTGCGGTTGATCTGACTGACGATGCGCATCGCATCCATTGCAAAGTCGACAATACGCTTGGAGTGATCTAGCCGGGCTACTGATAATCCACTGACCGCCAAATACTCACTGCCCGTCGTTTTAATTTTTTCAACACCGTGATTGTCAGTGGCATCATCTAGAGCACTGACCACTTCATTGAGTAGCTCAATCGCTTTTTGAGGCTTCAAATCTTTGGTCAGGTCTTGAAAGCCCAGCAGGTTAACAAAACCAACGGTGACGCTCTCTGCCTCATCGGCGATCAGCACGTCACCCTTTTTGAGGCGTTTGGCAACCGAGGCTGGAAACATATTGAGCAGTAAAGCTTCTGTTTCTTGGCTCTTTTGAAACACCAAATCGCTCGTTTTCCGGTTCTTTTTCACCATGTGGTTAAAAGATTTGGCCAGCTGGCCTAGCTCATCGTCAGCCAGCACTTCGACATTGACTTCTTTGTGGCCTTTGGACAGGCGGGTAAAGCCTTCGCTCAGCCTTGTCACAGGCTCTAGAAACTTACGGGCCAGCCACAAAGACGCCAGGGTAATCACAAATACCAGCCCAGCAGCCGAGATCATCACTCGCTTAGTAAAGTCAGAAATAGGCTTAAAGATCTCAGCCCGCTCAATTTCTGACAGCAGCACCCAGTCCACGCCTCGAATATCGAGGGGTGCATAGGCACTAATAGACTCAGTGCCCAGATAGTTGGTAATGGTGGCGATGCCGGTTTCACCTTCTAGGGCTCGCTTGACCGCGTCACTATCGGCAGGCTGATCGAGCACTGAGGTATTGAGGTTTTGAATGCGCGCAATTTTTCTTTCGCTCACTTGCCGTGCCCGCAAAGCCTCAAAATATTCTTCTGGCCGCTCCAGCAGGACCCGAGAGTCAGACCGCATCCGAAAATCATCACCGACAATAAACGTCTCACCCGTTTGGCCTAGCCCGTCCGACTCCCAGTTACCATCGTCAGTCATGACAGAATTAATCTGGTCTACAGGAATCTGTATGGCCATGACGCCAATTAAATCTGTACCGTTGAAGATGGGCGTTGCCATAAAGGCTGCTGGGGCGCTGTACGAAGGATCGTAAAGAGAAAAGTCAGCAATGGAAACATAGCCCTGGTTTTGCTTTTGAGCGTCTTTGTAAGCATTTGCCAGGCTAGTACGCGCATAGGGGCCAATGCGCAGATTAGTCGCAAAATCCACCTCCTTAAAGACGGAATACACCACCTCGCCTTCACTATCGATCAAAAACAAATCGTAGTAGTCAAATTCTTCAACAATCTGCTGAAAGATAGGGTGGTACTTCACATGAAATTCACTGTACTTGGTGCCATCACCAGGATCTACTAGCTTGTCTTTTTCTCCGATATCAAACTCGCTATTAGCAATAAATTCATATTGCAAATAACGCGACACAATCGACGCCGGCACGAAGGTATCTGAATTAATAGCCCGGCCCGAGCTTTCAGACAGCCTCGGACCAAACTCATCTCGATAAAATTCTCTAAGCCTACCAACACGATCATTATCGATAGATTTGGACTCACCCAGTACGGTTTTATATCCGGCGGAGAGTTCGGTCATGGCGGCGAGTATTGTCGGGCTACTCCCCAGCACTTCTACTTGGCCGCGCAGGCCATCAAAATAATCTTCTATCTGCCTAGCTTTTGAGGCTCTTAAGCCAATCAATCGCTTTTCAGCACTTCCTTTGATAGCGGCTCTGCCGCTGCGATACCCCTCAAAGGCAATCACCAAGATTGAGCCAATGCTGACGGCTAGCAGCATTGACATGAGTTTGGATTGAATACTTAATCGATTAAAGGCACGCATGCCTAACCTCTACTAAAGATAAAACAACAGCTCTCAGGGTTTTACAGGCGGACGTATTTAGTTATGACGGAGAGACTACAGGCAAGAGCGTCATTTGTGAGTAGGTTTAACGTCTTAGCGCACTATTTATTAACGTTATTGGCGTTATTAACGTTATTGGCGCACTATAACGTTAATAACGCACTATCTTGAGCGACATTCTGGACTGGAGCATTATTTTGAGCCCTGAGCATCATTTTGAGCCTTGAGCATCATTTTGAGCTTTGAGATATTGAATGCAGCTCTCAGGCACTAAACGACAGTCGCCGCTGAATACTTTATCTGTCGCTAACCAGAACGCTTGCTCAATGCGATCGCCCTCTACCAACTCAAACGTTTCTTCTAACTGATAAAACTTTGAAGACACAAACTGCGCCCGAAACAGCTGAATTAGCTCATGCTTGGGCTTGCCTTTGTACGTAAAAATATTATCTAGGCAAGTGATGTACTCGACAGCGGTCAGCGCCGCCTGCACTTCTTCCATAAATTCGCGCGTTAGAGCCGCTGCGCTGGTCTCGCCAAACTCAATGCCACCGCCCAAAAAACGGTAGAACGTTTCTTCAGTGACAGGATCTCTCCCACGGCTAACAAAGATGTGGCCGTTATGTTCGATTAGGCCAAGTGCGATCGCACGAATTTTTTTACCCATTTCAGTCAATAGCATTCAGTCAATAACGGAATTAATCAGGAAAAGCCGCCTCTGGATTTTCGTGAGGCGTTGGCCAGTCTTCATTTTCGCCCCCAATGACGATCTGACGAATCTCTACATAGTCCTTACTAAACTGCTGCATGGTGTTAACCAGCACGTCTAAAGCCAGCGCATCCGTGGTGCCCAAATCAAACCAACAGCGGCTCCACAAGCCCTGAAACTCGACCTCAGCCATGTTGTGCATGAGAGACAGCAGCGATCGCTCAGACGCTTCTTGGTCGTAGTCAAAGTAGCTAATATCGACCCCTGTCTCCTGCACCTGAATATTTTCAGCGTTAAAACCGCCCAGCTTGCCAATAAAAAACCAGGAGTTCAATATTTCTTCGACATACTGCCGTTCAGGAATCGAGGGCACCGTATCAAACTCTAGCCAAATCCATAAATTAAAAAAGTCACACTCACGAAATCGAACTTCCATAGCCGCTCACCTCTCACTCGCCTATGGCGATAACATATGCACTATACCGTTCTACGTCGCTCGCTCTACTCTGCTCGTACATGCTTCACCTTCGAGACATCGGCTACCACCCTGCCGCTACACCAATCCCCATCCTCAAAGACGTCTCTTTTGATCTCGCACCCAAGCAGCTGGGCTTGATTGTCGGCCCTAGCGGATCGGGCAAAAGTACCCTACTGGAGCTGCTCGCAGGGCTAGCCACACCGACCACTGGTCAAATTTTCTGGCGAGAGCAAGCCCTCTTACCCGACGCCCTGCAGCAGCTGGGCGGTCTGGTCTTTCAATTTCCAGAGCGGCACTTTTGTGGTCATACCATCGGTAAAGAGCTTCGCCTAGGCCACCCCGAACTCAGCTCGGAGCACGTGTACGAAGCCCTGGGCGCGGTAGGACTAGACAACCTGTCCTTGCAGGCCTCGCCACAGCAGCTCAGCGGCGGGCAGCAGCGCAGACTCGCCCTGGCCGTTCAGCTCATTCGCAAACCGTATCTGCTACTACTAGACGAGCCCACCGCCGGATTAGACTGGTCTATGCGTCAGCAGCTAGTGACGCTCTTGGCCAAACTCAAGCAAGAATGGAGCCTGCTCATTGTCTCCCACGACGCCGAAGACCTGGTCGATATTGCCGACCACTGCTGGACAATTGACCATGGCCAGCTCCAAACGGCTGATCCCGAAGCCCTGCGAAATCGGCACCACGCTGCTAACGTCGTACCCGCCCAATAAGTCAGGCCTAATTTAGACCTATATGCCCAACCCTCAAAACGTCCTGCCCACTCATCTGCCTCTTTGGCAAAGCAGCCTAAACTGGCAGCCTAGTGAAGAACAGCAGGCCCGCTTTCAGCAGCTCTACACCGAAATTTTGGTGGGTAATAAACAGCTAAATTTGACGCGAATTACCGAACCTGATGAGTTTTGGGAAAAGCATCTATGGGACTCACTCAGCGGACTAGCCCCCTGGCTCGCTCAGGATGCCGCTGACGCTGACCAGGTGCCCAACGACACTGAGCCGATTCGAATTATTGATATTGGGACGGGTGGTGGCTTTCCGGGGATTCCTGCGGCGATCGCATTTGCACCCGCCCCGGTCGATCTCACCCTAGTCGACTCCACCCGCAAAAAAATCTTCTTTCTTCAGCAGCTGTGCCAGCAGCTCGGCATTCGGGCCACCTGCATTGCCGAACGAGCTGAGACCCTAGGCCATAGCCCCATTCATCGAGCCAGCTATGATCTAGCCCTGGTTCGAGCAGTGGGGCCAGCCGCCACCTGCGCCGAGTACGTCATGCCCTTTCTCAAAGTGGGCGCACAGGCCGTGCTCTATCGTGGGCAGTGGACTACTGATGAAACAGAAGCTTTGATCCCTGTCATTGACTTACTCGGTGGCGAGCTTACCGATTTACAGCGCTGGGAAACACCCCTCACCCAAAGCAATCGCCACTGCCTTTTCATTCACAAAGAGCAGCCAACACCCGATGAGTTTTCTAGGGCGGTAGGCGTGCCTGGAAAGTCGCCCTTGACCTAGCCATCTAACCATGAAAATCGTGTCGGCAACGCTAGAGTCAGGCTGAACTAAAATCCGGCTGAACTAAAATCCGGCTGAACTAAAATCCGGATTACCGTAACAGCTAGCCTTGGTTCTTGATAGTAATAACTTCCACAATCTTGAGGGCTAGGTCATCTGGAATGGTTAACATTCGGCGCAGATCGTCAATGAAGCCCTGCTCTTCTCTAGACAGTGAGCCATCCGCAAAGACAAGGTCTACTGCTGTCGCAAAAGCTGTCGGCGCAAGGCGTGGCGGCAGCGCTTCTTTAGCACTGGCAATCAGTTCATTTGGGCCGTGCTTCTTTAGACCATTGACCAAGTAAGCCTTCATTCGAGCAAAGC
>JBCBKQ010000188.1:0-11238 GCA_038521595.1 Cyanobacteria bacterium J06627_28 | reverse complement strand
GCCATTGCTGCGATAATTGCATCTGGCAGTTTTAATCGAAACCGTTGACGAACTTCAATGATTTGGGAAATTAGAACATTATCATTAGACTTTAAGTCAATAACTTCTACTCGCTGAAGAAACGCTTCGAAAAGCTGTTGATCAGCTTGAGAAAGTTTGGGAAATGCTAGGAATTCAATTTGGCTAATGACAGAAATGCCCAACCAGCTGGCCTGTTTTAATAACTGCGCGAGTTGGTTGTTTCCTTGAAGTAGTACCACAATGGCATTGGTGTCTATGAGATAGCGATTACCACTCATCCCGAATTTCTCTTTGCATGGCGACAGCATCACCTTTCCAGGCCAATTTGCCGGTTAAATCAGAAAAATCATACTCAAGGTTTGACCGGGTAGCTGGCTCAACCGGATTCATAACGATGACCACATTAACCTGGGTGCCTGCTAGCTGTGTCGGGACACTGAGATTCAAGCGTCCCGATTCATCAATTTCCGCTGTCAGTTTTACGATATCCATGCTGACGTACAACACCTACGATCTTCTTCGTATTCTATCTGATTTGTTAGGTAGGGGTTGCAACGATTTCTTGTGTATTGGGCATTTCCGGTGCTTCCTGGTCCGCAATCATAGCCGTAGCAGCGATGCCTGTGTGCACAATGGCTAGGGTGCGGAATGGATCCATGATGGGGTCGATAGCGACAAAAAGAACGATGACCGCTTCTATGGGTAGCTGTAGCGGCTCTAGTACAATGCCTAGCATGGTTAGTGTAAGAATGCCGGTCACGCCGGAGGTGGCCATGCCTGCGAAAATAGAGCCAACAATGACAATGACAATGCTGCCAAGGTCAATGGGTTTGTCGTAGAGCTGAATGACAAAGATGGAGCCGAGGGCAAAATAAATGACTGAGCCAAATCGGCAAATCGTAATCGATAGGGGCGTGACCAGATTGACGGTTTGCTGTTTGAACTTGAGGGTGTCGCTGAGCTGTGCGATCGCAGAAGGAAGAGAGGCCAAGCTGCTAGAGGTGGCAAGCGCTAGGATTGTCGGCTCGCGCAGTGCGCCGAGGACTTTGAAAAAAGAGATTTTGGCTCGGTACCATACAACAATTGTGCTGAGCACATAGATGATGAAGTAGATGACGAGCGCGGCGACGATGAAGTTAATCATGGAGAGCATGACATCCACGCCCTGCTGAGAGAGCTGGTAGGCCAACAGGCTAAATAAGCCAATGGGTAGGACCATGGTCATCCAGTTGATCAGCTGATTGAAGGTGCGGTAGACAGCTTCTAAAATGTCGAAGCAGGGTTCGGTGACGCGATCACGCACCAACCCCAAAGACACGCCAACAATAATCGCAAAAATCAAAACCTTCAGCGTTTCCCCTCGGCTGAGCGCATCAAAAATATTGTCGGGTACTAAGGTAACTAAAAAAGAAGAGAGGCCGACAGATGGTTCCTCTGGAATGGGGCCGGTCAGGGCCATCTCCAGGTCTACGCCTGATGCGTTGACTAAAACACCTAGAGACTGAAGCGTTTGCTGGGAAAGATTGCGTCCGGGGCCTGCAATCATGGCAATGATGACCGTGATGCCGCTGCTAATGAGTAGCCCTAATGGAAAAATGAGCAGTATTCTCTTGACGTACTGGCCTGCGTTGTTGCTGCGCATGAGTCGGCCAATGCTGGTGGTGATAGCCGCCAAAAGAATGGGCAGCACGCACATTTTAAGAAAGCCGAGATAGAGCGAGCCAATGGGTGCGAGTAAAACGGCAAGCTCTTTGTGAGCGGTGCCGACGTAGACCGCTAAAATAACGCTGATTAATATAGCCCATGGGCTTTTGAGCCACTGAAAGGAGAATCTTTTGGGCCCAGAGAGGGATCGTCTGTTGGCTGGATGTGTAGTCATAGCTGCCTTAGCTAAAGTAGACGGAAGATAAAAGCACTGGAAAATAAAGCTTTCTCAAAATAATGTCTGAGAAGACTGATGCGTGAATTAATTGGAAGCGATGTACTCAGAAAACTCTTCAAGCACCAGATCGGCGTTGTAGTCCATTCCAGAGGTGTCTAGATACTGATTTACAAAGGCCTGCAGGTGAAGACTATCCCAGGGCAAGGCCATGGCGATTTGATCTTTGGTATCGGTTAGGGCGATGGTTTGTAGGAGCAGTGAAGCGTCAGGATTTTTGATAATCTCTTTTTTGACCTCTAGCTCGTCTCTGTAGGCAGCGGCAATTTCACCCTCGTTTACAGCGGTGACAATGTCGTTCCAGTTTTCATATTCTCTAACGGTGGCCTGTGGAAACTTTTGCTGTAGAAAACCAACGTAAGAGGAGCCCTCAATGACGCCGACATCCCCGGTAAAGTCTCTAATCGTCTGGACTGTTCCTTTGCCATTTGCCTGCTGAGCTAGCTGCACCCGGTTAACCAAAAGGCCCTGACGCATGTTGACGTAGGGGCGAGAGAATTTTACCCGCTGGGCGCGGCTAAGGGTCTGGCTGAGTTTGGAGATGGCAATATCGGCTTTGAGCTGATAAACCTGATCGACGACGCCATTAAACGTATCGGCCTCACGGTTGAACTCGACCTGGACGCCAAGGGCATCGGCCAGACCTCTGGCAATTTTGGCGTCTAGGCCGACGAGATTGTCTTTGTCAGCATCGTCAGCCATAAAAAACGGCTCATTGTCGCTGTTGAGTACCGCGACGATGAGTTTGTTTCTATCTAGAATGCGTTGGATATCTGGTGGAGAAGCCGTTCTGGTGCGATCGCTAATAGCGTCGTTACTTTCATACGGTGCCTGCTCGCTCATCTCTACATGATCGGAGTACTGGTAGTAATCTGTATAGTCATGGGGATGGGCCAGGGCCGGCAGCTGCCAACAATAGCTAATGCCAAAAACAATAAAACAAATGACCAGCAGCTGTTTTAGCCATTGGTACTTTTGCCGATAAATGACTGAAAAATGAATCATGACAAATTCCTAGCGGATAAAGCAAACTGATGGGATTTCACGCCGTATGCCAAATCGAGAGTCAGATTGGCAACAACATCGAGCGGGTCTATCCAATTCACGGGGAGCTGGTGTAGCTTGGTTAGGCCAATGGAGATTTCGGTGCAGCCGGCAATAATGAGTTCAGCGCCCTGGCTAGCTAGCCAGTTTACAGCGGCCGATAGCTCTGCAAGCGCAATGTCTGAGACCCAGGTGCCGCCTGATTTTATGCCCCAGTCTGGGGCATAGATGGCCTGCATTATCTGGCGCTGTATGGGAGATGCGTCGTCTGGAATGATGGGCTCAAGGCCCTGTTGGCTAAGGCTGGTTTTGTATAGCTGCGATCGCACAGTGCCATCGGTCGCCAAAACACCAATCCGATGAATGTCAGGAAAGTTGAGCGCAATATTTTGTGCAGTCACATCCATCATATGAATCCAAGGGATGCTCAACTGAGATTGAACAGCCTCATAAAATGCGTGGGCTGTATTACAGGTCACCACCAAAAAGTCAGCGCCCATAGACTGCAACAGTTGAGCACTGCGCACTAGAGAAAGCTCACAATCTGGGCCAGCCTGCAGTAAAGCCTGTGTACGATCAGGAATGGAAGATGCGCTAAGGAGTAGCCAGTTAGGATGATCTTGATCGCACTGTGCACCGCGTCGTGAGCTATGGTGCAGCAGCCGCTGTTCAAATTCTATGTGAGCCAATGGGCCCAATCCTCCCAAGATGCCTGGAAGCATTAACTGCTGAGACATATTTTGAGAAGCATGAAACATAAGGCGCGTCAGCCCTAGCACGGCCAAGGAGTTCATCCTCTTTTAATGTTCCCGGCTCAATAGTCTTTTTGGAATATGAAATGAGAGTTCCGTGGAGTGACGGATATGACGGTATCACAACACGACAGTCATACATCGTGCTGTTACGCAGTGGCTGAGTGTTGGTGACTTGGTTAGGGCACTTGCACCGTGAATTGTCCTGGACTGGTAATAGAAATAACACCGCCCCAGGCGCACATGCATTTTGAACTGTTGTTTAGGGCTGGGAAGTTGTTGATCAGAACGGTTGGCGATCCTGGAAACCACGGAGCTGGGGTCACGGGAATGCAGGGCATGGGTGTGAGAACACCTAAGGCCGCAGTGGTGGCAGCCGCAACCGTTGGATTGGCAAGGGAGGAGCACATGCCAAACGGTGGAATGTTTACGATGGGCGCGTAGTCCATAATAGTCGCGGCTAGCGGCCCACTAGCCATGACGGGCGGCCCCTTGGGTAAGACATTTAATACGCTGGGTGCAACGCCAAAGGGGCATTGCATCATAGCACCTGCAACAACCTGCATTCCCATTGTGAATTTCCTCGTAAACCGCTTAATTGAGCTTGAGCAAACTACCGGCAACTTTGGTCATCCCCGTGCTCTGCACGTTTACCGTTGTCTGGCCTTTTACGTCTACCATTGCGCCTTCTAGTTTGGCGCTGGTGTTGGCTTTGATATCGACTTTGGTACCCGTAATTGCAATGCCTGTATTGCTGATGACGAGCTTATTACTGCCGACTTTTAGCGTGATCTTTGTTGCACCTGTCAGGGTAATGTCTCCGCCGTCTATATTGATCTTTTCGCTTTTTCCACTCTTGCCTGATTTTGCGTTTAGGCTGCCTGTGGAGATGATGTTTACCTTTTTGCCATTGTCGTCCATGAGGATTTCATGGCCGTTTTTGGTTTTTAGCTTAATGTTTTTAGCCTGGTCATCAAATCGGAGCTGATGTCCGTCTTTTGTTTTGAGCTCTACGTATTTTTCGGTATCGTTTAGGTGTATCTTGTGCTTGTCTACGGTGGTGAGATAGACGCCCTTTTTACTATCACCTTTATCTTCTTCTACAAACTGAAGCGTATGTCCTAGGCGTGTTTTTAGGGTCCTTAGACGGACTTTGCCGTTGGCGATAGTTTCTTCTACTTTTTCGGGTGGGGCATCTTTGCCATTCCAAACGCCGCCGAGCACATAGGGCCGGTGAATGTCTCCATGTTCAAAGGCAACGAGCACTTCATCGTTAATTTCGGGGAGCCAATCTAGTCCCCTATCTGGGCCTGCACCAACGGAGACCATACGAGCCCAGTTGCTCATATGGTCTTCGGTGAGGGTGGGAATTTTTACTCTCACACGGCCCCAGCCTTTGGGATCTTTGTT
Organism: Cyanobacteria bacterium J06627_28; assembly: GCA_038521595.1. GTDB lineage: Bacteria > Cyanobacteriota > Cyanobacteriia > Phormidesmidales > Phormidesmidaceae > Phormidesmis. The sequence continues at coordinate 6,072 of JBCBKQ010000188.1, read as the reverse complement.
GTCGGCGACGATGCCAGCCATCAGCGTTTGCCCTGGCTGTAGGGTATTTTTGGTTTCTAGGGTTTGTAGTAAGTCTCCGCTGCGTAGCCCGCGTACGCTAAATTCTGTGGTGTAAATGCGCTCGTGAAAGAGATGACGAGTTTCGGTGACGTAGTAGCTACCGCTGTATTTTCCCATGCCTTTGAGCTTGACTACTCTGCCTGGACGAATGGTGGGGTCGCCTTCGCTGCGAGCGTCGGCCTGGATAAATTCTCCGCCGAGTTCGTCGTAGAGGGCCTGGGCGAGAGCTTTGGCTTCTTTGGCCTGGGAGACGGGCTGGTCTACCATGACCAGGGTGGGCTGTTTGGGTTTGCCGTCAAAGCTGCTGCTGGTTTTGTTGCCGTCGCCGTTGTCTGTTGCGGTGAGGACTTTTTGGGTTTTGCTGATGGTTTCTGCGATCGCTTCTTTGCGGCTGTAGTCCCAGCCACGAACTTCTACGCTTTTGACCTGTTCGGCGCTGCTGACGCGGACGCGAAAACTATGGATGTCGGTTAACCATTCCAACTCTAGGGTGGAGTCTTTTTTGGGTTTGCGAAAGTTGAGTTTGCCGTCTTGAACGAAAAGTTCAAATCCATGGCGGTTGGCGCGCGATCGCAAAAACTCCATGTTGGTTTGGTTTTGCTGAAAGACGTAGCCGCTGGCTCCGCCAATGTCTCCATAGCCGTAGGGGCCGCCGGTGGCGTCTATGGTGCCTACAGAAATACCCACTTCGGCAGCGATGGATTTTACAATGTCGGTATCTGTTTTATTTTGAAAGGAGCGGCTTTGTCTGCCTCGGTGCAGCCGATGGGAGGCGTCGTAGCCGCGCACGATAATGGGCGCTTGGGCTTCGCTGGTAAAGTGGGTTTCTATGGCGGTGATGTCGCCTTTGATAACGTTGCCTTTGTTTTCCTCATCAAATTCGTCTGAAGCCGTCGTACTGGCGGAAAACCCAATTTCGATGGATTTGCCGATTTCAAATTGCTTTTCGTGTTTCCAGACCTTGTAGTTTTCTTCGCCGCCGAAGTAGTCGTTTTGAATGACTAAGGTAAACATTCCGGGCAAATGGAGACTTTCTTCTACGACGATTTGTAAGATGTCTTCCATGAGATCGTCGGAAGCAGCTTGACCGTCTATTTTGAGAATGGGTTTGGCGACGAACTTGGTGGGAGCCATAGGCGCGATCGCATCTCAATAAGAAAACTTGATTTTAATACTTCAATCATTCCCACCTACAGCGAGACAATGCCGGAGTACTCCTTTAAAAAGATAATTAGCACCTCAGTACTTGTACGGTCATGTGTAGGGATCCGCTGGAGTTTCTACCGTTTAATTTTCACCTTTTAATTTTCACTGTTTAATTTCTTCTGTTTAATTTTTTCTATGCTAGCGACGGCTACTGCCTCGGCTGGGTGTGCCTGTATTGCCAGCGCTGTTGGTTTCGCCAATCTCTTGTAGTGTGATATCTACGCTTGCTCTGACGGGGGTCCCATCTGGCAAAAACATAGATAGTTTGTAGGAGAGCGACTGTACAAAGCAGCGGAGATATTCTTGTTTTCCCCAGGTGAGAAGGTACATAGGAGGGCGTTCTTCGCTGTCTAAAAACTCTACGGCCTGACGAAAATTTTCGATGTATTTGTCAATAACGTTCTCGCCTGTTTCGTAGGTGTCAAAAATGAGGCCACTAATGCTGAGGCTATAGGGATCAGGAGAGCCAAAGCTAATTTTGGGAACGCCATCATCTGTTCTGGCACCGCCAGATGAATTGAGGTTCATGGTTCGACTAAAGCTTAGCTCTGTCGGATTGAACATAAATTCGATGTTTTTGCCGCCGCCTTGCGCGATTAATTTAGCTTTTACAAAGGTGCTCATGACTGTGCTGATGTGGATAATTAATTTACGATTTTTGGCACTGTAGCTTCTCTCACTTAGCTTCTCTCACTGTAGCTTCTCTCACTTAGCTTACGCCACTACAAAAGGCTACAGCCCTCGTTCTATAAAGCTAAGTGAGTAGCAAAGCGCGAAATGCATTCCGCGCTTTGCTATATCTAGAATTTATCTGGGATTTACCTGGGATATTTTGGGCCTCTGCGTTCTTGCTCTAGGGTAAGGCGCTGTCTGAGTAGTCCATAGACTTCTTGGGCTAACAGTTCTACATACTTGCTGTATTGCTTGGGGTCGGTAATGGGCTGAGTGTCTTGCGATGGCGCGGCCTGCCCAGGGCGACGCATAATAGTAACGCTTGGCGTATCATCGGGTGAAGCCTGTATTAATGTTGACTGGGCGCGTAAGGGAGAAGACGCAGATGATGAAAGCTGTCGCGGCGTTACGGTGGGGCTACTGGTATTAGAACTTTCTGCTTGAGAGGGCTGTTGATCAATCTCTTTTTTCTGGATCGAAGTATTGCTAGACGATGGGCTTGGCGCGTCACCCAAAAGGTTGTTGACGAGTCCTTCAAGGTTTGACCATTCACTTGGAATCCGTTCCTCAATGGGTGCCCGCTGAACGATATCTTCTGTGCTTTTATGCAATTCATCTTGTTGTCCATCGTGTTTTGCTTGAAGATTTGGCTGGGGTTCGGCTGTATCTTCAGAAATCTGGGTGACTAGGTCTTCAAGGCTAGACCACTGCTGAGACGTAGATTTATCAAGCGGCTGAGATTGATTGGGTTTGGTTGTTTGAGTTGTAGCCTGTCGTTGGATTGGGTTGTCTGTGTGCTGGAGGCTGCTCTGGGGTGCAGACTCTGAAGATATCGTACTCCTACTGTTAATCTGACTGCTAACCTGACTGTCAATTTGTTCAGGTGGGCTCTGTAGACTGGGTGCTACTGTCAGCGGTTTCGCCTGAATAATTTGTGAGGGATCTGTTGGCAGTGTAGGCTGAGAAGAGGATGCTTTTTCTGGTGATGATTGAGACGGGCTGCTGTCTGCTAATTTTTTCTGTATTGTGTCAGCAGATGTGTTCGATGGGTGTTGTGTTTTAGTGATGGACGCTGATGCCTGCACGGTTGGCTGCACTGTCGGCTGCACTGTTTCTTCTATGTTAGCTGCAATGCTTTTACTATGCTGAATTGACGGATCTCCTTGCACATCGACACCACGGCGGATAGTGTCAGAATGGTCAATCTCTTGAGCTTTTTTTGCTGGTAGATTGGCTGTAGATTGAGTCTGATTTGTGTCGCTTGTCGGTACTTCGTCTACCGCGCTTTTTTTCTGCGCGATCGCATTTTTGACAGTGGAGGAGGAAACAGGCACAGACTCAGATTGTTGTGCTGTTGTATGTTGTGCTTGTGGTACTTCTTTTGCTGAAATTTGGCTGTTGACGATCATCCGTTGAATGAGCGTTTTAGCCGTGTAGGAAGGTGAAGTATCAAACGACGTTTCAGTAGAAGACGCTTTAGTAGAGAAAGGTTGGGTAGGAGGGTGCTGACCCGATGGTGTTTTTGGCTGAGTATTCTCTGGTGAATTTGGACTGGGCGTCTCATGAGGCTGATAATTGTTAGAGCTTGCTTGCTTGGCAGTATTGGTTACGCTAGGTGGTGTGGCCTCCAACTTAGACGTTGTTAAAGTTGATGGGCCATCTAGCTGTCGCTGGATATGCGCTTCGTTGATAGGCTGATCGGCAGCAGTTTCTCCTTGGCTTTGCTCTGCTGAAAATGCTTCTGAAGATGCCTCTAAAGATGCTTCATCCTCGCCTTTGATAGAAAGCACAGGGTTAGTACTTCTTTGGATTGGAGGTACTAGTGGCTTTTCTGTTGGCTTCTTTGTTAGTTTTTCTGTTGTTTTTTCGGTTGGATGGTGAGTAGAGACTGAAGGGTGAATAGGGATACTATCTGGTTGGATTAATGAATCATTTAACTCGGCTATTCGCTGAATGGTATTACTCGTGGTTGGCGTGGTTGTTGGCGTATTGTGATGATTATCTACTCTAGTCCGAACAATGTCAGATGTCGTTTGAAGAATGTCAGCCGAGCCGGGCTTCACTGCGCTGTGTTCTAGATTGGGTTCGTTGATTGCTTTGCTGCCATTACTATTAGAGGCATTGCCCTCAGACGTATTGCGCTCAGATATATTGCCCCCGGATGCATTGCGCTTAGACGTATTGCTGTTTTTATGAATGGCCTGCGTGTGCTCTATTTTATTACGCTGAATGGTCTGCGTATTTTGCGTGAGAATCTCGGAAGTGGAGCCTGCTTGAATGTTAGGGATGTCTGTATTTAAAGCAGAGTTATTTGAATGCTCTGGATTGCTTTTCTGTGGCTCGGCTTTCTCTGAAACTAATTTATGGTCAGTTTGTTTTTGAACTGAAACGCTACTAGAAGACGTTTGCTGTGATATTGCTTGTGGTGCTGGAGAATTCAGCTCAACAGCAGTGTTCTCTATCGGTACCTGGTTGGGTGGCTGGGCGGTAGGGTAGTTAGTAGAGTGATTTGTTGATGCATTAGTAGGTGCCGCCGTGACGTTGTTACTATTGCTGGATAATGCTGTCTGTCGTTGAATACTTTGAGAAGTTTCTGTGACATTGGGCGCAGGGCGCGTGCTCACTGAGGTTGTCTCAGCAAGTTCTGGTGTCTTTTTAAGAGTGCTATGTTCTGCTGCATGAGTTTGCTGAGGCTGGTCTACATTGACTTTCTCTGTGGCAGCTATATTTACTTTTCGCTGGCTTGTCACCTCCGATGATGGCGTCAATGTGATGGGCTCAGTAATAGCGTTGGTAGTTTGCTCGATGCTGTCAGCGTTGGTGATTGGATTTTGAGGTGATGCCTCGTCACTCTTTTGCTGGGAGGGTTTTGTTTGGATAGTGCTATCAGTTAGTGCTGCTGTAGCTTGGGGAGTGTCGGCTGGTTGTTGAGATAGTTCCTCTGTGATTGGTGGTGTTATTGCAGAGGCTGAGGATCTTTGAACGGCTGTGTCTGTGGTTTTGTGAGACTCTGGCAGGGCGCTGGAGGGTGCGATCGCATCAGTAGAGTGACTCCTATCAACAGAGTGACTCGCCTCTGTGTTGCCTACGGGCTCAGCGGTGATACTTTCAGAGGCTTCCTGACGCTGAATGTCTGTGTGGGTGGGTTGACTGATGTTTGTGTGCGATCGCGCTATCGAAGTGGGCTGAGCGATCGCAGCTGGCTCACCTGTGGTTATTTCATTTGAATTTGGAGGAGATGAACTTGAGCGAGATGAACTTAAAGGAGAAGACTGGGCATCAGATAGCTTTTCTCTGGCTGAGCTTGGGAAGTTATCTAGCGCAGGTGATTGTTGTGGTGTCTCTATTACTGGAGACATTCCAGGAGATATGGTCTGACGCTGTATTGATTCGTTGCTGGGGTTTAGTGGAGGTGTCGAATTTTTGGTTGTTGGGGGTTGGGAGCGTATTTGCTGCTGTGATGGTAGTGTGCGATGAGAGACAGCTTCTCTTGCGCTTCGTATAGCGTCTTTATTCTGATAGAGGTCAGGGCTTTCACTCGCTGAAAACGGTTTGGCAAGGGCTGCCTTAGTGTCAGTAGTTTGCTGGCTATGGACGACCGGCTTGGTCTGAATCAAGGGTGTAGTCGTCTCTGTCCTTTCTACAGGAGGCGGTGTCTTTGACTGAGGAGCGTTTACCGCCTGTTGAGAATGAGGGATATTGGCTGCTGTTGTTTGTGTTCTAGATTCAGGCTTTTGGGTGCGATCGCTCATACGCTGAATCAATTGCTCGGCAGACTGGATAGTCTGTTGTGCGTGGTCTGCGTTAGTTACTGGATCTAATGTGTTCGATACTGACAAGTCAGTAGAAGAGATTCGCTGAAGCTGCTGATTCGGCTTTACAGACTGAGAACCATGGTTTTCGCTTTTGGCCTGTATGACAGGATGCTCTGCAATGGATTGAGTGGTTGCATTGCCCTCAGCCGACGCAACTTTTTCGCTAGCAGCGACTGAAGACTGTGCCGGTGATACTTCGTTGGCATTTTGGCTGACTGAGGCTAACGAGGCTGAGCTTTTTTTCTGAATAGTGTCAGGTGCTGATGGCGACTCAGATGTTTTTGGATGAAAAGCTATATCTGCTGACTGTTGGGTTATG
>JBCBKQ010000187.1:0-11276 GCA_038521595.1 Cyanobacteria bacterium J06627_28 | reverse complement strand
CCTCAGACATCTCTTAGGAGGCTTTTTAGGGTTAATCTGTTTCCGTAGGACGAGCCTTGTCGCAGCTTGTGTATAGCTTCTCTCACTTAGCTTACGACACTCCAAAAGGCTACAACCCTCGTTCTACAAAGCTAAGTGAGTAGCAAAGCGCGGAATGCATTCCGCGCTTTGCTATATCCGGCGATCAGCGACTGCTATAGCTGACTACTCACGGGCAGCTGAATAACAAATGCAGCGCCCTGCGTCTGATTGGCTTCTAATGTGAGCGTCCCACCGTGATTATCTTCAACAATTTGCCGCGCAATTGCCAGTCCTAATCCAGCGCCTTCGCCGACGGGTTTAGTCGTATAAAAGTGGTCAAATATCTTGGTTCGATACTTGTCATCAACGCCTGGGCCATTGTCTTGAATACAGATAGACACTTGCCCCTGCTCAGTCATTCGAGTACGTATTGAGATCTGAGGTGGCTGTTCACCATTGTCAGCCCTACTCAAGCTCTCAACGGCGTTTGTCAAAACAGCTAGAAAGACCTGGTTAAGCTGGGCTGGATCGCACTCTATGTTTGAAATGGCGCCATAGTCTTTATTGATTTCTATTTTAGAATGCTTGCTATTGGCTGCTAGCTGATGGTTGAGAATAACAAGCGTACTTTCTATCCCTTCATGCAGGTCAATTTGCTTAACTCCGGATTCATCCAGTCGAGAAAAATTGCGCAGAGATAGAACAATTTCGCGAATACGTGCGGAGCCCGAACGCATAGACGCTATCGTTTTAGGCAGGTCTTCAAGGATAAACTCAAGGTCATCTGCGGCCTCTCTATCTAAAGCAGCCTGACCCTTGGCAGCTGCTTCGTTTTGTGGCTGGTCTTGCGGCTGGTCTTGTTGCTGTATGTGAACCAGCTTTAATAAATCGCTCACGTAGGCTTCGACGTGGCTCAGATTGGCATAGATAAAGTTAATCGGATTATTGACCTCATGGGCAATGCCCGCGACGAGCTGCCCTAGGCTGGCCATTTTTTCGCCATGAACGAGCTGAGCTTGAGACTGTTTTAACTGCTCTAGTGTCTCATTAAGCTCAGCTGTTTGTTTTTGAATGGTGGTGACGTATTCTGCTTGCTTTAAGGCAATACCGAGCTGCTCAGCAACTTGAAAGAGAACATGCACTTCACTCTCTTTCCACTGTCTGGGGCCAGAATTTTGATAGGCCGCCAAAAGACCCCAAAGCTGGTTATCCAAATAGATTGCAATAATGGCATAGGCACGGGCCTGATAGCTTTTGAGCACTTCTATGTAGCAGTCGCTAAAACCAGCATTTTCAATATCTTCACAGACACGGAATACTTCGCCTTGAACAAAAGAACCGCCGTAGGTAGCTTGGAGGTGGGTATCGGCATTTTTGTGTGTGTCGAGCAATCTAACGCTGCAGTCACTCACATTTTTGGAGATTAGTTCGTTAGTTTGTTGTGCTTCGACGAGGGGTATCCATTCTGAACCTGCTGCCTCGAATATAAATTGGCCACTCCAATCTGGATTAAATTGATAAATAGCAACTCTGTCGGCTTCCAAGAGATCGAGCATCTCTTGAGTGGCCGTTTCACAAATCACTTCAAAATCAAGTGATTTACGAATTTGATTGGTAATTCTAATGAGTGAGTTTTGGGTAGCAAGGGCTTGTTTCTCGATATCTGCCTGCGTTTGCAAACCATCGGTATCTTGAGGAGATCTTTCTTTTTTACTGAATTCTGAGGTATGGTTGGCTACTATCAATGGAAGGGCTCACTTACAGCTATAAGGTATCCAAAGAATACCCGTACGGTGGTTCAAGATTGCCCATATTGTGTTGAGACAAGCCTGACAAGGCAGCGTTTTGATAGCGTTCATGTGCAGCTCGGTTGAGTGTTTATATCTAACGTAAGAAAGGTCACACTTCGATGAACGAGGTGTGACCTTTCATTTTAGCCAGAGACTCCATAGGTTGGCACTTGGTAGCGCTTGCCTGTCTTTGACGGCTTTATCGGTTTTATCGGCTTTACCTACCGCCTGCTTTTATCGGACGACCTACTTTTACATTGGGAGAGCGACCAACGTTGGTACCGTCTTTGCGGCGTCTCTTTTTGAAAGGAGGACCATTGCGACGGTTGCGCTGACGCTTGGGCTTACCTTCACGCCAGTTTCCATCATTGCGGGTTTTGCCTAGGCTACTGATGTTGAGCGGATGACCCAAGACAGTGACTCGCTTCAACAAGGCAAATGTCTCTTTGGGGATGCCCACAGGTAAATCGACGGTGCTGTGGTCTTCTTGTACAGAAATGCGACCAATGTATTTGTTGGCGAGGCCGGTTTCGTTTGCGATCGCACCCACAATATGTCCGGGCTTAGCTCCATGCTCACGACCGACTTCAATGCGGAACCGCTCCATACCGACACTGCTCGTTGCTGCACCTGTACCCGCATCATGACGACGGGGCTTCGTTTTTTCTTCGAGTAGCAGGGGCTCATCCCCATGCATCAGCTTTGCTATAGCACCCGCAATTTCAATCGCCGGGACATCATGCTCTTGCTCGTACTGCTCTAGTATCTTTACAAAAAACTGAGAGTCTTCTTGAGCTAGCGTATCGGTAATCTTTTGCTTAAAGCGAGCAATCCGTTGATTATTAACAACCTCTGTAGAAGGCATTTCCATCTGAGCAATCTTTTGCTTAGTAGAACGCTCCAGTGAGTTCAGCATTCTCTTTTCACGGGGCGTCACAAATAAGATGGCCTCCCCTTCGCGGCCCGCTCTGCCCGTGCGGCCAATCCGGTGCACGTAGGCCTCTGGGTCATAGGGCATATCGTAATTAATCACATGGCTAATACGATCGACATCTAAACCTCTAGCCGCGACATCTGTTGCAACGAGGATGTCGAGCTTGCCACTTTTAAGCCGATCTACGGTGCGCTCTCGCTGGTTTTGGGGCACGTCGCCGCTCAGTGGCGCCGTATTGTAGCCTCTCGCTTCTAGTTTCTCAGAGAGTTCTACAGTGGCGACTTTAGTCCGCACGAACACAATCATGCCGTCGAACTCTTCGACTTCTAGGATGCGGGTTAGGGCATCAAGCTTGTGATAGCCGCTGACGGTCCAAAAGCGCTGGCGAATGGTGTCCGCCGTACGCGACTGATTTTTGATAGAGATTTCAACTGGCGAGTTGAGGTACTTTTGTGCAATTTTGCGAATGGCGTTGGGCATGGTGGCCGAGAAGAGAGCCACTTGCCGAGTCTCAGGCGTTTGTGAAATCACCCATTCCACATCGTCAATAAAGCCCATACGCAGCATTTCGTCGGCTTCATCTAGCACCAAAAACTTGAGCTGGTCGAGTTTGAGGGTCCCACGCTTGATGTGATCAATGACGCGGCCAGGGGTACCGACGACGACGTGGGCGGCTCGCCTTAGTTGCTTGAGTTGAATGTGGTAGCTTTGGCCGCCGTAGATGGGCAACACATGGAAGCCTTTTAGGTGGGAGGCATAGCCCTGGAAGGCCTCGGCAACTTGGAGGGCAAGTTCTCGGGTGGGGGCGAGAACGAGGGCTTGGGGGCTATTGTTATGGACGTCGATTTGATCGAGGACGGGGAGGGCAAAGGCGGCGGTTTTGCCAGTGCCGGTTTGGGCTTGGCCGATGATGTCTTTGCCTTCCAAGATGGGGGGAATAGTCTTGGCTTGGATGGGTGTAGGGGTTTCGTAACCGAGATCGTCGAGGGCAGTGAGAAGCGGTGAAGTCAGAGAAAGGTCTTGGAAGGTTTGGGCCGTGGACATAGATAGGGTATCCCTAGGGATTTCTAGGGTGTGAGGGTGATATGGATAGGGTTGATTGTGTGGCTGCAAGGGAAGCACACAGGAAAAGTCAAATTCAAAGTCGAGTCTTAGCAGCTATTTTCGTTGAGCCTTCGGCATGTACATCGGCGTGTACACCAGTGCGAGAATCTTGGGCTCGTTTGGTCATATGAGTTACTGACCCACCCCGTCGCTACGCGCCACCCCTCCAGAGGGGATTCTCTTTTGGCTGTGGGGCATTGTGTGGCCGCGTTCGATCACCTCTAAACTACTGCCTGAGACAGATCCCCTCTGGAGGGGTGGCCGCAGCGCAGCGGAGGTCGGGGTGGGTCGGCAATGCGTCTTCGCAAATAGCCAGTACCTGCTGCTGACAAAATCAACTAAAGCAGTTAAAAGCTGCAGTTAAAAGCAGCGGTTAAAAGCAAACAGTCGGAAACATAACCTGAGACAAAGTAGGCTCAGACATTAGACAGGTCAAAGAATTGCCGTATTTTAAGGCAAGAGCTATGTCATAGAAATATTCAACAGGGTTACAACAGGAATCAATTAGGCGGTAGCAGCCTAACGTCTAGGCTTATCTGGGGTGAATACTAGCCTTGATTGCCTGTGAGCCCTCGGGTAAATCTTGGTCGGGAAAGCCCGAAGTCGGGGAAGCCCGGATTAGTCCTAGAGGGGAATGCAATGTGAGGCCTTTCCCAATACGAGTAGGCTGACTAAACTCAGCTGCTCGTACAATCGACTCATCAAAGATGAGGATTCAATATAAGATGGGCAGCAATGCCCGAAAAAACATAATACAGCTTTTTGGGTGTTTGCGACTAGGTCGTGATCGTATTTGTACTGAAATTATCCTGTGATTCTGGCGGAACGTTATCAAGTAGTCAGGCCTTTGGCCCAGGGAGGGTTTGGCAAAACTTTTCTGGCGTGCGATCGCTACTTACCCGGAAATCCTCACTGCGTCATCAAACAGTTTCGCCCCCTAAACCTAGCCGATAGTCAGTTGCCAACGGCCCAACGCCTTTTTGATCTAGAGGCTAAAACGCTCTATCAGCTGGGCACCCATCCTCAAATCCCGACGCTGCTGGCCCACTTTGAAAAGGACGGTGAGTTTTATTTAGTACAGGAGTATATTGCTGGGGTTTCTTTGGCCGATGAGCTGACCCAGCCCTCTATTCCAAACGAACGGGCACTCGCCTCCCGACAAGATTATGCCTATCAGCTTCTACACAGCCTGCTGACGGCGCTAACGTTTGTCCACCAGCGCAGCGTTATTCATCGCGATATCAAACCGGGTAATTTGATTCGTCGTGAGGGATCGTCTCAGCTGGCGGTCATCGACTTTGGCGCGGTAAAAACGATTGGGGCTCAGTCGTCGTCGTCGGCGTCAGCGCTGACGATTGCCATCGGCTCCCCTGGATACATTGCGCCGGAGCAGCAGGCTGGTCGCCCGTGCTTTGCTAGTGATTTGTATGCGAGCGGTGTCGTTGCCCTCTACGCGCTGACTGGCAAAGCCCCCCAACAACAATCAACTAACCCAGAGACAGGGCGTCTCCAGCTCCCCTCAGATGGCCTTGCCTCAGAGCCATCTTTTATTCAGTTCATTCAGCAGCTAATCAAATTCAATCCCGCAGATCGCTTTCCACATGCGTCCGCCGCACTCGATGTGCTGCAATCACTCAATCTCACATCGGCTAGCGTTGCCCTCCCACCGACTGCGTTTCCGATCTCATCGCCACCTTTTCCAGAAACCATCCTGCCTGATGAGCCTTTCCCGACAACAAGTCTCTCAGATCCAAAAACGGCCTCTTTGACTTCTGCGCCTGCTAAGACGTTTGTTCCCACGCAGCAAAACATCCTTTCTCCAACAGAATCGCGCAACCGACAGGCCTTGCTCAGCAAGGTTGACAGATTTTGGATTCAGGGCGTTTTGGAGCATTCTCTCCATGGGCAAGTGCTGCTGACGCTGGGCTTAGAAGAAAAACAACAGGCATTGTCACTGCCGTGGAATATTAGCTATTCGCAGGCAGACCAGCCACCACAGCCGCTCGATGCTGGCGTACAGGTCTACGATATCTTTGCGCAGCAGGGCGAGGGAAGATCGCTGCTAATTTTGGGCGAGCCCGGTGCTGGTAAAACAACAACATTGCTCACACTGGCGCGAGATTTGTTGAAAAATGCGCAGCCAGGTCAGCGAATTCCAGCTATTTTTAATCTCTCTTCTTGGACAGGTGGCTCTATTGCAGAGTGGCTAATTGGTGAACTGAATAGCAAGTATCAGATTCCAAAGGCGATAGGTGAGGCTTGGGTTGCTGGGCAGCAGCTGTTGTTGTTACTAGATGGATTGGACGAGGTGCGTGGTGATCGGCAAAATGACTGCGCGATCGCACTCAACACTTTCCATCAAAACTACGGCCCCGAACTCGTCGTCTGCTGCCGGATAAAAGACTACGAAGCCCTAGATCAGCAGCTGGGCTTTCAAAGGGCGCTGATGGTGCGATCGCTCACGGATGAACAGATCTGGCAATATTTAGCTCAAGCCGACAGCGGTCTTACAGGATTACGATCTCTGCTAGAGCGCAGCGCAGCAACAGCCGTCGCGGTCAAAGGCACATCCGAAAGCGATCAAACGCTATTTGATCTGGCGCGATCGCCCCTCATTCTCAACATCATGGCGCTCACCTACCAGGGCCTGAGTGCCAGTGAAATTCCGGCGCTCACCCAGGGCGAGAGCTACACCCAGCAGCTTTTTTCTGCCTACATTTCGCGCATGTTTCAGCGTAGAGATATTGACAGCCCCTACAGCCAAAAGCAAACGCTACGCTGGCTACACGAACTTGCCAAAACCCTCACCCAAACGTCTCAAACGGTCTTTTTAATTGAGCGCATGCAGGTGCCTTGGTGGCTGACGGCTGCATGGCAGCGGTATAGCTACGTTGGTTTGCTCTTTTTAGCCTATTTGGTCATTGCCACCAGCATTGGATGGCAAGTGGTGAGTCATCGCTCCCTCCCTTTAGCCATCGCCATCGGCGCAGTGATGTGTGCCCGCATATTCGGCATATATCGCATCGTACCGGCTGAGACCCTGCGCTGGTCATGGAAAAAAGCGCGTACTTCTTTTTTGCTAGGTCTGACCTTAGGCCCTATGATCGGCTGGGCACTCAAAGTCGGCTTTGTCTATATTTTTAGTCCTGGTTACTGTGTAAACATACCTGGCTGCCTGCTAGAGATTAGCCTGATTGGCCTGCTATTTGGGCTAGTGCTAGGCATAGACTATGCCATCATTCGAGGGCTCAGCGGCACTCGCATCGCAACTATCACTAAACCCAATCAAGGCATTCGTCAGTCAGGGAAAAATGCCATTCTGTTTGCCGTGGTAGCCACTATTGCACCAGCGCTGACCTCATTGATCTTTGCCAACAGTACATCGACTCAGTTCTGGGCGATTGCCGGACTCTCTTTTGGCCTCGCGCTAGGTGGCGGCGAAGCTTGCCTCAAGCACGGCATCCTCAGATTCGTCCTCTTCTGCCAAGGGCGAACACCTTGGCACTATCCAAGCTTCTTAGACTACGCGGCCCAGCGCATCCTGCTACAAAAAGTGGGCGGCGGTTACATCTTTATCCATCGGCTGCTGCTAGAACACTTTGCAGACATGAAACCGCAGAAATGAAGCCGCTCTCTACATAGAGAAGCTCGTCGGGTCACCGACCACTTCTAGTCCAATGGTTTCGCCAGCCACCATCACCGATGAGATATCCACCTGAATCGGCAAATTATCGAGGTCGGCAAGCGGATTAATAAGATTAGACAGACGAGTCGCCGTGAGATTGCTGATGTTAATCCCAGCAGCTCTCACCTCATAGACGTCAAAGCGTAGCTGCGTGCCCTCGCCAATCAGCTCGCCAGAGACATCAACTGTAATCCCTTGGGGAATAGAATAGTCGCCAATCTGAGGTCGAATGCGAAGCGTGGCCTGATTTGGCGAGTACAGCGTAATATCGGCTTCTTGAACGTTTCGATAGGCTTCTAAAAAATCGACTAGATCGGGCGTTTTGATCACAGCGGTGAGCTGAGCAGACTCTACTTTTGTTAGCTGTTCACTATCACGATCATAGGTGACTTCTTTTAGCTCTAGCTCTAGCCGGTCTATGACCGGAGCGCCGTCTGGGTGCACGCGATCGCCCACGGCAATTACACTGCTGGCCGTACCCGCAACGACATTCAATCCGTCAATATCTACGTCGTAATGCTCGGCAGGGCCAACGTACTGAGGCAGCTCTTTCTCAATGCCTTGCTCAACCAGGCGCGTTGGCGAGCACCCTACAAGCAGCGCTCCCGAAAGGCCAATCGTTAGCCCGTATAATGCTTGTTTTCTTTTAAGCGCGATCGCCATGATCTATCCCGGTAGGCCTCCCGACTGAGTGCAGGTTGCGACGTTTTCATTCATGATGCCCATAGCCCACCTCTACTAGGAACCACCTTTCAAGAAACTAAATCTAGAAGGCGCACATAATTTAGATAGGCAGAACAAGGACGTGACAAATGCAGGAAACTTTCGATCAGACATAATCCTAGTGAATGCTGACCGCATCAAGGTGGCCAATACTATAGGTCTAATTTGAGAAAGACCGCTAGTCAACCGTTACGAAAATTAGATTTTGTAACTTTATATACAGGAATTTGCCGAACAGATTGTGACGAACAGGTTGTGACGAACGGATTGCAGGGAGCGTACACATTGGCGTGACCTCTATACTAATAGGCAACGCCCAGGCTTCTACAGTTTATGTCGCTGCCCGAAAATCTGCTCACTCGTTGGATCCCTGCGCTCAAAATAGCGCCGCCCAAGCTAACGCCAATATGGATAGAGGAATTTAGAGCGATTTTGCGGGGGGCCGCAGGCAGCTTTTTATTTGGCATTCCACTGCTGTATACCGTAGAAGTGTGGGCCATTGGATCGGCAACCGATGCCTTTCGCCTGTTGGCAGTGCAGGCGGTGACTTTTGTGGTGGTGCTACTGCTCACACAGATTGAGGGCTTTCGGCGTTCGCTATCAATTAATCCCATTGAGACAGTATTAGAAAGCATTGAAGCGCTGGGTATTGGGATTGTCTGTGCGGCGATCGCACTCTTACTCCTGCGCCGCATCACCCTAGATACGCCCCTCTCAGAAGCCCTTGGCAAGCTCATTTTTGAAGGCGTTCCTTTTTCCCTCGGCGTCACCCTTGCTCGATCCACACTAGAGCGCCGCCGACCTAGCCAACGACGCACCCTAGAAGCAGATTCGCTTTTACCTCAAGCGTTACCTCAGGCGGCAGAGACGCTTCGCTCCACAGTGGGCTCTGCTCTAGGCGACACGCTTGTAGACATCGACGCCACCATCATCGGGGCTATTGTCATTGCCTTTAGCATTGCGCCTACCGAAGAAATTTCGATGATTGCCTCCGATCTACCACCGCTGTGGCTGCTGCTGGTGATGGCCGCATCGCTAATAATTTCCTACATTATTGTGTTTGCCTCTGGCTTTACAGATCGCGGCGCACGGGCAAAGCGCGGGTTATTGCTAAGTCCCCTGGCAGAGACGCTAGTGGCCTACATCGTAGTACTCGCGGCATCTGCGCTGATGCTGGTATTTTTTCAGCAGCTCACAGGCAATGACCCCTGGCAAGAATGGCTCAGCGATATTATTGTGCTGGGGTTGCCTGCCTCGGTCGGGGGCGCGGCTGGCCGCATCTTGGTATAGGCATGCCGTATCCTGGTACAAACATCCTGATATCGAGTCTCCGATAGATAACGGCCCAACTTCCGGAATTCCCGAAGTCAATCCATATGCACACACCGCAAGGCAGCTGTCCTCTACTGGCTAACTGCTTTCGTTGTGAAGTTTGCTTGTGTCAGCGTTCGTTTCCTAGGCTGCTAGTAGTCATTTAGCCCTCAGGAAACTGTTGTTATGCCGCAAGTTGTTTCTGACACCACACTACAAACACCCGTCAGCACTCCCTCAACCAGTGCCATCAAGCACTCATCTCTAAAAACAGAAGCCGATAAAAAGTTTTTAGCTGTGCTGTCTGCGGTGGACTTTGGCCCCATTGCATACAAGCTAATTAATCCAGAAGAGGGAGAAGGCTGGAGTCTCCAAAGAGCAACTCAGGCCATTGAACAATACCGCCGGTTTTTGTTCTTGGTCTACAAGTATCCAGATGAAAAGATTGTGCCCTCACGTGAGACGGATGAGGTGTGGCACACCCACATTTTAGATACCTCCAAGTATCGCGAAGACTGCGATCGCCTATTTGGAAAATTTATGGATCACTGGCCCTACTTTGGCCTCAAAGATGCCGAAGAAAGACAAGAACTCAATAATGCTTTCTCAAGTACGCAGAAACTGCTCGAAACACATTTTGGGAAAGTCTAAGGCTTAGGGTCACCCCTCTATTGGGGTTGAAAGTGGGGTAAAAAGTGAGGGCGTGGAAGCCCTTGAAATCTAGGATTCTGGAATGAGTGAAGCAACGCTGGCCAGTGCGCTTCTTTTCACTTATTACCGGAGTCAAAATTGTGAAAAGTACTTACCAAGAACTACGCACCCACTATGAGGGCACCCGTCGCACAGCTCTCGTGACCCAGTTAGAAACTCGCTATGGCTGGCAACCAGATAAAGCAGATCGGGTACTCACTCAGTACCTAATGTTTTTGTATATTGCGTCGCGCCATCAAGAGAATCCGCTAGTCCCTACCAGCGACATCGACTGCGTTTGGGAAACAGACATCCTGCAAAATACCGCGCAGTATATGGAAACATGCCAACAACTGTGTGGTGGCGTCATCCATCATGCAGGCGCAACAGGTTTACCGCTAACCCCTGATAAAGACAACGTCCAGCAAGCCTTTAAAGAAACACAGCAGCTATTCCAGCTCTACTTCGGCCAGGAAGTTTTTACCGGCCAAACGCTGAAAATAGCTGCCTGTGGCGTACTCTAGTGCGCTTTAGAAAGGGAAAGAGTCGGCAAGTTGCCGGCTCTTTCCAACCGACTCTTTCCAAAAGCTCACCAGAGGTAAAGCAGGATAAAGAGAATAATCCAAATCACGTCAACAAAGTGCCAGTAGAGTTCTACGGCTTCGATGCCAAAGTGGTTTTCGCTGGAGTAGTGGTTTGGGTCACGGTTGCGCCAGAGCACAGCAAGCATGAGCAACAAACCCACAAAAACGTGCAAACCGTGGAAACCAGTGAGCACATAAAACGTGCTGGCAAAAAGATTCTCCCTGAGGCCAAACTCTAAGTTGGCGTACTCATAGCCCTGGCCCAGTAGGAAAATTGCGCCCATGATGGCCGTGATACCGAACCAAGTTAAAACACCTTTAGAATCGTTTTGCTTGGCGGCGGTGTCCGCCTTGTGGATGACAAAGCTACTGGAAATAAGAATGAGAGAGTTAATGCCAGGCAGCAAAATCTCTAACTCTGGCGTTCCAGCGGG
>JBCBKQ010000186.1:0-11285 GCA_038521595.1 Cyanobacteria bacterium J06627_28 | reverse complement strand
TTAATGGTCAGGGCGGTGATGACTCATTGACCATTAATCTCAAACTGTTCAATCTCTTCGTTCGTGAGGGGAAATAGTCCCAGATTGAGTCGGTTGAAAATAGCCTGACCGTCAACTGCACGCAGGTCAAACTCATCGCCCGCACCGTCAGCACCGTTCACTTGGGTGACATCAAAGCCTTTACCACCGTTGATGAAGTCACTGCCGTCGCCGTTATTCCAAACGAAGCGGTCATCGCCGTCATCCAGGTAGGCCGTATCATTCCCCCGCTGACCCACAACGATGTCATCACCACTGCCCGCAAAAAACGTATCTTCAGCAGAACCACCCAGCAGTAAATCGTCGCCTTTACCGCCAAAAGCTTCAATAGTCGTCGAGCTTTCTCTAGCGTCCAACACATCGTTGCCGTCGCCACCTGAGAAAACCACTTTTTCAACGCCGCTGCGGCTGAGATCGCCCACTGTCAGTGAGTCATCACCGCCTTGGCCGTTGATTTCAAACTGTTCTATCTTTTTGTTAGTTAGGGTAAACTGCCCCAGATTGAGACGATTAAAGATGGCTTTTTTGCCAGATTGACGCAGGTCAAACTCATCGCCCGCACCATCGGCACCATTTACTTGGGTAATGTCAAAGCCTTTACCCCCATTGATAAAATCACTGCCGTCGCCGTTGTTCCAAACAAAGCGGTCATTCCCTTTTCCTAAGAATGCGGTATCATCTCCCCGTTGACCCACAACGATGTCATCGCCAGCACCCGCATAAAACGTGTCTTCGGCAGATCCACCCAGCAACAAATCATCGCCTTTACCGCCAAAAGCCTCAATAGTCGTCGAGCTTTCTCTGGCATCCAACACATCATTACCTTTGCCGCCTTTAAAGACAACTTTTTCAACCTCGGTGTTAGAAAGATCACCAACGGTCAGTGAGTCATCACCGCCCTGGCCATTAATTTCAAATTGTTCAATCTCTTTGTTAGTTAGGGTAAACTGACCTAGATTGAGTCGGTTAAAAATGGCCTGACCCTTAACTCCGCGCAGGTCAAACTCATCGCCAGCACCTTTAGCTCCGTTCACTTGGGTGATGTCAAAACCATGGCCACCGTCGATAAAATCACTGCCGTCGCCGTTGTTCCAAATAAAGCGGTCATTACCACTCCCTAAAAAGGCAACATCATCGCCGGTTTGACCAATCACAGTATCGTCGCCACTGCCAGCAAAAACGACATCGGTGCCGCCGCCGCCAAGGACAGTATCATCACCACCGCCCGCTAGGAAAATATCGTCTTTATCGCCGCCTTGGAGATTGTCATCTCCGTTGCCACCAATGAAAATGTCACCGAGATCGTCGATTGTAGGGGCGTCTTTAAGCAAGCTGCCTACGATTTCGTTGACTAGAAGCGTTAGAAAATTGTTCATTTTTGGATGTCCTTTAGTTTTTAGAGGGCTGAAAAACATTCTCAAAAAAACGATGTAATCTGATGGTCCTGATGAAAAATCAGGACAGTTTATACGAAGCGTTTTAATGAGAGGAAGCGTTGATTTGTGTTACGCCCAAGTAACAACGGGAGTAACAGCAGAAGTAACAGCAAAACGCTTGCTTGCTGCGTTTGCTTGTTTCTATTACACAGTTTGAGAGGCTACGTTACGGGCTGTGAAAGGCTAACTTATGGCTGATTTTTGAGCTCTAAAAAGATTTGCTTGAGCCTGATTATCTAACGCCGTGTGGGGCTTGCTTTGCGATCGCCCCATTCACAACAGTTTCTATCCATTACTCAGCTACTAGCTCAATCAATGGATTAGACTCACTCCACTCGTCCCAATGGGTCACGACCCGATTACAGAAATCTCGTAATGTCTCTAGATGTCGATCATCGCTAGGGGGAATCGACTGTAGCCGTCGCTGCCAGACTAATACTGACGGCATTGATTCTTGGCGGCGATTCTGCCAATGAACAATATTCCACCCTGCCTGCTCTACCAAAGATCGTAGTTGCGGGGAACTATTCATTAGCATCGTCCCGCCAAAGTTTTGACTTGTCGGGTGGCGATCCTGACAATGGGCTCGAATGACTAATTTCTTACCAAACAGGCGGAGGCTCTTTAACAAACGCAGCTTATCCTGGACGTGGCAGAGGGACTCCATCATGAGCATGCAGTCAAAATATCCTGGCGGCAATGTCTCTTCTGCGTTCCCATGACGCACCTGTAGCCCCTTTGCTGTACAGTACTGGGCTTGTGTTTGGCTGATGGTGATGCCCTCCACTTGGCAGCCTCGTTCTGCCCGTAGCTGCTGGGCGGGGCCACCCCAACCACAGCCAATGTCATAAACGCGGCTACCTTTAGGAATAAAGGGATACAGCTCGCTCACTGCTCGGTCGAATGCCGCCTCAATCGCCTCATTCCCATGGGGCAACTGTTGGCAATCCTCAAAGAGACCGAAGTGATAATGCATTTTATGTCCCAGCACCTGACGCCATAAATCGATGCGCTGTGTATCGTAAAATTTCCCTACCGATATCCGAGTATCTGTTGTTTTAGCCAGTGTTTTAGCTGGCGTTGTTTTAGCTGGCAGCTTAGAGAATAAGGTCTGTTCCATATGCTGCTGTATTTTTTGAGAGCGATCGCACACTCGCTCTTTTAGCGCGTGCAATGTAGAGGGCCAACCCATTTTTGAGCGCATATCTATGGGTGCGGAAAAATAGAGCGTAAACCCTGGCTCTCGGTTTTTTCCATTAAAGGCAATATGCCGAAGCGGATAGTCTGCGTAGGTTGTTATCCACTCGTCTGATCCACCTATGGCAGTGACGAGCGATCGCAGTGTCGAATCAAACTCAGACACCCGAGGATACCAGGGATAAATCAAATCCACCTGCAAGACCTGATCGCCCCGGTGGCGTAGCCAAAACCCAGACATACTCCGCAGCCTTTCGTGTTGGACTAATTGCCCCGCCGCATCTACAAAGAGCGGATGCACTAACTCTGCAGGGGTCTCTCCTGTGGGGGTTGCGGGCAAGAAATGAAAACTATAGTGATCCGTTTGCACAACTGCCTGTTCGGAGGTTGAGCCATATTCTGGGCCAGAGTCTGAGCCAGACTCCATGGATCGCCATCGCCATGATCGGTAACGATCCGTGGAATCTGGCTCGCGGGTATGTAAATAGAGCCGCCATTCAATCCCATGCTCTAACAGGGCAACACTGATGCCCTGTCTCACGGAGATGGGTGATTGTGTGGCCTGTATGGTTTGGACAGAAGGGGGGGCTGCGATCGCTTGCAACAATTGGGCAACGCTGGCAAAGCGCTCCTTCGAACTTCCCTTTGGGCTTTTCTCTACCCAACAGGTCATGCGATCGCCATCAGACATTGTCCCCGCTCCAACTCTCAGCGACCATTCCAAAGTCACCTTTGGACAAGCTTTCAGGAATATGCCTATTTGCACTAACAAACTATCCAAAGACCGCTTCATCGGGGAAGCTGGCATCGTGGAGGAGGACAACATCATCTTATTCTCAAGCCTCCGATAGCGTAGAATCACGCCAGCCTGACTCGGGGTTTTGGCCTGCGCCTTTAAAAAAACCCCAGTAGGTTGTCATTTGGGACTTTAATTCATCCTCAGTAAACTCAAACCCATGTTGGGCCGCTATTTGACTGACCGCAGTCCAGTCTCCTTCCTTTATAAACAACAGATCTGGAGCAACCTGCGCCCGAAACGCTAAGTCCTTCAGTTTTTCTACAAAGCCATGAACATTCGATACTGACATTATTTTTCTCCTTAGTTTTTAGGTTTCTTTGAGAATCTCGAAGAGAGACTCTCTGCATGTGTTTATCGTCGATTGGTTGGCGGCTTACGTTGCCGAACCCACCCCGACCTCCGCTACGCTCCGGCCACCCCTCCCAAGAGGGGATCTGTCCCGGCTATGTGGCATACGTGGCCGCTTTCGATCACCTGTATCATCACAGCCTGAAGTAGATCCCCTCTGGAGGGGTGGCGCGTAGCGACGGTGTGGGTTCAGCAGCTCGTGCAACTCACCAACAACTACATGTTCGATCAACACATACGAGAGATCTTCTCTTCAAGATTACTCTGTTCTTTTTTATCTACCACTTCGTTGGGTTCAAGTTGTCCTCAAAAAATTGCCCAACATCTTTCAAGAACTTTTCAACTTCCTTGGCCGCATAGCCAGCGCCCCGTAAAGCATCCTTCAGACCATCTCCAGCCAAGCCGAAGCCGCTCTGGAGAAAATCACCGACTTCTCCCACCCCATAGCCTGCATACTTCAAGGCATCAGCAGCAACGTCGGCAGTGGCATTGTAGGCACTCTTGAGGGCATCACCCACTTCCTCTGCAGCATAGCCCGCATGATTCAGGGCTTCGGCGGCTACCCTCGCTGAGGCATCGTAGGCACTCTTGAGGGCATCACCCACTTCCTCCGCAGCATAGCCCGCAGCCTTCAAGACCTCGGCTGCCGCTTCCACAGTGAGATTAAAAGCATTTTCCATCGCTGCTGCAACTTCCTCTGCCGCATAGTTGGCACCCTCAAGTACCTGGGCTACGCCTTCAGCAGAAAGGTCATACGCAGCAGAAAGACCCTTCGCCGCTGCCGTCGCACCCTTACCAAGGGTTCTATAGGCCTTAGCAGCTGCTTCTTTTGATGCCTTGTAGACATCATGAGCAACCTCTGCCACTTCTCCACCAAAGTCAACCAGCCCATCTTTGACGGCACTAGCCCACTCTTCGAGGGTCTCAAAGACACCGCCCAACAGATCTAAGGCGTTATCCTTAATTTGGTCTATTACATTGTTGTACACTGACTGAAAGTCGCTGGGGGCGGCCTCTAAGGTCAGAGTTGGGAACGTAACCGTCTTCCCATAGAGCCGGAAGTCTCCTTCAATGGAGGCGTGGAACCCTGCTGACTGTCCTGCCCGGAAGTTGGCGCTGGCATTAAAGCCAACATCCACGAGGGTAATCTCACCGAGCAAGGTGTTCAGGCTCAAATTCAGGTTGAAGTCAATGCTGCCGAGGGCTTCAAAGTCGCCATCACCGTACGAGAAGCGTAAGTTAGTAGAGAGCAACTTACCCAACTTGCGATTGAGGATGAACAACATCCCATCTTCACCCACCTCTACGAACAGTTCTTGGCTAAGACCCAGAAACTCAATCTTCGAAGAAATATAGAGCTCGGGTGTTTCAGAGGGAGAAATCCGTAAACGCATCTTCGGCGCGGCCTCTCCTAAAGCGCCCGTTATCTTCAACACATTTGCAATGTTGAGGGGATCCATGTCGGCAGCAGCCGTGAGGCCATCAAAGGTATCCACGTTTAGATACATGCTCGCCTGCCAACCAAAGATCGCTAGTTGACCCGCGATGGTGACCCCTTCATCTCGAAAATGGACGCCCCCAATCGAGGTTGCACTCGGAACAATGCTGACCTTCACATCTTCTAGGGCCACATCCAGCGTTTTGTTCATTGCCCGCCGGAGCTTACCTGGCAGTGCCTGATACGCGGCAAACGTAGCGGGTGTCATGGCGGTCATAATCTGGATCATCGTAATCCGATCAGTTGCTCCTGCCAGCACGAACTGATCCGGATCGTTGGTATCTACCAGGATAGAAACTTGACCATCCACGTCGCCAATTTTCATATTGGCATGAATGCCCACGTTGTCCACATAGGGAAACAAATAGGTAAACCCAACCTGCAGTGCAAATTGTCGAATCGTGATGCCAGGAATCCCAAAGGGGTCTTTCCACTCCCCTGTGTTCTGAATAGTTCCAGAGAGCGCCCCTTCTGGACTGCGACCCGTGCCGTTCATGGTGAATGAACCCGTGATAGATTCCAGCTCAACCTTCACGCCGCCGGTAAACACCAGATGGGTGTCTTCTCCTTTTTCTTTGAGGGTAACCACCAAGTCATTAGACAGGGCAATAGAGGGTTCTGGTGGATTTCCTTTTACATAGATGCCCACATCCGAGCGAGTAAAGCGCAGCTTAAAGTTGGCACCATCTACTAACGTAATATCTCGCTGAATCGCACCTTCTAGCAAATACTCAGGGGTTGCACCTGCGGTATCTACTGCCGCATGCAGCGCGAGTTCTCGCACTCTGAGCAAATCACCAATAAAGCGAATGCTGGGATCATCCGACTCAGCAATTTTCAAATTGCCGAAGAAATTAAATCCTTCGTTAATCCCCGAGTCGAGGCTTGGATCGTATAGGGTACTCGCTGTTGCTGCAATTAAGGTTGGCCCAGAGAGTTTTAGCCCCTGAATCAGCGGCACACCTGGCAAGAGAGTCCCAATTCCCAACTCTTTAGAGAGAATATACTTGAAGACGCAGTGGGGTCTTCCCTTGTAATGGAAGAAGTCGGCATACTCTAGTTTTGCCGCCTCTGAACCAAAGAGGGTCACATCTCCCGAAATCTTTAAAGCATGATCTTCGGGGGTGGCCAAATTGCCGTCTGTTGAGGGATCTTCTGAGGTCTCTATGCCCGGAATGCCAACGATGCCTGGAGACCCTTGAACAAATTCCATTTTGGGATTGCGGATGGGCGTTAAAACATCCAGGAACGAGCCCACCAGCTCGGCCATAATGCCGTACTCTCCCAGCACTGACTTATCTAAGGTGAGAGATCCCTCTTTAACCTGTGATTGCAGCCGCTGCATGAGATCATACTGTGGTAACGCACCCGCTGAAACCAGCTGCGACAGGGGGCGACCGGGAATATCCTCTGGAGGAGATTGTTCATAGCCTTGGCCAAGAGTACTGCCGATCTCTCCATAGGTTTCAGCCTCTGTGCGTGTGGTTGCCTGCTGGGAGTCGGAGGGCATATCAACAGATGGCGGTGGACCTGAGGGCGGTTCTCCAATATCGATGGGTTGTGCGATAGGGGGGCGCTGGGGGGTAGGCCGAGTGGTGGGCTTGGGTCTAGGTCTAGTAGGTCTAGGTCTAAAAGGTCTAGGTCTAGAGCCGGTAGGTCTAGGTCTAGCGATGTTAGGTCTGCGCTTTTGTTGCTTTGTCATCGATATAGCCTCGCTAAATTCAAGTGTTGTTAGAAATCAGTTGTTGGAAATCAGTTGATGTCTTCAAGAGACAATTGATGTCTTTAAGGAACGAAGATCGAATAACATCCAAACATCGGCTCCCTCTCCCGAGGGGAGAGGGTTGGGGTGAGGGCCCGCGACAAATTGGAACTTATTAAAGTCCTGTTCCTAAGAGACAAATCAGCGTCAGCAAATCTAAAGTAAACCTGCAATTGACTGCTCCGGTTTACTGCTCCGATTTACTGCTCTATGCGATTCAGTAAACCGAGCGAGAGGCTAGCTTAAGAGCTAGGAATAGCTAACTTAGGGCTGACTTATAGCAAACGTCCTAATGCATTAGGACGTTTGCTCAGAAGAGTTGCTTGCTTAATAAGGGCTGTAGCCCCTGGCAAGTGTCCTAAGCAACTCTTCTGAAGCTACAGAGAGTGCGTGAAAATAATCTTTTCGGGAACGGTCTTAGCTTGCCGCAACTAACTAGAGCGCACCAGTCAAGTTCACAGCTTAGGCTCACAAGTTAAGCCACAACTTAAGCGGTGTTGGTATCGTGCGCTAAAAAATAGACAGGATGAGACTTTTAGCCCCTTTTCTGCATGGGGGGCTATGGTTACAAGCTAAAATTTGAATCTTTATCACAACTTAAGTGCTCTACCATGTTGCAAGAGACACAAAGCTGAATTGCTCAAGACTGTCATGCACTCTTGAGTACTGCATATCATCTGAATCTCCATGGAAAAAAAGTCGAGAAGAGGAAAACGTAGGCGCGGCGTGAGACTCTCTTCTAAGGGACGGGAGCGACTGCAAATAGCTGAAGCTCAGCAGGCTGCTAAAGACAACAATCGCGAACCCTATACGTTAGAGGCGCTTACTGAGATTACGAGGCTGAGCATTAACACCCTGACGAAGGTGCGCTCCGGCAAAACGCCGGTTGATCGTCAGACGATTGCAGCCTACTTTGAAGCCTTTGGCCTGACGCTTACGACTGAAGACTATGCTCATCCGGATGCCATAGACGATGGCCTCTCCCCAGACCAAACGCCAGTCACAAAAGGTGCTATCCCCAAGGGCGCGATGGCAGAGCTTTCTCGAAGGGAAATCGCCACCGCGCAAATCGCCAATACTCAAGTTGCCACCGCACAAATCACCAGTGCGCAAGCTGACTGGGGCGAAGCCCCAGATGTCTCTATCTTTCATGGTCGCAGTCAATCGTTGGCCAGTCTGAAAACCTGGATACAGGTTGACCGCTGTCGGTTGGTAGGCATATTGGGCATGGGGGGCATTGGCAAAAGTGCTCTGTCGGTGAAGCTGGCCCAGCAACTTCAAGATGAGTTTGACTATGTGATCTGGCGATCGCTACGGAACGCCCCCCCGTTAGACAGTCTGCTACAGGATCTGGTGCTATTTTTGTCTGATCAACAGGATATGCAGGCGACGCCAAATCGCCTCAGACACTGGCTGCAGGCCTCTCGCTGCCTGGTAATTTTAGATAATGTCGAGACCATTCTCCAGGCAGGCAATCGGGCCGGGCAATATCGAGTTGGCTACGAGCCCTATGGCGATCTGTTTCGCATGCTGGGTGAATCGCCGCACCAAAGCTGTGTACTCATTACCAGCCGTGAGAAACCGGCTGAAATTGCTACGTTTGAAGGGACGGATCTGGCAGTGCGATCGCGCCAACTGCGCGGCTGTCTCGAAACCGCCTTAGGCGTTATCGACTCTAAAGACCTCGTCGGCAGCATCCAGCAGAAACAACAACTTTGTGATCGCTATGGCAACAGCCCGCTGGCGTTAAAAATTGCAGCGGGGTCGATTCATGCCTTATTTGACGGTGAGATTGCTCCCTTTTTGGCTGAGGGCGTGTTCCTCTTTAACGGCACACAGCGGCTCCTTGATCAACAGTTTGAGCGGCTCTCAGCCCTGGAGCAAACCATCATGTACTGGCTGGCCATCAACCGTAAGTGGACCTCCATTCAAACGTTGGCCAGCGATATAGTGCCACCGGCTACCCGAGCTAACTTGCTCGAAGCGATTGAATCTTTGGGCTGGCGATCGCTAATTGAGCAACAGTCCGGACGCTATACCCAACAACCTGTCGTGATGGAGTATGTTACAGAACGTTTAATTGAAAAAATTGTTACTGAAATAACAGATCAAAAACCAGCAAGGCTGATTCAACATGCATTACTCAAAACAACCGCGAATGACATTGTTCAACAAACACAATTCAATCTTATTTTAGAGCCGATTGCAAATCAGCTTTTGACCCATCTTGGCAGCGCTGAGGCCATTGCGACGGTGCTCACTCAGTGCTTGGCACCTTTACGTGGACGACCGCCTGCACAATCTGGGTATGCGAGCGGTAATGTCCTCAATCTTATGCGTCAACTACAGATTGATGTGGCCAACTATGACTTTTCCAATCTCACGATTTGGCAAGCCTATCTGCAGGGACTCAAACTTCACGAGGCTAATTTTTCACAGGCTACCTTTTCACAAACTACTTTTTACGATGCTTTCAGCGGTATCCATTCTGTTGCTGTCAGTCCGGATGGCAGTTTGTTTGCAGCAGCTGGTACCAGCGGTGTCATTCAACTTTGGCAGATGGCCAATGGCGGAGAATATGGTTGCTGCCGGGGACATGACGGCTGGATCTGGTCGATTGCGTTTAGTCCAGATGGTCAGTGGCTAGTCAGCGGCAGCGCCGACCAAACCGTGAAGATTTGGGATGTTCACACCGGATGCTGCATGCAAACATTGAAGGGACATACAAATTGGGTGAGATCTGTTGTGTTTAGCCCTGATGGTAAGAGAGTTGCCAGCGGCAGTTCTGACCAGACGGTCAAACTCTGGGATTTTGAGGAAAATTGTTGTCTTAAAACACTGCAGGGACATACGAATTATGTTCAAGCGGTATCGTTTAGTCCTGATAGTCAGTTGATAGCGTCTGCTAGTTGGGATCGAAGGATCAACATTTGGGAGGTAGAGAGCGGTGAATGCTTACAAACCGTAAATGATCAGAACAGCTTTTGGGCGATCGCGTTTAGTCCGGATGGTGAGAGGGTCGCCACTGGCAGTACGGATGAAGCCGTGAGAATTTGGGATGCTCACACCGGGCAGTGCCTGAAAACATTTGCAGGCCATACCCATGCCATTCGCTCGGTTGCCTTTAGTCCTGACGGCCAGGAGCTGGTGAGTGGCGGTGGCGATCAAACCATAAAAATTTGGGACGTGCAGACTGGTCGCTGCGTAAAGACTCTATCTGGCCACGGGAATTGGATTTGGTCGATTGCCTTTAGTCCCGATGGCAGCAGGCTTGTCAGCGGCGGTGAGGACCAAACGGTCAGAATTTGGAATACCCAAACGGGACATTGTTTGAAGTCGTTGACAGGCTATGCCAACGCCATTCGAGCAATTACCTTCAGTCCTGATGGGCAAACCCTTGTCAGTGGCAGCGATGACTATACCGTTAAGATCTGGGATATAGAACAAGAACAGTGTCTACAAACATTAACAGGCCACAAAAACTGGATCTTATCTGTTGCTTTTCATCCTGATAGCCGCTTAATTGCGAGTAGCAGCGCGGATCAAACCGTGAAGATTTGGGACGTACAGCGCAACCGCTGTGTGAGGACGCTACCAGGGCATACCAATACAGTGTGGTCTGTCGAATTTAGCCCCAATCGTCAGATCCTCGCGAGCGGAGGACACGACGGCAGCATTCACCTGTGGAACATTCAAGACGGACACCGTTTGGCCGTTCTAAAGCATCCTAGCCAGGTGCGCTCAGTAGCCTTTAGCCCGGATGGACAAACGCTGGTCAGCGGTTGTTCTGACAAACAAGTTCGGCTGTGGGATGTCAATAATGGTGAGTGCCTGAGGATAATGTCAGGACATGACGGGATGATATGGACGGTTGCTTTTAGCACCGAAACGCCTACTTCCAAGACGACCATGATAGCGAGTGGTAGCTCGGATAAGACCCTGCGACTTTGGGATGCTGAGAGTGGAGACTGTCTGAGAGTGCTGAAGGGGCACACGAATTGGATTTGGTCTGTTGCATTTAGCCCGCAGGGTCATCTCTTGGCAAGTGGTAGCGCCGACAAAACCGTGAAGCTCTGGGATATTCACGATGGCCGGTGTCTGCAGACGTTGGTGGGCCATGCCAATGTGGTGCGATCGCTGGCCTTCCACCCGCAAGGCAACACTCTGGCCAGTGTCAGTGAAGATGAAACGATCAAACTCTGGGAC
>JBCBKQ010000185.1:0-11415 GCA_038521595.1 Cyanobacteria bacterium J06627_28 | reverse complement strand
TGGCTTACAGTGGCTTAAAAACGATTCAGCGCGCTAATCAATTTAGATTTATCCCTGTCAATTCATCTGGAGAATAATCAGTGACCCCAAAAAGTGGCGCATATTTAGGTATTGCTTGTTTAACCGCGATCGCAGCCGTCGGCTCCATGTTTGAGCTGTCTTCCGGCGATCCAGACTGGGGCACCGCCCCTACAGCCGTTATCCTAGCTCTCAGCATTCCCGCTGGTATCCTCTCTTTCATGGCCGCCGTCAAAGACGCCCGCGCCAACATGTAGCCATCTTCTGAATTGGCTTAAGAAAAAGTAGGATGTCAAAACGCGATTTGGAGCGCATTCGATTAAAAGTGCGTTTACGACAGTACGATATGTCGGCACATGAGATGGAAGAGATGGCCGAAGATCTACTGACTATCCTGGACGTAGAAGTAGCAACTCTGAATGGTCAAATCGCTCGGATTGAAAGAGACGATCCAAGAGGCACTAAATACGTTGAGGCACTAAATACGTTGTGATTGGCACTGCATTGGATCGAAAGACACCAGTTGGTGTGGTTGTCCGCTTTGCCACTTCTAGTCGTGCATTGGTCATCACGGCTTACGAAGTCACAGAACTTGGAACATAAAAGTATGTATGGCTATCAATGCGAATATTGTGAGGGTATAGTTCAGCCTCGTGTCTTAAAGCGTGAAGCTTTTAAGCATCGTGATGGCTTCGTGATTTTAGAAGACGTTACGATTGGCGTGTGCGACTGCTGTGGCAATCGTTATTACTCCGCTGATATTCTTCATGCTGTCCACGAAGTTGCTACGGGGCAGCAGTCTCCAGAACGAACTGAGCAGATACCTGTAGGCTTAATTGAAGACAGCCTGAGTCTTTATCTGCGGGCGTAAGCTTGACGCCCACAGAATTTATACGAGAGAGAATTAAGAAAGTAGCCTGGCGTAACCCTGCTAGTTACAAGTCGGCTCTATTCGTACAGCCAAGGTTTCATAGTGGGCTCCCAGCTGCATAGGTCGCTGCCAAACCACAGTTTGATTTCGCTCTCAGCCGTTTCGGGTGCATCTGAGCCGTGAATGATGTTGCGGCCAATGGTGATACCATAGTCGCCGCGAATGGTGCCGGGCTCTGCGTCTAGCGGATTAGTCGCGCCAATGAGCTTACGCGCAGAGGCAATGACGCCCTCGCCTTCCCACACCATGGCGACAACAGGTGCAGAAATAATGTAGTCCACTAGGCTACCGAAGAAAGGACGCTCTTTGTGCACGGCGTAGTGCGATTCAGCCAATTCACGGGAGACAGCCATTTGCTTGAGGCCTACGAGCATAAAGCCCTTGGTCTCAAATCTACTGATAATGTCGCCGACCAAGCCGCGCTGCACGCCATCGGGCTTAATCATAATGAAACTCTTTTCCACGAAAAATTCTCCTAACTGCTTAGTAAACCTCTCCTATGCTCAGTAACTGAGGTCGCTTTGTCAAAACTTTTTTTTGATTCTTTTAACGCTAAGCTTTCTATCCGTTGACGGCAGTTACATCGATAGTCACTACATCTTCGGCGGCTGCGATCGCTCTTCCTCTAGCGATTTCGGGCTCTACGGTGCTACTAGCCATGGGGTTACTAGCACCGTTAGAGAGCTGTCTGAGGGCACGTAGCTGCTTGGCGTTGGCGTGGGCCATGCGCTCGTGTTGTCTCTTTTGTGTCTGTCGCCTTTCTTGCTCAGCATAGGCCCAGGCGATTTCTGTTGGTGAGGGCTCAGCGTAGGGCAAGGGCTCGTGGGTAAATGCGTAGTCTGAGACATATTCTGATGCCCGAGCTGACCAAGCGTAAATTACCGCTGGATTAAAGATATAGATCACATCACCATGGGCCGTCCGTTCAAAATAGGCTCCAAATTCTTGGGCCTGACGATGGAGATAGCGACTTGTGATTTTGCTGTTCAGGCGAGTTTTCATAGCCAGCTCTAGTGCACTGATGCGGCCCTGTCTGTGGTCTAACAGTTCGTAAAACTGCTGAGTCAGTCGGATGTCTTGTCTGTGCGATTGCGCCCTTTCCCGTCTCTGCTGTTTCCACAGCAGCCACCCACTGCCAGCTAGCCCAGCGAGTAAGCCAGTGAGCAAAAGCAACGGCCACAGCAAGCGCAGCATCGCCAGCGAGACCAAGCCTAAAAAGCCCCAGCTCAGGAGCAGACGGTAGTTAGTTAGCGCAGATGTATGGTGTTGAGCAGCACCGTGATTTCCAGCACGAGCTCGACTAGATCGGGGGGCTCTAGAGCGAGTTTGAGAGCGAGATCTCATGACCAATGCAGCCGCTAGAGCGCCTGAGTATAAGACAGCGTGTACTGATTCTTGTTTGTCAGTCCCTGTACTCTAGTGCCACGGGTGCCCGTTGGCTACTAAGCGTATGGGGTTAGCGACTTCAGTCGGTCGCAGTCGGTGTATTTGCAAAGATGCTGTTTACTGCGATCGCAATTCGCATTAAATCTTCATCTAGTAGCGGCGGCCAAGTCACCCGCGCAGCATAGCCCGATTCGTACAGGTTGCGGCTTTCATAAGCGGCTAAAAACAGGCCGTGGGCCAGCTCTTTATCTATCTGGGCCACGTCTTGTAGCTGGCTATGGATCACCTTGAGCGCCAGCAACAACGAGGTTACCTGACCAGGTACGGGCGGCTTACCCTGGCGGAGTCGTCCCAAAAAAGTGGTGTTTGTTTCGTGCTTTGGGAGGGTTTGCGTAATTACCTCTCGGCAGGCGCTCTGAAAGTCCATCAGTCGTCCGTTAATAAAGGGGATACCCGGCAAAGAGCGTCCAATAAAGCGTCTACATGAAAAATCAATATGTGACTATGGCACGCTGTAATGACAGCAAGCCGCTAGGGCATTCTTGAGCTATCTAATCAAAACCTGTTGAAGCACTTTAGGCAAGTTTTACAGAGAATTTATCCTCCGGTAAGTTCGCCCACGACGAATCGCGTCACAGTAGATAGAGCCTCTTTTGCTTAGCTGGTTTGACTGATTTGGTTTGCAGCCACTGTAAGTTTGGCTGTACCTACCCTTTGCTGTCATCGACTTACTCCACTATCCCTATGGCTCTTTCTCAGACTTCTGCTCCGCTGGTTCCCTTCGTTGATTTGTCCTGTCAGCACGAGCCGATTCAGTCAGATATCTTGGCAGTGGTAGAGGCGACGCTGTCTAAAGGTGACTATGTGCTAGGTAAGGCCGTTGCTGATTTTGAGGTGGCCTTTGCCAAAGCCTGTGGAAGTACTTATGGAGTTGGGGTCGGTTGCGGTACAGATGCGATCGCACTCGGCCTGCGTGCCTGTGGCATTTGCCCTGGTGATGAAGTTATTTTGCCAGCCAATACCTTTGTCGCCACGCTCATTGGCGTTGTGCGCATTGGGGCCATTCCTATCTTTGTAGACTGCGACCCCGAAACGGCGCTGATGGATCTGACCGCTGCAGAATGCGCCATTACTCGTAAAACGCGGGCTTTGCTGCCGGTGCATCTATATGGCCAAATGGTTTCCCCAGTTGCGCTGCTAGACTTGGCCCAGCGCTACGACCTCATCGTGTTTGAAGACTCCGCTCAGGCACATTTAGCCGAGCGAGAAGGCTACCGGGCCGGGTCTGTGGGTTTAGGCGCCGCGTTTAGCTTTTACCCCAGTAAAAATTTAGGTGCGCTAGGAGATGGTGGCATGTTGGTCACTCAACAAGAAGTGGTCGCGCAAACGGTGCGATCGCTGCGCAACTACGGTGCAACGCGCAAGTACTTCCATACCGATCCAGGGGGCACAAATAGTCGATTGGACACGATTCAGGCAGGGGTGCTCGCGCTGAAGCTGCCTCACTTGGCCGATTGGAATCGCGATCGCAACCGCTTAGCCGCCTATTACGATCAGGCCCTAGCCCCTCTCGCAGCCAAAGGTATCTTGCCCATGAAAAACGTGAGTGGCGAAGGCCATGTCTATCATCTCTACGTCATTCGCATTACCAACGACTGCCCCATTGACCGTACTGTTCTCCAGCTAGAATTTAATAGCCAAAATATTCAAACCGGCATCCATTACCCCACGCCGTGCCATCTTCAGCCCGCGTTTCAGTCCCTGGGACACCGCCCTGGCGACTTCCCTCACGCTGAAGCCCTGAGTCAAGAAATCTTGTCCTTACCTATGTATCCTGGGCTCACTACTGATCAAATTGACCGGGTTGTCAGCGTTCTGAGTAGTGCGCTCACGACCGAGTCTGCTGAGCCTGTATTGGCGGCCGATTAATTGAATGGCTGATCGGGTAATTAAAAGCTACCCGCGACCAAATATCCTTCGTGTTCCCTATTCTGCTTCCCTACTTTATTTCCCTATTCTGCTTCCCTACTTTGTTTCCCTCTTTCTGTTTAACTCTGCTGGTTCTTTAACATGCTGAATGCTACCGCTAAAAAGCAGCTTTCTCCTGAGATCTTGATCTTGGGCTTACTGGCCGTCCTCTACATCCCGCTGCTGTGGCACTGGGTGGATGGCTGGCTCAACAAGTCCATTAGCATTCAGCATGAGTATTTTAGCCATGGTCTTTTAGGTATTCCCTTCGCGGCGTATCTGGTTTGGGAGGCACGATCTCAATGGCATAAGCTAGCCAACACAGCACACTGGGCTGCGTTGCCGCTGCTATTTATTGCGGCTGCCTTCTATATCAGCGGTCTGCCAGACATGATGAACCTTTCCTTGCCGCTGCTGTTGGCCGGGTTACTGTTCGCACTCAAGGGCACAGCAGGTTTCCGGCTGTATGCATTCCCCCTAGCGCTGGTCGTCTTGGCAACACCGACCCAGCTGCCTTACATTATTGAGCCCTACATACTGCCCTTACAGAGCTTTATTGCCAGCGTCGCAGGCTTCATACTGCAGCAGCTCAATGTTGATGTATATGTTGATGGCATTTACCTATATGTCAATGACCAGCTCGTTGAGGTCGCACCCCACTGCGCCGGGCTCAAAATGCTGTTCACAAGTTTATACATGGGGCTGATTCTCACCTACTGGACAGGGCTGAGTAAATCACGCCTGAGAACAGGCCTCTTTTTTTCAGGCATTATTGGTATCAGTGTTGTCGGCAACATTATCCGCAATGCCGCGCTGACCTACTTCCATGGGATGCAAATGACAGGCGCTTTTGAATGGCTGCACGATAGCTGGGGCGGCGATCTCTACTCTGCGCTTATGCTTGGCCTGCTGATCGTCCTAGTCAGACTCATCGAGCGCTATATTCCCAGGAGTCTAAAAATAGCGACTGCTGCAGCTACTGGCAACAGCGGTTCTATTCCTAGTTCGTCTTCTAATTCGTCACCATCCTCTACAGACCATTCACGATCCTCTTCTCGTCCACAAAGGCCTGACTACTTTTAAGTTCAAAAATCATTGGCAAGTTCAAAAAACATTGGGTCGCCTTTTGCCTTCTTGATGAGCTGTGAGCACTTGCCCGATTCATTTTGTTAATCGTTTTTTCTTGATTCTGTTTCCATTCGTGAACCGTAGGGGTGTGTTGTTCTGTGTCTTCGTTTTCTTTGCCTGGTAAACCCAATAAAAAGTCAGTCATTAAGTTAGTCGTTATCGCGGCGCTGTCGCTCTTGGTCGCTGTCAGTGCCTTGCCCAGATATGTCTCTAGCTGGCCGTGGGCAACGCCTTTACTAGTTCCAAACCAATCGGAACTGCAGGCAATTCGCGACCAGGGAATTCCTCTGCCTGGATGGCAAACCGAAGATCAGCTGCAAACGACTATTGGCGGTGACACCTGGTCTATTCAGCAGCTATCTGCCGCTAGCAGTGAGGCCGATAGCCGTGAGATAGGCAGCGGTGAAACTAGTAACCGTGCGTCATCGGCTGCTTTCTTGCTGCTCAGGCCTCAAATATGGGAGGCCGACCAGCCAGAAGTAGAGTGGCTAGATATTAAAGGCTCCCAGCGCTGGCAAACCGATTCTCATCAAAAACTATCCCTCGAGCTGCCTGCCGTAGCTCAAGATGCTTCAAAGACGATTCGAATTAATGCCGATTTCTTTCGTGCCCAGGGTAGAGGCCAAACGTACGCTATCTTGCAGTGGTATGCCTGGCCCACAGGTGGTAGCCCCTCGCCCTCTCGATGGTTTTGGGCTGACCAAATGGTGCAATGGCGTCAGCGTCAAAGACTGCCTTGGGTTGCTGTTAGCGTTTGGCTGCCCATAGAGCCCTTTTCAAAAATTACTGCCCACTCAGCCGAAGCCGAAAAGCTGGGCGAATCCGTTCATTCCGTCCTGTTAGAAACCATTTTTCCGCAGGCATAAGGCGATGTCATAGCAAAAGTCCTAATGCGTTGGGACTTTTGCGTAGAAGCACTGCTTGTTTGCTAAGGGTTGCCTTTGCTAAGGGTTGCCGCCTTGCGTAAGTATAATTTTTCGCGCTTTGCTTGCTACACCACCAAAGGCTACAGCCTTTAACTGGCATCGCATAGCGCATAGCAATGCTGCGAGGATTATCGCGTTGGATAGAATGCAGCATTGGGCGTTAGATCCAATGCTGCATTTGTTTTATGCAGTTTCTTTAGAACTCGTCCTGATGAGTCCCTTAGGCTTCCGTGTATCTATCTAGGCTTTGCCTTCTCATCTGATGTGAGCTTGGGCTATGTTTGGCGCAATCCTAAATGGTTTACGAGTGGCATTCTCACCTAGTTTTAGCCACTGCGAGTAGCTGAAACTGCTGTTCTAATTGTTGGCCTATGGTGTGCTGCGCCATGGCAAAACGCTCATGCATCAGTGCTTTGCCGTACATAAATAACTTGCTCATTGTCGCTATTCTGCAAGAATTAAAAGATGTTTGAGGATTTTATTGAGTTGGTATGGATGTCATGAAGATCAGCCGATGTCCACGGTGTAATCCGCCAATGTGCGTTTTGTGACAGTATATTTGAAATGTAAATTTAAGCTTATGGTGACAGTAGGGTGAATTTTCACTCATGAATTCACTCTGGCGGATTCGCCAAGTGACTCTTGCCAGGCTTGTCTGTTGCTGTTTCGCTTTTTCCACAGATTACGGTTTTATCAAACGCGACTTAAACACAAAACACTTGCTCCATAGGCCGCTTTTTAGCTGCCTTCCTTAATTTTTTGAACGGTTATGAATAACGGGTTGTCAGCCTCCGATCACACCAGCTTTTTCCAAAAGACCTTTTCCTCAAAGATAAGCTCTTCAAAGATGAGGTCTTCAAAGATGAGGTCTTCAAAAAGCGCTTCCAGACGGGCCCGTTCCCTTTGGCTGACTAGCTTTGCTGGCATCGTCTCGACCAGCATCATTTCGACCAGCATCATTTCGACCAGCATCGTGCCTGCCCTGGCTCAAGAGGAAGCCTCTGACGTTCTACCTGATCTTCCCGCTACAACAGAAATCGAGCCCATCGCATCTGAAGCCGAAGCGATTTCTCAATCTACCGACAGCTCAGCCGATGGGGCCGCTGCCGGGACAGTGGTTGACCGGGAGCCTGTCATTCCCCCTGCAGAGGGACCGCGATTTGAGCCACTATTGGTTCAACCCAATACGCCTATCAATCCCTCTGTGCTTACGCCTACGTTTGAGGGCTATCACCTCGGCCCTGGCGATACTATTTTTGTCAGCGCTCAGCGCTATCCAGATTTAAGTTTTCAGGCGACCTTAGACCTTCAAGGCAACGTAATTGTGCCGATTGAAGGCGCTATCAACTTAGAAGGCCTCACCCTAGAAGAGGCTGAAGTCCTCTTGAGCCGCGTTTATAACCAGTACGTTGTTATTCGTGATAATCGTGATGTCGATATCACCTTAATTGCGCAGCGTGGTGTTGAGGTCACCATCTTAGGCGCTGTCCAGCGGCCAGGTTTCTACCCATTGGCAGACCCTAGCGTTGCGACAGCTTTATTGACAGCAGGCGGGGCGACTCAGACTTCAGATCTTCGTGATATTCAAGTGCAGCGGCAGCTACGCCGTGGCGGTGCCATCGTAGAAGAGACGGTCAATGTGGATTTGTTCACGCCCCTGAAAGAAGGTAGCCCGCTGCCTGACGTTCGCCTCGAAGATGGCGATGTTGTGGTTATTCCTGAATTAGATCCCAGTGAACTGGATGAATATGACAGCTACTTGGTGGCTCGTTCGACCCTAGCGCAGCCCATTATCAATGTCCGCTTCCTAAATTATGCCGGTGGACGCGGTGGTGTAGGGACGCTCAATCTCAACAATGGTAGTGATTTCATTGATGCGATTACCCTCCTAGGCGTCAACCCCGACAATGCGAACTTGGGTGATGTTGCACTTATCCGCTATGACCCTGCCACTGGTCGAGCTGTGAGCGTAAGTCTAGATGCCAAGGCTGCTATTCTCGGTGATATCACTCAAAACCCACCTTTGCAGGACAGCGATGTGGTCGTCGTTGGCCGTAATCTCATCGGACGTTTGTCGTTTGCTCTCAACACAGTAACGAGACCCTTCAGAGATATTTTTGGCTTCACTCGTTTCTTAGACGATGCCTTCAACGACAACCTGTTCTAAGGCTGCTTTTACCCTCTAAGTTTTCATCCTTTCGCATACTAGAATCCCTAAAGTCCCATGGCATCACCCTTCTTAAAACGATATCTGCTCGCGCTAAATCGCTATAAGTGGCCAGGTCTGTTTACGTTTGCGATTATTTTAGGGGCTTCGGCAGTGGCGGCCTTTCAGCCCAAGCCACCGCCGACCTATGTCTCGGAGGGCGTTTTAGCGGCTAACTCCCCGTTGGTGGCCTTTTCTGATACTAGCTCTCAGGTTGCTACGCAGGGTTTAGGCATTATTACCGAAGAGCTGCTGCTGTCGGATCTTTTGCTAGCTGGGGTGTCTGCCAATCTGGCTGAGCAGGGCATTAACTACACGCCCGAGGAATTGGTGGCCAACACCCAAATTCGAGTGTTGGAGCCGGATGAGTCAGATGACCCAGAGCTGCAGATCCGAAGGGTAAATATGCTATTCGTTGGGGACGACCCCAGGGTGACAGACATCGTACTGACAACCATGTTCCAGGCGATGGTTGAGCTGAGTCAGGCGACAAACCGTGCCAGGCTAGGTGCCATTACAGATAATTTAGATCAGCGTTTGCCCACGATTGAAACGGACCTTAGAGAGGCTGAGCAGGCGCTAGAGGCCTATGACCGGATCGAAGGACCTGCGATTCAAGCCGCCGTTGATGGAAGTTTGCTATCTGCGATTTCAGGCAGTCAGCAGCAGCTAAGAACCAATCAAATTACGCTGGCTGGCATTGATGCTCAGATGCGTAATATTCAGTCTCAGCTAGGGATGAACCCTGATCAAGCCTATGCGTCGTCTGCGTTAAGTGCGGATCCGTTTGTCGCTCAGTTTCGGGTACAGGTGTCAGAAACTGAAGCTGCTATGACCTTGCAGCGCAATCAGGGGCTGAGAGACACGCATCCGACGATGGTAGAGCTACAAGAAAATTTGGTCGCCTATCGTCAACTGTTGGCACAGCGCTCGGCGGAGGTGCTGGGTGGGGATGGTACCGTTGCTCCCATCCCTAGCGGTGCTCAGTCGAACTTAGACCCGGCTCGTGCGGCGCTGGCCAATCAGCTGGTTAGCCTTGATTCACAGCGTGATGCCCTGATTAGTCAGCAGCAGGTGATTGCCAGCTCTGCTCAAAACCTACGTCAGCAGTATGCGGGTTTGCCAAACAAGCAGCTAGAGCGCAATCGTCTGGCCCAGCAGGTGGCACTGCGTCGTGCTCTGTATGATCGCTTGCAGGCTAGCCGCGTAGACGCTGAGGCTGCTGAAGCGGAAACCGTGAGTAGTTTGACGATTGCTAGCTTGCCAGTCACGGGTCTCAAAGAAGCTGAAGGTTTGCCGCCGGCGATTATTTTGCTGGTGGGTACGCTGCTAGGTCTGGTCGCCGGTGGCGGTGTGGTGTATCTACTAGATACGCTGGATGGCACCGTGCGTACCGCAGAGGAGTTAGAAGATCTCCTTCAGGCTCAAGAAGTCCCTATGTTGGGCTTGATTCCGGCGATGAAAACGCGTTCGGCTCGGTCTGTGCCTGTGTTAGTACAGGCTGACTCTATTTACAATGCTAGCTACGAGCGGTTATTGAGTCGCCTGCGGCTAGTGGGTAACGAAGAAAGCTCTATTGGCCCTCGGATGATTGTGCTGACCAGTACGCGCAGCCAAGAAGGTAAGAGCATCAGTGCCTATAATTTAGCGATCGCCTCAGCGAGAGCCGGGCGGCGAACGCTGCTGATTGAGGCTGATTTGCGCTCTGGGTCTAAAGCAGAAATTCTGGGCCTAATGACAGAGCCGCAGTCTATTTTGGAGCCACTGCGCTACTACGGCGGTCAGGTCGGTACTAGCCTACAGATGGTTTCTCAGGTCGAAAATCTATATGTCTGCCCATCGCCTGGGCCGCAACGTCAGCCTGCCGCCATTATTGAGTCGAGCGAAATGCAGCGGTTCTTAAAGGATGCCAGGTCACGCTTTGATATGGTGATTTTGGACACGCCGTCACTTACGCGCTGTGACGATGCTCTTTTGCTAGAAGAGTACACCGATGGCATTGTGTTAGTGGCTCGCCCTGGCATTACTGAGAAGGCCGTACTAGATACTGCCCTAGAGGAGCTAGAGCTGAGCGATGATGTTCGTCTACTGGGTGCGGTTGTGAATGCTGCCAGTGTCGGTGCCGATCAGATGGCAGCCACTGCCGATGATGTTTTGGATGAGCCGTTCGAGCTGGCCCGTGATACTGAGCTTAGTGGGAGTGGTGGTCGAATAGAGTTCTAACAAAATGGCGTCATAGGATACTGTAATCAAAGCAGCCTCACAGCGGATAGTTGCAGATGGCTACAGATATCTGTTTTAAGACAAGACCTATTGGAGAATAATGACCACGTATTACTTCGTTGCTGCCAGTCAACGCTTTTTGCTAGAGGAAGAACCTTTTGATGAGGTTCTGCAGGAGCGCTACCGTCGGTACAAGTCCGAAGAAAGAGAAGTAGACTTTTGGTTAATTAAGCAGCCTGCGTTTTTAGAAGCCCCTGAGCTATCGGAGATTAAAGCTAAGTGCCCTCAGCCCTCGGCTGCCGTTGTATCTACCGATAAAACGTTTGTAACCTGGCTCAAGCTACGGTTAGAATACGTGGCGGTTGGCCAATTTGAGTCACCGTCCGATAGTATTCCGGAGGCGCTGGCCTCATTAGAAGTATCGCCCTCTTAGTTTCAACCTTTGAGTCTCAACCTTTAAGTCTTAAAGGTTGAGGCTTTGAGTAAGGTGCCTAGCCTGATACTTTACTCAAGTTATTGTGTTTTTCTTCTTGAAGACGGTCTGTATGCATTTTTCCTCTCGCTTGGCCTGGATGGCTCACCTTTCTGCTGCTGTGGCGATTCCAGCTGGTGTTTTGGCCTCGGCGCTG
>JBCBKQ010000184.1:0-11690 GCA_038521595.1 Cyanobacteria bacterium J06627_28 | reverse complement strand
TCACCAACCTAACCTCGCTTGACCTCGGAAATAATCAGATAAAAGAGCTCCCAGAGTTCATCGGCCAGCTCACCAACCTGACCTCGCTCTACCTTAGAGGCATTCAGATAAAAGAGCTTCCAGAGTTCATTGGTCAGCTCACCAACCTAACCTCGCTTGACCTCAGTGACAATCAACTAAAAGAACTCCCAGAGTTCATTGGCCAGCTTACCAACCTAACCTCGCTTGACCTCAGTGACAATCAACTAAAAGAACTCCCAGAGTTCATTGGCCAGCTCACTAACCTAACCTCGCTTGATCTCAGTGGAATTCAGATAAAAGAGCTCCCAGAGTTCATTGGTCAGCTCACCAACCTAACCTCGCTTAACCTCTGGAATAATCAACTAAAAGAACTCCCAGAGTTCATTGGCCAGCTTACCAACCTAACCTCGCTCGACCTAGACAACACACAGCTAAAAGAGCTCCCAGAGTTCATCGGCCAGCTTATCAACCTAACCTCGCTCGACCTCAGAAATAATCAGCTAAAAGAGTTGCCAGAGGTTGTCTATCAGCTGAAAAATCTGAACTCATTAATCTTATGGAACAACAAAATATCTCTGTTGCCTAATAGAATCCGTACGCTCACAGCACTTGAAACGTTAGACGTGCGCGCTAATAGGCTACCGATTCCTCCAGAAGTTCTGGGTGAAAAGGACGAGTATGGCAGGTCTGCTTCTGCAACGAAAGTTATTGACTACTACTTTCAAGAAAAGTCAGAAAGTCCCCTTTACGAAGCCAAGCTTTTGATTGTTGGTGAAGGCGAGGCTGGTAAAACAACCCTTGCAAAGAAGCTCCAAGACCCAAAGTATGAATTGAAAAAAGACGAAAAATCTACCGAAGGCAT
This sequence comes from Cyanobacteria bacterium J06627_28, assembly GCA_038521595.1. GTDB lineage: Bacteria > Cyanobacteriota > Cyanobacteriia > Phormidesmidales > Phormidesmidaceae > Phormidesmis. The sequence continues at coordinate 10,807 of JBCBKQ010000184.1, read as the reverse complement.
TAAAGTTCTTCCCTATGAGTTCAATCACCCTGATGGCAATCCTTGTAAGGTCAATATCTGGGACTTCGGCGGACAAGAAATCTATCATGCCACCCATCAGTTTTTCCTCACCAAGCGCGCTGTCTATGCCCTCGTCACCGACTCTCGCCAAGGCAACACAGACTTCTACTTCTGGCTAAACATCATTCAGATTCACGGCGGAGATAGTCCCGTCATTATCATCAAAAATGAAAAGAATGATCGTCCATGTGCTGTTCCAGACCTTCAGCTACGCGGCCAGTTTAAGAATCTCAAAGAAAGCATCGAAGTCAACCTCGCTGACAACCGCAACTTAGGCTCCATCGAAGCAGCTGTCCAAAAACATATTATCCATCAACCCCACGTCGGCGATCCTATGATCAAGACCTGGGCTAATGTCCGTAGCGTCCTAGAAAATCAAGCCCTCGGTAGTGACAACTACATCTCCATCCAAGATTATCGAAAAACTTGCGCTGATCAGGGCATCCCCGATCGCGAAGAACAAGACCGCCTGAGCCGATTCCTCCATGATCTTGGTGTATTTCTCCATTTTCAATCTATCCCTGCCCTCGCCAAAACTATCTTCCTGACGCCTTCCTGGAGCACAGATGCCGTCTACAAAGCCCTAGACACTCCAAAAGTCCGCAAAGACTGTGGCCGCTTTAGCAGCGACGACCTCAACAAGATCTGGAACGATAACCAATATGCCGATGTGCGTGGAGAGCTACTCGCCCTCATGCAAGAGTTCGAAGTCTGCTACGAAATCACCGGACGAAAACACCACTACATCGCTCCTCACCTATTAGAAGCAAACCTACCAGAACATCTTCAATATCAAGATGACTGGGATACCAACAACAACCTCATCCTCACCTATCACTACCCTTTTAAGCCCAAAAACATCTTCCCCCGCTTCATTGTTGCCCTCCACCGATACATTGAAAAACAACGCCTTGTCTGGAAACACGGCGTTGTCCTCATCATTGGTAATGCTCGCGCCGAAATCATCGAAGATGCCCGCTACGACGCTGCCAACATCAACATCCGTATCTCCGGCAACGACAAGAAGCGCGTCCTCGCCATCATTGGGCACGAACTCGAACGCATCCACAGCTCCTTCGAAAAACTCACCTACCAAACCCTCATCCCCTGCAACTGCGCAGAATGTAGAGATAGTCAAAAGCCTTACCAATTTTCCTACAACGTCCTACAAAACTCCCTCAAGAGAAGCAACTTCGACATTCAGTGTCAAACCAGCTTTGAAATGGTCAACGTTCGCCGTCTCATTGACGATGTCATAGAACCTCCTCAAACCTACGACCCAGAAAGTTATGAAGATAGCGCAGATAGTTACCGACCAAAAAGCACCAAGAAATCTACTCAATCTCCCTTCAACAACACATACAACGTCACACTTAATCTCCCAGAACAAAGATACGAAGAATCAAGCACTATCAATGTAGACGGTGATGTCAACGATGCGACTCTAATTGCGGGCAAAAATAATGAAGGTACTCAATCTTCTCAAGTAGACCAGCACGGAAAAGGTGACAATTTCGCTGGGAATAAAATAGAAGGCGACAGCATCCACACCCAAATCAACGCCTCACAAGACATACAAGACCTCAGCGAAATACTAGACAACCTAATTGCCGATATCTCTGAAGACTATAGCGATCTCAGCAAACCCCGAATACAATCCAAAATCCAACGCGAAGCACTAGAATCCATCAATGACGATCCCGATCTAAAGCTACGTCTCACTAACACCGTCAAGGCAGGTCTTAACGAAACACTAGAACAGTTAGTCAAGAATCCACTAGCCAAAATAGTCATCAAAAGTCTCAAAGGCTTTTTCGCTGAGTGAGAATGGATAACTATGAAGCTCCCCAACGCGGCTAATGCCTTCATCGATATCAAAAAGCTCCGCAGCTACAGCCTTGATTTAAAGCACCATAGAGGACGTCACAAAGCCCGTTTATTTTCATCAATCCTAGGCCTCACAGCGCAAGACGCCGAAGAACTCCAGGCCATTCTGCTATCAGCAGCCCAGACCTACGACGCCCTCCCAGAACCACCCACCGAATACGGAGATCGATACATCATTGACTTTCCATTAACCCGCAATCAAAATAGCGCTACCATTCGTAGTAGCTGGATTATTCGCCTCACCGAAAACTTTCCTCGCCTCACTAGCTGCTACATCATCAGGAGATAGCGACATGACCACCACCCTCACAGCGCTCCAGCTCCTAGATGTCGTAGCCCTAACCGAAGCCCTCCCCCAGGCAAACCTCCTCCCCGGCCAAGTTGGTACCATCGTCGAAGCCCTTGCTCCAAACGTCTACGAAGTAGAATTCAGTGACGACAATGGCCAAACCTATGCCATGCTTCCCCTAAAGGCCAAGCAGCTCATCCGCCTACACTACAACCCCTTCGACTCACTCACACAACCCAATCAAGCGTCTACCGCTATGAGCAACACCATCAATCAATACGGAAAGGGCGACAATATCGCTGGCGACAAAGTCCTCGGTGACAAAATCCAAACCCAAATAAACAACAACCCCGACCTTGCCCAAGCTGCCCGCGACATCAAAGCCCTCCTCAACGAACTCTCCGAAGAATATAATCCCACTACCACCAAGGGCAAAACCAAAATCAAAGAAAGCGCCCTTTCTCAAATAAGGCAAAACCCACAGCTAAAGCAGCGTACCTTCAAAGCACTCAAATCCGCTGGCGAAGAAGCCCTAGAGCAAGCCATTCAGCACCCCGTCGCCAAGGTCGTCGTTGAAGGCATCAAAGGATTTATCGAGTAATCGCAAACTATCTGCCTAATTGCTCACCACGATGTCCATAACTACTCTTCGCTCAGTCATAGCGGTAAAATAGGTTCCAGCAACCACACCTAGAAAAGACCCTATGGCAGACGTATTGGTAATTGGTTCAGGGCCAGCAGGGCTACTCATGGCCAATGCGCTAGAGCAGCGCGGGCTAAAAGTAGAAGGACTCAGCCCTGCTGCGCCCGATAAACCCTGGCCAAATACCTATGGCCTCTGGGCCGATGAGCTAGAAGCGCTAGGCATGGAAGGTTTCTTATGGAAGCGCTGGCAAAAGACAACGGCCTATATGGGGGATAAAACAATTCCTTTAAATCGAGACTATGGCTTGATTGACCGTGAAAAACTCCAGGGCCATTGGCTCAGCCAAAGCGATAATCACGGGATTAAGTGGCACCAGGGAAAAGCGGCTAGTGTGAGCCATGGCGCGAGCCTATCTGAAGTAACAGATGGGCAAGGCAACAAATACAATGCCCGTTTAGTTATTGATACCAGTGGCCATAGTCCAGCTTTGATTAAGCGGCTACCCACGATGAAGCCGGTTGCCTATCAGGCGGCATATGGCATTGTGGGTAAGTTTTCTAAGCCACCCGTAGAGCCGGAGCAAATGGTGCTGATGGATTACCGTGACGACTTTTTACCAGCGCCAGAGAAAAAGCTGCCGCCCACGTTTTTGTATGCGATGGATTTGGGGAGTGACATTTACTTTGTAGAAGAAACGTCGCTGGCCCATGTACCAGGCATCTCGATGGAAACACTAGAGCGACGGCTAAAGCAACGGTTGGCCCACCGTGGCGTGACGATAACTGAGACGCATCATGTAGAGCGCTGCTTGTTTCCGATGAATATGCCATTGCCCGATCTAACTCAGCCAGTGGTGGGCTTTGGTGGGGCGGCCAGTATGGTGCATCCGGCAACAGGGTATATGCAGGGAGCATTGCTGAGAAGGGGGCCAGAGTTAGCGCGGGCGATCGCACAATCTTTAGAACAAGGCAGAACCTCTCCCAAGGAAGCCGCCCAAGCCGCCTGGCAAACCCTGTGGCCAGAAGCCCGCTTGAGAAAGCACTATCTCTACAGCTTTGGCCTGGAGAATCTGATGAACTTTAAGACAAACGATCTGCAGCAGTTTTTCACCACTTTCTTTGGCTTAGAGCAATCCCAATGGGCGGGCTTTTTGGCAGATACTTCCACCCTGCCAGAAATTGTCCAGGCCATGCTTGTGCTCTTTGGCCGTACATCTAACCCGGTGCGATGGGGGCTAATGAGCTCGGTCTTTAGCCATGGCAATCTGCTACGGCGATCGCTCATCACCTAACGTCTATATCAATCTGCACTAAGCCAGCTGCTCAATGCTTTAAGCAACTGGCTATCCTGCTCAAATTAAGCCGTGCCTATCACATAGCAGAAAATTATCTATCGACAAAGGCCAGTTCCAAATCCGACAGGAAATGTACCGCGCCTTGATCCGTCTCAATCGCCCAATGTTACAAATGCGCTAAGTACCTGATTTTCGTCCATTCAGATGTGCATACACAAAGAATGGAGATATCAAGCGAATGAACAACGCAAACAGGGTTCAGACAGACCATATTCTGAGCGATCCGACCCACATACGCAACGTTGCCGAACGCCATATTTTACAAAAGGCACGGGCTAACGATGCCGAACAGCGCTTAGACATTTTAGAGGCAGGTTGTGGTAGAGAGTGGACACTAGATTTAGAACAGACCAACTACAAGCTAACAGGCGTTGATATAGATAAGCACGCACTCGCCGCTCGAAAAAACAATACTCAAGACTTAGATGAAGCCATCGTCGGCGATTTGTGCTCCGTAGACCTGCAAGAAAATAGTTACGACGTCATTTTCAATGCCTATGTACTGGAGCATATTGAAGATGCCGAGCAGGTATTAGACAACTTTAAGCAATGGCTAAAGCCAGGCGGGCTACTGATTTTACTCTTTCCAGATAGATTGTCTGTCTATGGATTTTTAACTCGGGCAACCCCCCATTGGCTACATGTTTTATACGTGCGACACATCTCACCCTGGAAAAAAAAGAGCGCAGGAAAACAGGGATTTGGGCCATATCCGACCTACCATGCCCCTGTTGTCTCTAGAGAGGGGATTGCTAATTTTTGTCAGCAAAATGATTTTTCGATGGAGGCTGAATACGGCTCAAACACCTACATTGCCCAAAACTCTCGTGCTAAGGCGTTGATGCTAAAGGCAATTGTCTCCACCGTGCGTTTTTTCTCCTTTGGCAAGTTAGAATCAAGATACAACAACTTGATTTACGTTCTAAAAAAGAATGAGGCCATTAGCTAGCGCACTCACCAATGAAATCTCTCTATTTGGACTGCGCTTGCAGCTACTAGAAGACAAGGCGCTCTACCTGCCAGAGGTGGACGCCTTGTTGGTTTCAGATGTGCACTTGGGCAAAGCAGAAACGTTTCAGTCTTTTGGGATACCGATTGCCAGCCAAATTAACGATGAGAATTTGGATAGATTGCGATCGCTCATAAACCAAACCAAACCCAAAAAACTTTTCATCCTCGGCGACCTCTTCCACTCCAAAAAGTCTCTCGTTCCAGAAGTCCTCATCAGCTGGGATACCTTTCTTAAAGAGACAGCAGCGCAGGCGTGCTTAGAGGTGTGCTTAATCGTTGGCAACCATGATCGCAGACTTGTCTCATCGCTCCCACCCATGAGTATGAACTGCCAGGTAGATGCGATTGAGGTTGGGCCATTTTTACTGAGCCATGAACCTGAGATTCGTCATGGTTCGGCGTTGAATATTTGTGGACATATTCATCCAGTTTTGAAGCTGCGATCGCACACAGACAGTCTCCGCCTCCCCTGCTTTTTTATAGAACGCCATCAAAAAAGACTCACGCTCCCCTCCTTTGGTGAATTCACCGGAGGCTATGAAGTCAATCTCCAAGACAACGATTGCGCCTATGTCGTCTGCGAAGGCGAGGCTATTAGCTTCGATGCTCGGTGCTAGAATAGAACGCATGATCTAATAGACGGCATGGCAGAGACGCGAAACGACTACGACAGTCCCTGGAAAGAAATTTTAGAGGCCTACTTTAGAGAATGCATGGCCTTTTTCTTTGAAGATGTTCATAGCGATATCGACTGGGAAAAAGGCTATGAATTCCTAGACAAGGAGCTACAGCAAATCGTTCGAGAGGCCGAAGTCGGCAAGCGCATTGCCGATAAACTCGTCAAAGTATGGAAAAGGACAGGCGAGCAAGTGTGGGTACTCGTGCACATCGAAGTCCAAAGCCAGCCCAAACCCGACTTTGCTGAACGCATGTACACCTACAACTACCGGCTGCGAGACCGATTCAAACGCCCAGTCGCCAGCTTCGCCCTTCTCAGCGATGACGATCCTCAATGGAGACCAGCGCAGTTCAGAACCAACCTATGGGACTGCACCCTCGACTTTAGATTTCGCAGCGCAAAATTGCTAGACTATGCACAAGATTGGGACGATTTGCTGGCTAGTAACAACCCCTTCGCCGTCGTGGTGATGTCTCATCTCAAAACGCTGGAGACCGCCCACGATAACCTCAACCGCAAACAGTGGAAGCTCACGCTTATCAAACTATTGTTTCAGCGAGGCTACAACCGACAAGATGTCATTCAGCTACTTCGCTTTATTGACTGGATTTTGGTCTTACCAGAAGCACTGGAAAATAGTCTCTGGCAAGACGTTTTGAATTATCAGGAGGAACTCAAAGTGCCATACATGATGAGCTTCGAGCGTAGCGCCCTCAAAAGAGGCCGCGAAGAAGGCCTCATAGAAGGTCTCTGTTCTGCAATTAAAATGGGCCTCAAACTTAACTTTGGTGAGCAAGGACTAGCACTGGCTGAAAAGCTCACAGAAAATAGGAGCCTAGAATCGCTACGACAGCTAGAGGCAGACCTTTTTGCGCAAGTGCCTTTATCAGAGCTGAAAGCAAAATATGAAAGCTCGGCTGAAACGAAAGTGTCACCCTCAAAAACGCTAGAGCCCAGCGAATTGGAAATAAACGAATAAAGATTAGTGCAGCTTGCTATACCTAATTTGAATAGCGAATTCTAGGATCGAGCACACCGTAGAGAACGTCTGCCACCAGATTAAATATCACAATCAAAATGGCGTAGATAAAGGTAATCGACATAATGACTGGCGTATCGCTACGGTTAATGGAGTCAATGAGCAGTGAGCCAATGCCCGGCACGCTAAAGACTTGCTCCGTAACCAGCGCACCCGTAAATACAGCTGGAATATCTAGCGCAATGAGCGTCACTACAGGAATCAATGCATTGCGCAGTACATGACGAAAAATCACCTGCCAGCTACTGAGCCCTTTGGCATAGGCTGTGCGCACATAGTCCATGTTGAGCTGCTCGATCACGGCAGCTCTGATGTAGCGCATCAAAACGGCTGTTTGGAATAAGCTCAGAACGGCGATGGGCATGACAGACTGTTTGATTTGAGCGACAAAACTGCTCATGTCTTCAACGACTAAAGTGCTGTCGTACAAAGACGGAAACCAGCCGAGTGTGACGCTAAATAGCAAAATGAATAGCAGCCCCGTCAAAAAGGGCGGAATCGAAAAGCCTGCAAAAGCCGCTGTCGTCGCGAGCTGGTCAGCCCAGGTATAGCGCTTTAGGGCTGAAAGAATGCCGAGGGGAAATGCGATCGCAACCGAAAACACATAGGCTAGACCCACCACCCACAGCGTCGTCGGCAATCGCTGCAAAATCAGCTCACTCACTGGCACCGGGCTCACAAACGAGTAGCCCATATTGCCAGAAAAGAATGCGATCGCCCACTTTACATATCGCACCGGAATCGGCTGATCGAGCCCCAGCGACCTTCGAATATTTTCCCGAATCTCCGGCGTAATCGACGGACTATTTGCCAGCTCACCCAGCGGATCGCCCGGTGCCAGCGACAGCACCAAATAAATCACCATGCTAATGGCAATCAGCGTCGGAATCGCAATCAAAACGCGCTTGAGGAAATATTTACCCATGGGTTATCAGACGCTGACTGAGCACAGCCAAAGTCACTGCTTCCCCCAGCCGCTCAGCTTCCAGGTACTTGCCATCCAAGGCGAAAACTCTGTATTCGTCAGCGAGCTTGTAAGCGCATAAGCATCACTCCGCCGTACCAGCGGAATCAACGCCACATCTTCCACTAGCAAATCATTCATTTCCACAAACAGCGCCGTCCGGGCGTCTGGATCCGTCTCCGTTGCCAGCTTGTCTAGCAGCGCATCATACTCTGGATTGCAGTAGCGCGAAGAGTTTTCCTTAGACCACTGATTCTCCTTCTGAGAAATTTGATCGCAGGCATACAGCTCCATGTAGGAATCCGGCTCTGGCGTTTCACTATCAAAGGCAAACAGCTGAAGATCCGCGTTAAACTTATGTACCGAATCAGGATTGGTCGAATCGCCAAAGTATACGCCCGCCTCCACGCTCTTCAGCTCCACAGACATCCCAATCTCTTCCAGGCTTTGCTTGATAATCTCTTGGGTCTTTTGCCGGACAGGGTTAACAGAGCTGGTGAACAGCAGCGACATTTCCACACCGCCCTTATCTCGTACACCATCGCCGTTAGTATCTTGCCAGCCGGCATCATTTAGTAGCTTAGCGGCCTTCTCCAAATTAAACTCGTAGTCAGTATTTGAAGAGGCGTACTTATCGGGTGCGACCAAGAAATTCGTCGCCACCTGTCCGGCTTCACCATATAGCTGAGTGGCAATGGTCTGCCGGTCAATGGCTAGGCTAATCGCTTCACGCACGGGCTTTTCGCTGAGGAATGGATGAGGAGTGTCTTTTTGCGATCGCTCCCCATTGACCTCTTTATTCGGGTCAGAAAAATTGATATAGACCCGCTCCATCTGCGGCTTGAATACGTAGATCATCTCGCCTTTGCCTGCCGCCTCTAAGCCAGAGAGTACAGCAGGCTCAGCCTGAACATTCCAAGCAAAGTCTGCCTCTCCGGTTTGCAGCACTGCCCGCGCCGCCGACACCGCATCGCCACCGCCTTTCAGCTCCACCGTGCCAAAGACGCTCTGCGCTTCTCGGAAGTTAGGATTGGGCTCATAGACAATTGTGTCACCCGGCTTAAATTCTTTAACCTGGAACGCATTCGTACCCACCGGAGAGGTGTTGCCCTCAGCCGAACGCGCCTGCGCCCCCAGCGAGTCCTTAAAAATATGCTCCGGCAAAATCATGCCGCTACCGCCCACAAAAGGATTCATCGGAGCAGGCGTAGGTTGCTTAAACGTAACCTTTACCGTGAGATCATCTACGGCTTCGACCGTTGCCACCTCACCATAAAACTCACCGGACGTTGCCCCAACCTCTGGAGTAGTAATGAACTGATAGGTAAAGACCACATCATCTGCGGTAAAGGCCTCACCATCGGACCAGAGCACACCTTCCTTTAATTTCCAAGTAACGGTTTTGCTATCTGCACTAATGCCGCCATTGTCCACCGTCGGAATCTCGTCCGCCAGAATAGGCTCTAGCGCTTCAGCCTCGTTGTAGGCAGCTAAAGGCTCTAGCACAAGGCTAGCCGCCTCGCGATCTTTCGACCCCGGTGACAGGTGAGGATTTAATGTCGTCGGCGCTTGCCAATACAGCAACTTAAGCGACTGCGAGCCAGGTTCTGCATTAGAGACCGAAGCGCTTGGATCATCTGACTGAGAATCTGACTGAGCAGTCGTTTGAGGATTACAGCCACTCAGTAAACCCGCGCTCAGCACAGGTAAAGCCACAGACAACAGAAAAGACGGCATCTTTTGCTGAAATAAGCAAATCAAACGCATACGTATGCACTTCCTTTGGCAGCTACTAAGCCTGAGACAATTAAGCCTAAAACAATTAGGTGAAACTATAGCATCTGACACTCAGCGATACCGCTACAGCCTTATGACGCTTTGCCATCTACAAAAGGTGTATTCCAAAAGCGCCAGTTTTCTTTGTTAAAAGGCGATCGCCATCGACTAATCAATGCTGACTCTAACTGCTGACGGGCCTTTCGCTCAGTCGGCGCATTCGGCCAAAAGGCAATCCCTAGCTCACTGGTCAGCCCATGGTCATAGTGCGCCTGACGATAGTTCAACAAATAACGCTTACAGTCATGCTCACCCTTCCATCGCTGATTGGACTTCACCGTTTCACCAATGTACAAAAGCAGCGGCTGATTCTCGCCAGCTTTAGCATAGTCGATCACAAAATACATCGCGGCCACGCCCACATCGTCAAACCGCCAGCGCCAAAACTCCGTGTTTTGGCGACGTAGAGAAAAAGGATCTAGGGTACTTGCTATGGCCGAAGTGCTTGATGGGCTTGCATCACAAAACGCCTCATCCGAGTCTAACGCCAACCCAAACAGACTACCCTGCATCACATCAGGAGCCAGAGCGCTTTGAAAACGAACAATACGTTGTTTCCAAGCTTTTAGCCCAGCCGCGCTTACCGTCAGCTGGGGCTGAAAATTTTCGTAGGTAGAATAGCTAGCCGCCTGCATCGCAGAATCAGACAGCAAAAAAGACTGATGGGCCTTTGCCATAGGGGGCTCCTAAAAGCACTCGGGAAGTCACAATCGAAAAGTCCGCTAAGACTGACCATTAAGACTAACCACTAGGACTAACAATATATAGCGTAAAACATCAAATTATTTTGCCATATGACGCTATCCGTTGATATTTCGAAAGGACAGTTCAGAAAGGCCCCTTAAAAAGACCAGTTCGAAAAACCAGTTCAAAAGGCCAGCTGAGCATACAAGCATTCAGCTGGCCTTTTGAACTAACTCGTCCTTTTGTCGTAATCGACACAAAGACTTACAGACATTACGGACTATTTTGGTCTACAGCAACGATAAAAATACATATAGTTAGCCTCAGTATAAATATTTACTCTGTATCAGCTATTTAT